>NZ_CP070950.1:1265548-1581935 GCF_017084525.1 Conexibacter sp. SYSU D00693
CGGGCGTCGGCGAAGGCGCGGGCGATGGGGTACTCGAGCATGTAGCCGTAGCCGCCGTGCAGCTGCACGCCGGCATCGACGACGCGGCCGAGGACCTCGGCGGCATGGAGCTTGACCGCCGCCGCGTCGGCCCCGTCGGCGGCCGCCGCGCCGGTGCGGCGCGCCAGGCAGCGCTCGACGTGCGCCTCGGCCGCCTCGAGCTCCGCCGCCGCCTGGCCGAGCAGCTGGCGCGTGTTCTGGAAGCCGGAGATCGGCGTGCCGAAGGCCCGGCGGTCGGTCACGTAGGCCACGGTCGTCGCCAGCGCCGCACGGCCCGCCGCGACGGACGCGACGGCCAGCAGCAGCCGCTCGTCGGCGACCAGCGCCTCGACGTCGGCGCCCTCGAGCACCGTGGCGCGGGCGCCGTCGAGCTCGACCTCGGCCAGACCAGCCGCCGCGAGGCCGACCGGCGCAGCGCCGGTCCCGCGCCGCACCGCCGGGTCGTCGGTCGCGACGGCGACGAGCACCTGCCCGGCGTCGCGCCGGACGGCGAGGACGAGCAGGTCGGCGTCGGCACCGC
This sequence comes from Conexibacter sp. SYSU D00693, assembly GCF_017084525.1. GTDB lineage: Bacteria > Actinomycetota > Thermoleophilia > Solirubrobacterales > Solirubrobacteraceae > Baekduia. The sequence goes on from NZ_CP070950.1 coordinate 1,266,108, forward strand.
CCACGACCGCGGGCTGACGCCCGTGCACCGCCCCGCCGTCGTCGAGGCGCAGATCGGGTGTGTCCAGCGCCGTCGCCGCGCGCAGCTCACCGTCGACGATCGCACGCAGCCACAACATCGCCTCGCCAGGCGCTGCGCGCAGCGCGCGCGCCGGCAGGTCCCCGTGGCCCAGCAGCACCAGGCCGAGGGCGGTCAGCCCGGCCCGGGCCGCCTCCTGCAGGACGATGGCCGAGAAGCGCAGGTCGTCGACGCCCAGCCCGCCCGCCTCCTCGGGCGCCGCCATCGCCGTGAAGCCGTGAGCGGCGGCGGCCGTGAGCACGTCGCCAGGGACGCTGCCCTGCGCCGCCCAGCGCTCCCGCTGGGGCACGGCGACGCGCTCGAGGTGGGTGCGCAGGCTCTCGCGGAAGGACTCGTGCTCCTCGGCGAGGTCCCCGAGCCCGGCCTCCCGCGCGGAGGCGGTGGTCACCGCGGCGCCATCCGGATCGCGCCGTCGAGCCGGATGGTCTCCCCGTTGAGCATCGGGTTGTCGACGATGTGCAGCGCCAGGCGCGCATACTCGTCGGGATCGCCGAGCCGGCTGGGGTGCGGCACCGACGTGGCCAACGACGCCTTGACGTCCTCCGGCAGGCGCGCCAGCAGCGGCGTGTCGAACGTCCCGGGCGCGATCGTGCAGACCCGGATGAGCCTGCCGGCCAGGTCACGCGCCGCCACGAGCGTCATCCCGTGGATGCCGGCCTTCGCCGAGGCGTACGGGATCTGGCCGATCTGGCCTTCGAACGCCGCCACCGACGCCGTGAGCACGCAGACGCCGCGCTCGCCGTCGACGGGCTCGCTGCGCGCCATCCGCGCGGCGGCGAGGCGCAGCACGTTGAACGTGCCGATGAGGTTGATCCCGACGACCTCGCTGTAGGTCTCCAGCGACCCCGGCTCGCCGTCCCGGCCCACGAGCCGCACCGCGCCGCCGCGCCCGGCGCAGTGCACCAGCACGCGCAGCGGGCCGAGCTCCTCGGCGGCCGCGAACGCCGCGTCGACCGCCTCGGCGTCGCGGACGTCCGCGGGCGCGAAGGTCACGGCGTCGCCGAGCCCGGCGGCGACCTGCTCGCCCGCCGACGACTCGAGGTCGACGAGCACGACCTGCGCGCCCGCCTCCACCAGCCGCTCGACCGTCGCCCGGCCCAGGCCTGACGCCCCGCCGGTGACGACGGCGGAGATCCCGTTGCAGTCCATGCCTCAGCCCCCTAGAGCCGCTCGATGATCGTCGCGTTGGCCATGCCCCCGGCCTCGCACATGGTCTGGAGGCCCCAGCGCCCGCCGGTCTCCTCGAGCCCGTGGAGCATCGTCGTCATCAGCCGCGCGCCCGACGCCCCGAGCGGGTGGCCCAGCGCGATCGCGCCCCCGCGCGGGTTGAGCTTCTCGAGGTCGGCGCCGAAGTGGCGCTGCCAGGCCAGCGGGACGGGCGCGAAGGCCTCGTTGACCTCGACGTGGTCGAAGTCGTCGATCGCCATGCCGGTGCGCTCGAGCACCTTCTCGGTGGCCGGGATCGGGCCGGTCAGCATGAGGATCGGGTCCGCGGAGGCGACGGCCATCGCATGGATGCGCGCGCGGGCGCGGAGGCCCAACTGCGAGGCGCGCTCCTCGCTCATGAGCAGCAGCGCCGCGGCACCGTCGCTGAGCTGCGAGGAGTTGCCCGCCGTCGTGTGCCAGCCCAGGTCCGGGAAGCGCTCGCGCCACTCGGGCTGGTCGAAGGCCGAAGGCAGCTCGCCGAGCGCCTCGACCGTCGTCTGCGGACGGATCGTCTCGTCGGCGTCGACGACCCGCCCGGGCACGCCGTTGGCGGGAACGGAGATCGGTACGAGCTCAGCGCGCAGGTCAGCCGTGGCAGCGGCCTGGTGCGAGCGGGCGGCGAACACGTCGAGCTCGTGGCGGTCGATCCCCCACCGCTGGCTGATGAGCTCGGAGGAGATGCCCTGCGGCACGAGCCCCGGCGCATAGCGGGCGTTCACCGACGGACCGTAGGGGTCGCGGCCCTGGCGCGCGGTGAACATCGGCACGCGGCTCATCGACTCGACGCCGCCGGCCACGACCACGTCGTAGACCCCGGTCATGATCCCCATCGCCGCGAAGTCGACGGCCTGCTGGCTGGAGCCACAGCGCCGATCGATCGTGGTGGAGGGCACGTGCTCGGGCAGCCCCGCGCCCAGCCACGCCCAGCGGCCGACGGGGCCGGCCTGCTCGGCGACCTGGCTGACGCAGCCGACGATGACGTCGTCGACCTCGCCCGGGTCGACGTCGTTGCGGTCGACCAGCGCTCGGAGCGTCTGGCCCAGCAGCTCGGCCGGGTGCAGGGTGCTGAACGCCCCACCCGGCCTGTCGGCCCTGGGCGCCCTGCCCTTGGCCATGGGGGACCGGACGGCGTCGACGATGACGGCGCTGCGCATGGAGCTCCTTCGGTTGGTCGCCATCGCCGTCAGAGACCCAGGGCCTTGGCGACGATGACCTTCATGATCTCGCTGGACCCGCCGTAGATCCGGCTCACGCGGGCATCCGCGAACGCCCGGCCGACGGGGTGGCGACGGTCGTAGGCGGCGGCACCCAGCACCTGCAGGCAGCGGTCGGCGACGTCGCTCTGCAGCTCGGTGCAGAAGAGCTTGACGGCGGCGGCGCCTGCGGCGTCCAGGCGTCCCGCGCAGTGGTCGTCCAGGGCCTGGTCGGCGAGGGCGTGACCGGCGCGCACGGAGGCGGCACAGGCGGCCAGCTCGAACTTGGCCGCCTGGTCGGGGCCGGTCCCGCGCACCGCGTCGAGCGTGCGCTCGAGGCACGCTGAGGCGGCCGCCTGGCTGTTGAGCGCGATGGACAGGCGCTCCTGCGCGAGGTTGCTGCTGAGGTACTCGAAGCCACGGCCCTCCTCCCCCAGGCGGTCCGTGGCGGGGACCCGCACGTCGGTGAGGAAGAGCTCCGCGAGGTCCTGGGTGCGCAGGCCGACCTTCTCGAGCTTGCGCCCCCGCTCGAACCCGGGCGTGGCGGCGTCGACGACGAAGAGGCTGATGCCACGGCGCCCGGCCCCGGGATCGGTCTTGGCTGCCAGCACCACGACGTCGGCGCTCAGGCCGTTGGTGATGAACGTCTTGGCGCCGTTGACGACGTAGTGGTCGCCTTCGCGCCGGGCTGTCGTGGCCATCGCCTTCATGTCGCTGCCGGCGGCCGGCTCGGACATCGCCAGCGCGCAGACCGCCTCACCGGAGGTCAGCCGTGGCACCCAGCGGCGCTGCTGCTCGCGGGAGGCGTGCTCGAGGAAGTACGGCATGCAGATGTCGGTCTGGACCCGCAGGCCCCCGAGGGTCAGCCCGGCGCGCTGGGCCTCGTCGGTCACCACCGCGGAGTGGCGGAACGTCGAGCCGGGCAGGCCGCCCAGGTCCTCGGGCACACCGACGCCCAGCAGCCCCCGCTCGGCCGCGCGCTGCCAGAACGACCGCGGGGGACGGCCGGCCTGCTCCCAGGCGTCGCGCTCGGGCACCAGCTCGTCCTCGAAGAAGCGCCGGACGCCCGAGCGGAAGGCCGCGAGGTCGGTGCTGAGGCCCTGACGGAGCACGCGTCGCATGATAACGAACGTTCACGGAAGGGCGTCGAGCAACGCCGCGTCGAAGGCGTCTGGCACCTCGAACATCGGGTAGTGGCCGCAGCCCTCGAGGACGACCAGCCGCCCGTCGGCCAGGCGTTCCTGCAGCCACGCGGCGCCGCGCAGCGGCATCACCGGGTCGTCGGCGCCCATCACCTGCACGACCGGCACGCGCACCTCGTCGAGCAGGTGGCTGAGGTCGCTGCGCAGGTAGGAGCGGTAGGAGGCCACGGCCGCCCAGGAAGGCATCGCCAGCTGGACCTGCACGAGGTGGTCGACGACGTGCGCGGGCGCCGGGGGACGGAAGCCCGAGGCCACCGTCGCCCGGCGGGCCGCCAGCCGGTCGGCGTGCTCGGCCTCGACCAAGCGCGGCTCCACGGCGTCGGCGGGCGCCCCGAACGGGAAGGCCTCAGAGCGCGAGGCGCGCACGCCGTTGGACGTCACCAGCACCAGTCGCTCGACGCGGCCGGCCGCCGCAAGGCGGAAGCCGACCTGGCCGCCGAAGGACCAGCCCACCAGCGCGACGCGATCGAGCCCGAGGGCGTCCAGCACGGCCTCGACGTCGGCGGCGAGGCGCTCGACCCCGTAGCCCCCCAGGGGCTTGTCGGAGCCCCCCGTGCCCCGGAGGTCCACGCAGACGGCGCGGCGGCCCGCCCCGGTGAGGACGCGGACCTGCCGGTCCCAGACGGTGTGGCTGAGGCCGAAGCCGGCGAGCAGGACGACCGGCGACCCGCCTCCCAGGTCCTGCACGTGAAGGCGGACCCCGGGTTCGGCCTCGACGAGGTTCATGGCCGCCAGACTACGCGTTCGTGAGCGATCGTTCACGCGCGGCCAGAGGTCGGGCCCTCGGGTACCATGCCCGCCCATCGCTGCTGCACGGGACAGGAAGATCCTCGCCGCCGCCCAACGGCTGTTCTTCGAGCGTGGCTTCCACGCCGTCGCGATCGACGAGATCGGCACGAAGGCCGGCATCACCGGGCCGGCCATCTACCGCCACTTCAAGGGCAAGGACGAGATCCTCGGCACGCTCTTCGACGAGGCGCTGGACGCCCTGCTCGCGCGCGTCGGCCGCGAGTTCGACGACGACGAGCCGCTGGCCGAGCTCGAGTTCCTCGCGCAGGCCCACGCCTCCTTCGTGGTCGAGCACCGCGAGCTGTCGACCATCCTCGTGCGCGACGACTCCTCGCTGGCGCCGGAGTACCGCCGACGCCACAGCCGGCGTGAGCGCCCGTACATCGCTCGCTGGATCGACTGCGTGCGCCGGGCCTACCCGGAGCGCAGCGAGCAGGAGGCCACGACGGCGGTCTTCGCCGCCCTGACCCTGCTCAACGCCGTCGGCATGTGGCCCGCATCGGCCCGCAAGGCCGAGGACCTCGCGGGCCTCCTCGCGCAGCTCGCCCTCGGCGCGCTGGCGGCCCTCGCGGAGCGCCCGGCCGCCCGCGCCGGGCACTGACGCCGGCGCCTCGGCGCCCGCCGAGAGCGTTCCACCGACGCTAACGATCGTTTGCAGTCGCGTGTATGCTCGGCCCATGAGGCTCTCTGACGAGCAGCAGGCCTTCGCCGAGGCGATCCGCGACTTCTGCGAGCGCGAGTGCGGCAGCCGCGAGCAGCGCGACGCCCTCACCGACGGGGGCCTCGAGGCCCACAGCCGCGAGCTCTACGCCAAGGTCGCAGCGCTCGGCTGGCTGGGCGTGTCGATCCCGGAGGCCTACGGCGGCAGCGGCGGGACGCTCGTCGACCAGTGCCTGTTCTTCGAGGAGGTCTACCGGGGCATGGCGCCGATCGCCGGCGCCGGCTCGTCCTCCACGGTCGCCGGGGTCTACAAGCGCTTCGGCGACGAGGAGCAGCGCGCGCGCGTCCTCGGCGCGATCGTCGACGGCGACGTGATGTCGATCAGCATCTCCGAGCCGGGCGCGGGTTCGGACGTCGGCGCGGTGGCCTGCCGCGCGGCGCGCGACGGCGACCGCTTCGTCATCAACGGCCAGAAGACCTGGTGCTCCTACGCCCAGTACGCCACCCACGTCCTGCTGCTGGCGCGGACCTCGCGCGACGGCCGCCCCCAGGACGGCCTCACGCTCTTCGAGGTCCCTGCGGACGCCGAGGGCCTCGAGGTCCGGCCGATCGACACCATGGGCGGGCGCGAGGTCAACGACCTCTTCCTCACCGACGTCGAGGTCCCCGCGAACGCCGTGGTCGGCGAGGAGGGCGCGGGCTTCAAGCAGATCATGGCCGGGCTCGACGGCGAGCGCCTCGTCGCGGCCGCCCAGGGGCTCGGCATGGCCGAGCGCGCGCTGTCGGACCTGCTGTCCTACGTCCAGGAGCGCCGCCAGTTCGGCAAGCCGATCGGCACCTTCCAGGCGCTGCGCCACCGGATTGCCGACCTCGCGACGGAGATCGAGTGCTGCCGGCTGCTGACCTACGAGGTCGCTCAGGCCGTCGACCAGCAGCGCGGCGCGCCGCTCGAGCGCACGAAGCTCACGTCGATGGCCAAGCTCAAGGTCACCGAGACCGCGAAGCACGTCGCGCTCGAGGGCATGCAGATGATGGGCGGCTACGGCTACGCCACCGAGTACGACATGGAGCGCCACGTGCGCAACACGCTCGCGCCGCCGATCTACGCCGGCACGAACGAGATCCAGCGCGAGATCATCTCGGGCAGCCTCGGCCTGCGGGCCTGAGCGCCCGGGCCGCCTACTCGGCGTACATCGCCTCGATCTGCTCGGCGTAGCGGGCGTCGACGGCGCGGCGCTTGAGCTTGGCCGTCGGGGTCAGGACCTCGGTGTCGGGCAGCCAGACGTCGGCCAACAGCGTGAACTTGCGCACCGACTCGACCGTCGACAGCCGCGCGTTGCCGCGCCCGACCGCCCGCTCGACCTCCGCCCGGACCTCGGGATGGCCGACGAGCTCCTCGAACGCCCCGGCCTCGAGGCCCAGGCGCGCACCGTGGACCTGCGCGGCCTCGGGGTCCAGCGTGATGAGCGCCGTGTTGTAGCGCCGGCCGTCGCCGATGCAGACGACCTGCCCGATGAGCGAGCTCTCGGCCTTGATGGCCTGCTCGATGTTCGCCGGCGACATGTTCTTGCCCGCGGCGCTGATGATGATCTCCTTCTTGCGGTCGACGACGGTGAGGTAGCCGTCCTCGTCCAGGCGGCCGATGTCGCCGGTGTGCAGCCAGCCGTCGGTGTCGAGCGTCTCGGCGGTCTTCTCCGGGTCGTTGCGGTAGCCGACGAAGTTCAGCGGACTGCGGACGAGGATCTCGCCGTCGGCGGCGAGGCGCAGCTCGACGTCGGGCAGCGGCAGGCCGGCCGTCCCGCCCTTGAACTCCTCGATGCGGTTGAAGACGTTCAGGCTGCCCTCGGTCAGGCCGTAGGCCTCGAGCAGCGGCACGCCGACCGCCCGGAAGAACTGCGACAGCTCGGGGGCGCTCGGGGCGCCGCCCACGAACGCCGAGCGGATGCGGTCGAGCCCGAGCCGGGCGAGCACCGGGCGCAGCACGGTCAGCCGCTCCGCGCGGGAGGTCCGCGCGACCCCGTCCTCGCGCACGACGCCCCCGGCTTCTTGCGCGCGGGCCTCCTCGAGTCCCTCGGCGATGGCGCGCTGGGCCGCCTCACGCTGGTCGTCGGGCAGGGCCTGCACCATCCCCTCGATCGCCACCTGGAACTTCTCCCAGAGACGCGGGACGGAGAACAGCGTGTCGGGATGCACCTGCGCGAGGTAGGTCGGCAGCTCGCGCATGTCGGGGCAGACGGTGATCGTGGCGCCGTGCACGAGGGCCATGTAGTGGGACGTGATGCGGCCGCCCGCGTGGGCCATCGGCAGGAACGAGATGACGTCGTCCTGGGCGAGGGGCACCACGGCGCCCAAGGACCGCAGCTGCGACATCACCGTGCGGTGGGCCCACTGCGCGCCCTTCGGCGGACCGGTGGTGCCCGAGGTGTAGATCATCGTCACGAGGTCCTCGGGACCGACGGCACGCCACGCCGCCTCGACGTCGACGTCGGCGCCGGCGGCCTCGACCTCCGCCAGCGTCGTCGTCCCGCCGTCTCCGTCGGTCACGATGACGTGGGCCAGAGCGGGCAGGTCCCGCCGGGCCTCCTCGACGCGCGGCAGGAACGATCGTTCGCACACCAGGACGGTGGCGTCGGCGTTGCGCAGCTGGTAGGCGACCTGCTCGGCCGACGAGGAGTTGTAGATCGTGAACGGCACGGCGCCGAGGTGGACGGCGGCGAGGTCGACCAGGTGGCACACCACCGAGTTGGGCAGCAGCATCGCCACGGTGTCCGCCTTGCCGACGCCCAGCCGGGAGAGGCCGCCAGCGACGGCACGAACCCGCTCGTCCAGCTGCGACCAGGTCAGGCGCTCGCGGTCGTCGAGCGTGCGCAGGGCGACACGATGAGGCTGCTGTGCCACGAGACGCTGGAAGGCCTCGCACACGGTGGGGGCCTCCACGGGCGCGCCCAGCGCCTCCGCCTCCGCCACGTTGGACATCGCCTGCTCCATGGTCCGCTCCTCCGCTCGTGATCGCCAGCCGAGCGCATCCTACGTGAACGATCGTTCCCAGGTCTAGTACCATCGTCCCTCCACTTCCCGAGGAGGACGACAGATGACCCACCAGGCCGTGGCGCCCGGCGATCCAGCGCTGGACCACAGCACGAAGATGATGCTCGACACCGTGCGCGACGTGGCCGCGGGCCGGGTCGCTCCGGGGGTCATCGAGCGCGACCGCGAGGAGCGCTTCGACCGCGGCTTGGTGCGCGAGCTCGGCCAGCTCGACCTCCTCGGCGGCATCGTCCCCACCGAGTACGGCGGGACCGGCCTCAGCCACGTTGCGTTCTCCGCCCTGCTCCAGGAGATGTCGCGGACCGACCACCTCATGGGCCTGGTCATGTCGTTCCCCAGCGGCCTCGCCGGCGCCGGGCTGCTCCAGTACGGCAGCGAGGAGCAGAAGCAGGAGTTCCTGCCGCGCCTGTGCCGCGGCGAGCTCATCTTCTCGGCCGGCGTGACGGAGCCCGGCTCAGGCACCGGCGTCGCCGACATGCAGACGACCTGCCGGCGCGAGGGCGACCACTACGTGATCGACGGCGCGAAGACGTGGATCAGCCTCATCGACGTCTGCGACTACGTCCTGACCTTCGCCACGCTCGACAGGTCCGGCGGCCGCGGCGCCGTCTGCGCCTTCCTCGTCCCGCGCGACACCCCCGGCCTGACGCTGCGCCCGTTCAAGAACAAGCTCGGCTTCCGCGGGGTCGCCACCGGCGAGGTCTTCCTCGAAGGCGTCACGGTCCCCGCCGCGAACCGGGTCGGTGAGGAGGGCCAGGGCTACGGCGTCGCGATGGCGGCCGTCGAGACCGGCCGCCTGGGCGTCGCGTCGCGGGCGCTCGGCCTCGCCCAGGACTGCCTGGACCGCTCGACGGCCTACGCCCGCGAGCGGATCGTCCAGGGCCAGGAGATCGGCCGCTACCAGCTCGTGCAGTCGATGGTCACCGACATGGTCGTCGGCATCGACGGCGCCCGGGCGATGACCTACGACTACGCCGCCAAGCGCGACGAGGGGCTGCGCGCCAGGCGCGAGGCCTCCCTGGCCAAGATGCACGCCAGCGACGTCGCGATGTCCGCCGCGACGGCCGCAGTGCAGATCCACGGCGCCTACGGCACGCACGAGGAGTACCACGTGGCCCGCCACTTCCGCGACGCGAAGGTGTTCCAGATCGTCGAGGGCCAGAACCAGCTGCACCGCTCGATGGTCGCCGAGTACGCGCTCGGCTACCGCGGGGCGGCCTGAGCGGCCAGCGGGCCCGCAGCCGCAAGCGGGCTCGAGCGGGTGACGTCGTCAGCCTGCTTGAGCCCGCGCCGAAGCAGGCCCAGCACGTGGCGTGCCAGGTCCTCGGAGCGCTCCAGGCGCAGGTACGGGACGTGCCCCCACACCCGCTCGAGGACGTCGTCCTCGGTGGCGGTGCGCACGCTGATGCACGCGCAGCCGACGCCGGCGCTGACCGCCTCCTCGAGTGCCCGTCGGCTGTCCTCCTGGGCGTAGCGGTGCTCGTAGCCGTCGTCGTAGGGCAGGCCGTCGCCGACCACCACGACGAGCTGGTTCACCGTCCCGGCGCGTTCGGTGACCAGCGAGGTCCCATGGCGGATCGCGGCGCCAAGCCGCGTGAAGCCCGACGGTGCGAGCGTCCCCAGGCGCCGACGGGCGGCGTGGTCGTAGCGGTCGTCGAAGCCCTTGATGCGCAGGAAGCGCACGGCGCCGCGTCCGTAGGACTGGAAGGCGTAGCCGGCGACGCGGTCGCCCAGCTCGTCGAGGGACGCCAGGAGGTGAGCGGCGACCCGTCGCTGCTCGTCGAAGACCTTCTGGCCGTCCTCGCTGTCGCCGGTGGAGCCGGTGCTGTCCAGCAGGACGACGACGCCGAGGTCGTGGGCGGTGCGCAGCTTCGTCTCGTAGATGCGGTCGTCGCCCTGGCGGCCGGCGGCGCGATCCACGGCGAGGTCCACGACCGCGGTGAGGTCCAGCACGTCGCCCTGCTGCTGGCGGCGGTGGCGCTGTGGAGCCAGTCCCAGCCGTGCCAGCTGGCGCTCGACCTGGCGGTCACGGCCAGGTGCCGGCTCGGCCTCGGGATCCAGCCGCGGGTCGTACTCGACGACCGTGCACCAGTCGGGCTTGTAGCGACCGGCCTGCCAGTCCCACTCCGGGTGGCGGGCGCCGGTGGGCGCCTGCAGCGCCTCGAGCGCCAGCTCGATCGACGGGGCAGCCGCGGCTGCTCTGGCCTGGTCGCCCACCGGGCCGATGCGGTTGCCGCCGATCGGCACGTCCTCCCCGCCGGACCCGTCGTCGGACGGCGCGCGCCCAGCGCCGAGCAGGCCCTGGATGAGATCGGCGAACGGGTTGCGCAGGACCGGCGCCGAGAAGAGCTCCATGATGCGGCTGCGCTCGCTCTCCTCCTCGTCGTCGAGCTCGTCGAGCGGCCTGCCACGGCTCGTGCCGGCCTGGTCGTCCTCGGTCGGCGCGCTGGCGCCGGCCTGGACCCCTGCCAGCAGGACGCGTCCCGGCCTGATCGTGCCGCACCACGCGGGCGCCTCGGACACCTCCCGGGCGGAGAGCGCGCGCTCGAGCGACGCCTCCGCCGAGGCGGTCGGCGGCCCGTCGGCGAACTGCCCGACGCGCTCGGCGACCGTGCGCGGCACGACCGGTCCGAGCAGGGCGACGGCCCGCTGGACCTCCAGCGCCAGGTAGCGCCGGCGCAGGCGCCGGCGTCCCGCCGTGCGGGCGACGACGCGCGGCTCGAGGCTGCCGGCGGCCAGCAGCGCCGCCTGGACGACGAGGGTGTCGCGGACCTCCGCGAGCCCCTCGGGCAGGACGATGTCCTGCCCGTCGGAGTACGCCTCGTCGGCGCCGACCGCGAGCCCGACGGGCCGGCCCGCCACGGCGCTCGCCAGGAGCGTCCAGCGGCCGTCCGCCGGGCTCGCGGGAGTCACCGGCTACTCGCTCCCGCCCGGGGCGCCCCGGTCGAACGGGATGATCGCGGGCAGGGGGTCGCCCTTGCTGCCGGGCGTCACCGTGCCCTCCGTGTTGGGGTAGGCCGACTGGTCGCGGATGTGCGGCACGCCCGGGCCCGGACACGGACGGTCGGTGCCCTCCCCGCAGAGGTTGTTCGTGAAGTACGACCGCTTCTGCAGGTCCTCGGGCCACGGCGTGGAGTTCATCCCGATGAACGTGTTGGGGACGTTGTAGGTCAGGAACATGCCGAGGTGCACCGCCGCGGTGACGGCCAGGGCGCGCACGAGGACGCTGCGGCCCGGCCGCAGGCGCAGGTGGTCGACGCCCCGCTCGACGACGGTCCGGCCGCGGTCGTCGAGGAAGAAGCGCAGCGAGGCCATCACGGTGAAGGTCGCCGACACCGTCAGCATCTCGTTGAGCGGGTACTTGTGGTAGCTGTCAGGGAAGATCGACCAATGGCCACCCGGGTACTCGAAGACCCCCAGCGGCAGCCAGATGATGCCCTCGAGGACGAGGTCGAAGAGGCACATCGCCAGGTAGCAGATGAAGATCAGCGACAGCGAGCCCAGCTGCGGCCAGCGCGCACGCGCGGCCTTCATCACCTTGCAGCCCAGGAAGGCGGCCAGGATCATGATGTAGACGTAGGCCGCCGGGGTGAAGAGGATCGGTTCGGAGGTCATCGCCCCGGGCTCGCCGTAGGCGGTCCACCACGGGATGCTGTTGGCCCAGCTCCCGAAGTTGAGCATCGACGTGTTGTAGACGAACCAGTGGCCGCCGCTGGAGCTCAGCACGTCCTGGAACCAGAGGCTCGAGAAGCCCAGCAGCAGCACGCCGTCGACGCCCACGGTGCGCTCGCGCCGCCACGGTCGCCAGACGAAGCGGTAGAGCAGGTAGGCCGCCGCGGGCAGGGAGACGACCTGCCACAGGATGAGCTCGACCTGCATCCAGGTCGGCGGGTCGCTGGGGCCCTGCTCGACGCGTTCGAAGTACGGCCCCGTGACCCAGCTGATGATCACGTAGGCGATGAAGGCCAGGATCACCGCGCCGAGCAGCGCCCAGAACTTCACCGGCGGGGTGCGGTTCTCGGCGACGTCGATGGTCGGCGGGCCTAGGGTGCCCGGGCTCGGGGCCGGGCGATCGACGGCTACTGCCATGGTCTCCTCCTGCTGGATGTCGTGCCGGCGCTCACGCCGCCACCTGCTCGACCAGCCGGGCCGCGAGGGCCCGCTGGTGCTCGATGACCTTCTTCGTCCGGTTCCAGGCGACGACGCCGACGAGCTCGTCGCCGCGCAGCGCCTCGACGACCAGCGCCCGGCGGTCCGGCTCCTCTTCGGTGACGACGAACCGGTCGGCGGCGGACAGCAGCCCGGCGGACTTGAGCTTGACGTCGTACTGGTCCGACCAGAACGTGGGGACCGGCGCGAACGACCTGCGCTCCTCGGCCGTGGCGAGCAGGTTGCGCGCCGCAACGGGGCCCATGTCCCGGGCGATGGCCCAGTGCTCGATGGACACCGGCGCCCCGCCCGCCAAGGGCTGGGGCCAGGCGGCGACGTCCCCAGCGGCGGCCACGTCCTCGACGCCGACCGCCAAGCACGTCGCGTCACAGACCACGGCGCCACGGTCGTCGAGCTCGAGCGCCGAGCCCGCCAGCCAGTCGGTGTTGGGCACCGAGCCGAGCGCGACGAGGACGACGTCGGAGGCGACCGTCGCGCCGTCGCTCAGGTGCGCGAGCTGTCCCGAGCCCGCCGGCTCGAGCTCGTCGACACTGGTGCTCAGGCGCAGGTCGACCCCGTGCGCGGCGTGCAGGGCGGCCGCACGGCGGCCGACCTCCGGCCCGGTGACCGGCATCGGCTGGGAGGCCAGCTCGACGACCGTGACCTCCTCGACGCCGAGGCCGCGCAGGGTCGCCGCGACCTCGCAGCCGATGAAGCCGGCGCCCACCACCAGCACGCGGCGCGCGCGGCGAACTGCGTGACGCAGCGCCAGGGCATCGTCGAGCCCGCGCAGCGTCAGCACACCGCCGACCTCGGCGGCGACGGACGACGTGCGCGGTCGCCGTCCCGTGGCCACCAGCAGCCGGTCGTAGGGCACGGCGGTCCCGTCGGCCAGGAGCACCTCGTGCGCGTCGGCGTCGAGCTCGACGGCCGGCGCGCCGGCCTGGTGGCGGACGCCGTCCAGCGGCGGGAAGACACAGGCCTCGGGCTCCATCGTGCCGGCGAGCACCTGCTTGGACAGCGGCGGACGGTCGTACGGCGCATGGCGCTCATCGCCGACGAGCACCACCTCGCCCGCGAACCCGTCACGCAGCAGCACGGATGCCGCGCGGTGGCCGGCCAGACCACCGCCGACGATCACGACGCGCAGCGAGCCCACCGCCTGTGAACGATCGCTTGCATCACTGCGGGCCAGCGTACCAGGGTGACGAGCAGCATGTGAACGGGCGTTCAGTCGCTGCTACGGTGGCCGACGTGGAAGGCCACCAGGACGGCCTGCGCGCGGAGGTGGCCTCGTTCGCCGCGGACTTCGGCGCGACCTACCACGCGGACGTGCTCGCGGGCCGCGACAGCCCTGACCGCCTCTGGGAGGCGCTGGCCCGGCGCGGCTGGCTGGGACTCCACCTGCCCGCCAAGGTGGGCGGTGGCGGCCGCGGCCTGGCAGAGACGGCCGTCGTGGTCGAGGAGCTCGCGGCCGCCGGCTCTCCCGTCCTCGGCATGCTGTTCTCCCCCGGCGTCGTCGGGGCCGTGCTCGCGGCCCACGCGACGCCCGACCAGGCGCGCCGGTGGCTCGAGCCCGTCGCCAGGGGCCGCCTGCGGGCGGCCTTCGCGCTGACCGAGCTGGACGCCGGCAGCAACACGCACGCCATCGCCACACGTGCACGCCGCACGGGCGGCGGCCACGTCCTCCGCGGCGAGAAGCACTGGGTCTCAGGCGCCGACCGCGCGGCGCTGCTCCTCGTCCTCGCCGTGACGGAGCCCGCCCGCGACGACGCCCGGGCGCAGCTCACCCTCTTCGCGGTGGACCGCGAAGCGCCCGGCGTGCGGCTGTCGCCGATGCCCACCGCCATCGAGGTGCCCGAGCGTCAGTTCGCCGTCTCCCTCGACGAGGTCGCCATCAGCGACGACCGCCGCATCGGTGCTTCGGGCCAGGGGCTGCGCGTGGCCTTCAGCGGGATGAGCGTCGAGCGCGTCCTGACCGGCGCGCTGTGCGTCGGCATCGGCCGTCACGCCCTCGGGCTGGCAGCACGCCGGGTCACCGACCGCCAGGTGTGGGGCCGTCCCCTGGGCGGCCACCAGGGGGTCGCCCACCCGCTCGCGGACGCGTGGATCCGGCTGGAGGCGGCCGGGACGATGGTCGCCCGGGCGGCCGCCGAGCACGACGCGGGGCTCCCCGCGGCCCGCGCGGCGAACGTCGCGAAGTACCTCGGCGCCGAGGCCGGCGGCGAGGCGCTGGACCGCGCGATCCAGGTCCACGGCGGCCTCGGCGTCGCTCCGGAGACCGGGCTGACGCGCTACTGGTGGCTCGTGCGGACCCTGCGCATCGGGCCGGTCGCCCAGGAGCTCGTGCTCAACGACGTGGCCGAGCGGTGCCTGGGGCTGCCGCGTCCGGCATGACGCCCTCGTCGACGCGTCGCAGCAGCGCCCGCAGGATCGGGTCCCGCTGGAGGTAGCGGCGCACCGGCCCCGAGGAGACCACGCGTCCGCCGAGCAGCGCGTTGGCCATCTGCAGACGGCCGCGGGCGAAGAGGTCGACGTCGCCGGGCTCGAGCACGAGCGTCACCTCAGCGGGGGCGTCGTCGGGCGCGAGCACCGGTGGCTGGCGGTCCAGCAGGAGCGTGAGCAGCGGCTGGTCCCCGCCGCGGACGAGGAAGGCGACCGAGGTCTGCGCCGTGCCGAGCCGGTGGACGGGCCGGCCGCCGAGCGCGAGAGCCTGCAGGACGCGCTCCCGGACCTGACTGGGAGGCACGGCGCGCGGGAGGTCGTCGACGGGCGTGGCGATGGCGGTCTGGTGCATGGGGACAGGCGTCAGTCCATCCCGAGCGGGCCGGCGGTCTGCCCTGCCAGGAACTGCCGGGTGAACGGGTCGTCGGAGTTGAAGGCCTCCTCGGCGGGACCGCTCGAGACGATGCGGCCCTGCCACAGCAGGGAGACGTGCTCGGCGACCAGCTTGGCCAGCGCGATGTTGTGCGTGACGACGACGACCGTGCCGCCCAGCTCCTCGTGGCGCTCCCTGAGCAGCTCGCCCAGGAGCGCCGTGCGAACCGGGTCGAGCCCCGAATCGGGCTCGTCGCAGAGCAGGATGCCCGGGTCCAGCGCGAGCGCCCGCGCGAGGCCGGCTCGCTTCTTCATGCCACCCGACAGCTCGTTGGGCATGCGGTCGCGCGCGTTCCAGAGACCGACGGCCTGGAGGTGCTCGGCGGCGACCTCGCGGATCGTCGAGTCGGGCAGGTCGGTGTGCTGGCGCAGCGGGAAGGCGACGTTGTCGAACACCGTCATCGAGCTGAACAGGGCGCCGTCCTGGAACATGACGCCGATGTCCCGCCGCAGCCCCAACACCTCCGAGCTGCTCATGCGCGAGAGCGACCGGTCGTGCACGAGCACCTCGCCGCGGTCGGGCGCGAGGAGCCCGATCACGTGCTTGATGAGCACGCTCTTGCCCGTGCCGGACGGCCCGAGGACCACGGCGGTCGTGCCCTCCGGGATCCGGAGGTCCACCCCTCGCAGCACGCGATGGGGACCGAAGGCCTTGTGGACGTCGCGCGTCTCGATCGCGAGGCAGTCCGACCCGGCGGTCGCCCCGGCGCCGTGACCCTCGACCTCTGTGCTAACGCTCGTTATCATCCTCTGCGGCGGCGACGGTACCAGGTTCCGGCATGGGGAGCGAGCACGATGCGCAGAGCACAGGTGCAGTGACGATGAGCGGGCAACGACCCAGCCATGGACGCCCGGCCCAGCGACGGGCCCTCGCAGGTGGTGCCCTCGCCGCCGCGGGCCTGCTCGTCAGCCTCGTGTGGCCCCAGGCCTACGGCTACGGCATGGTCGCCGCCCTCCTGGGCGCCGCGGTCCTCGCCCGCGGTCGTGACCTCGTGCCGGGTGCGCCCGCCCGGCTGGCCGCGGCGGCCGCCGCGGCCCTGTGCGCCGTCGCCTTCGGCGCCGCCGTCGTCGCCTCGGTCGGCCTCAGCGACGACGACGAGCCGGTCGCGGCCCAGGCCGGGGACGGCGGCGACGCCGCGCGTGCGGCGTTCTGCGCCTCGGGAGCCGCCGACGTGCTGGACCGCGTCACGGGGGCCGAGCTGCGCAGCGCCAAGGACCTGGAGGAGGCCACCGACCGGCTGCTCGACCAGACCGAGGGCGCCCCGCCCGGGGCCCCGTGCGCGGTCGTCGCGCTGGACGCGGTGGCCGACACGTGGAACCTCCGGGTCGGCGAGCGCGGCTTCGACGACGCACGCGAGCAGCTCGAGCGCATCCGCGACCACCAGCGCGTCCACGGTCTGGTGCTCGCCGCCTTCTAGTGGAGCCGGCGCCGATCGAGGCCCGTGGTGTGCACCGCGCGCTGGCTGGCCGGCCGGTCCTGGCGGGCGTGGACCTCGTCGTGCCGGCGGGCGCCACGGTCGCGCTGATGGGCCCGTCGGGTGCCGGCAAGACGACGCTGGTCCGCCACCTCCTCGGCCTGCAGGTGCCCGAGTCGGGCGAGGTGCTGCTGGCCGGCCGGCCCGTGAAGGCGATGAGCGACTCGGAGCTGCGCCGCGCGCTGCGCGACGTCGCCGCGGTGGTCCAGGGGCCGGGCGACGGGTTGATGGGCAGCTCGTCGGTGCGCGACAACGTGCTCTACGTCCTGGAGCACACCACCGGGCTGTCGCCCCGCGACCGTCGTCGGGAGGCCCAGCACTGGCTGCGGGTCCTCGGCCTCGAGGGCCGTGCCGGCGCGCTGGCCCAGGAGCTCTCCCGCGGCGAGCGCAAGCGGGCGGCGCTGGCCCGGGCGCTGGCGCCTGGGAAGCCGGTCCTCGTCCTGGACGACCTCGAGGGCGGCCTGGACCCCGTGCGCACCGCGCTGGTGTGCGACGTCGTGGCCGACCACCTGCGCGAGGGCAGGCGGACCTGCCTGCTGACCACCCACAGCACCGAGGTGGCGCAACGGCTGGCCGATCGCGTCGCCGTCCTGTCCGGCGGCCGGATCGCCCACGAGGGACCCGTCGGCGAGGTGCTGGCCCTCGCCGCGGCGCCGGCACCGGCGTCGGTGCTCGCGCCGGTCGGCCCGCCGCCGGTCGCCGCCACGCCGACGGGCAGGCCACGCCTCGTGCTCCTCCTCCTCGTCCTGCTCGTCGTCCTGGCGCTCATCGCCCAGCAGCTGCTCGACCAGCTCGGCAGCGGCCACCGGGTGCTAGCCCCGTTCTAGGCGCCCGTCGCGGCGGGGCTCAGCACTCGGCGTGGATGCGCGGGTAGGGCTTGGTGACGTGCTTGGGGCCCGAGGGGTGCGAGCCGTCGGCCACCTCGTCGGAGCGGTCGGGCAGCGGGTTGTAGCCCACGTTGTAGACCCGGCTGACGACCTTGTTGCGCAGCAGGGTGTTGAGGAGCTTGCTGCTGCGCTCGTCGAAGATGCGCAGCTGCTGCTCGCCGAGGTTCACCGACAGGCGCGCCGCGTGGCCGTTGGCGTCGTAGTAGTTCGTCGTCGAGCCCATGCCCTGCAGCAGCCCGACGAGGTCGCGCTGGTACTTCACCAAGTAGGAGATCGCAGGGTTGATCTCGCACAGCGCCGCCCTGACCTGCGGGAGCGCCTTGAGGGTGGGCGCGGCCAGCGAGCGCACGTCACGCAGCGTCGGGCGCAGCCGCGGGGCCGTGCGGTCCAGCTCGTCGACGAGCCGGGCGCCCTCCGCGGCCACCGCCGGCAGGCGCCGGACGGTCGGGCGCACCTCGCGCACCGCGGTGGCCGCGGTGCTGAGCACCGGGGCCGCCTGGCGGCCCACGAGCTCTACGACGCCCGCCGTCGAGCGGGCCTGGCGCACGAGGGCGGGCAGCCGATCGATCGTCGCCTTGAGCTGCTGGTCGCGCGCGGCCACGGCGCGGAAGGTGCGCCGGGCCATCGTGGAGAGCTCGCGCACGGCGTCGCCGCGCTGGCCGACGGCCGCCGTGACCTGGCCGAGCTCGTCCACGAGCCGGCTGAGCTGCCGGCGCTTGCCGTGCAGGATCCCGACGATCGGCGTCGCCTCTGCGACGAAGCCGCTCACGCCGCCGACCGTCCGGTTGAGCCGGCGCCCTTCGCCGTCCAACCCCTCCCCCAGGCCGCGCAGCATCGCGCGGGCACGGTCGCGCGTGGGACCCCGCAGGCTCTCGAGGATCTCGTCGACGTCGACGTAGCGCTGTGCCTGGGCCTTGGGCAGGACGCCGCCGTCGGGCAGCGGAGCGCCGCGACCCGGGAAGAGCTCGACGTAGTTCTCGCCCACCAGCGTGCGCAGGCGCAGGCCGAAGCGCGTGTCGGTCGTCACGGGGGCGTGGTCGGGGTCGAGCTCCAGCGTGACGCCGACCCCGTCGGGCGCGCGATCGACGTCGGCGACGCGGCCGACCCGCAGGCCCGCGATGGTCACGCCGGCGCCCTTGCCGAGCGTCGAGGACGACGGGAGCACCGCCTTCACGCGGTAGGGGTCGCCGCCGGTCGACACCGTCCCCGAGTGCACGAACCAGAACCCGACCGTGAAGAGCCCGGGGATCGCGATGGCGATGATCGGCAGCAACCGGCGCAGGGTCGTCATGGCCTCAGGTCACCTCCGGTGCCGGGCACGCCGCCGATCGGTCGGCCCGGCGCGCAGCTCTTGGGCACGATGACGTTCGGGTCCTTCAGCACGCTCGTCGAGTCCAGCCCCACGTTGAGGTCGCCGCGTCCACCGGGCCCGCCACGGGCGTCGTCGTACTTGACCAGCGACGCGGTCCACTGGAAGAACCCCTGGAGGGCGACGCCGCAGCCGGCGACGGTCTTCGTCACGTGGTCGATCGCGTCGGACTGCGGCCGCAGCGCGCGCACGGCCCGGCTCAGGCTCTCCGACGTCGGCGTCAGCACGCCAGCGAGCGGCACGAGGCGGCGCACGGGCGTTCGCAGCGCCCGGACGGCGGGCCGTGCCGCGTCGCTGAGCGACCGCACCGCCGACAGGCCGGCGGGCAGCTCGGCGGCGGCCGGCTTGAGCGCCCGGACGGCGCCGTCGACCTCCGGCAGGACCCCGCGCAAGGCGGCGAAGCTCGAGTCCACGCGCCCCAGCAGCCCAGGGAGCTCGGCCAGCGTGGCGTCGAGCCCGCCCGAGCTGCGCTCGAGGGCGCGGGCCGTCGTGGCCCCCTCGCGCACCAGCCGCCGCAGCATCGCGTCGCGGCGCGACAGCTCGCCCGTCAGCACGCCCGTGCTGCGCACGAGCGAACGTGTCAGTCGCCCACGGCGTGCGAGCTGGCCGGCGAGCCGCTCGGCCACCTGCACCAGCGGGACCGCCTCGACGAACGCCCGACGCAGGTCGTCGCCGCGGCCCTCGAGCCCGCCGCCGAGGTTGCGCAGCATCGTCGCCATCCGGGTGCGCACGTCGGGGCTGAAGGCCGACAGGGCGTCCTCGACCTGCACCGAGACGTCGGTCTGGCCGATCGCCAGCGGCTCGTCGGGCGAGGCCTTGCCGGCGGCCGGCGTGCCGCGGTCCAGGACGTCGAGGTACATGTCCTCCAGCGCCGAGTTCGGGCGCAGGATGGCGCGGGCGTCGCGGTACAAGGGCGCGAACTCCTCGTAGACCTCGGCGGTGATGACCGCGCGGCCGTCGACCAGCTCGACGTCCTTGATGCTGCCGGCGTCGATGCCCTTGAAGCGCACCTCGTTGCGATCGCCGCCCTGCACCGCGTTGGCGTCGGCCACCGCGAAGCGCACCTCCTGGGTCGGGGTGTACACCGACTTGGACACGTTCTTGGCGACGTAGAACGCACAGACCAGCCCGAGCACGATGCCCAGCGCGACGACGATCGCCGGGCGCGACCCGCGCCGCAGCTCGAGCGCGATGCGCGTGCGGTTGATGCTCTCGCTGAGGTGCTCGCGGACGTCGATCATGGGCCCGGGATCGGGTTGTAGGTCAGGAGGTCGTTGAGGAACTTCGCGATCTCGCGGCACTCGGCGACCTTCCCGGCGCCCGCCGCGTCCGGGTCCAGGAAGTACGTGCGGCAGGGCAGCGTGTCGATGGCGCGCTCGCCGGCGCCCGCCGCCAGGCCGATCATGTGGGACCGGTTGTCGTAGCTGCCGGCGGCCGCCCCCAGCCCACCGAGGGTCGGGCCGATCATCGCCGACGTGGAGCGGCCGGTCACGGGGTCCTTCTTGGCGAGGTCCGGCAGGATCGTCTCGTCGAGTCGCCGGAGGCTCGGGTCGAGGTCGTCGAGCAGCGGGCCACCGTTCTGCGCGGTGGCGGCCAGCGACCGGGCGGCCGGTCGCAGCTCGCGCAGCAGCGGGCGGGCGCCGCGCAGGAGCCGGTCGGCGTCCACGACGGTCGGACGCAGGTCCGCCAGCGCGGGCGCGACCTGGGTGGCGGAGCGCCGCAGGCGGGCCAGCAGCGGGTCGGTGCCCCGCAGGGTCACGTCGACCAGCGCCATGGTGCGCCGCACCTCGGGCAGCGTGGTGGCAGCCCGCAGGATCGAGCTCTGGACGGCATCGCGGCGGCGCGCGACCACCTCGGTGACCAGCGCACCGTCGCCGACGAGCCCGGTCAGCGAGCGGTCCTCGCGCCCGAGGTCAGACGTCAGGCGCGCGGTGTTGCGCACGAGCGCCCGCAGGTCGCCATCGCGCTGCCCGCGCAACGTCGCCACGCCGCGGCGCAGCGTCGGGGCCGACCGCGTGAGCGTCGTCAGCGTGCGCTCGAGCTCGAGCTCGTCCTCGAGGGCCGTGGGGATCTCGCGCAGCATCGTCTTGAGGCCGCGCCGCTCACCGTCGCGCAGGTCGCTCAGGAGCGCGTCGACCTCCACGGGCCCGGTCGTGCGGGTCACCGGGATGCGCTGGCCGGGCAGCTCGCCGGCCGACGGGGTCCCGCGGTGCAGGTCGACGTAGTACGTGCCGCCCAGGACGTTGCGGGAGTCGACGGTCGCGCGGGCGTCGCGGTACAGCGGCAGGGACTCGTCGAAGACCTCGAGCGTCACCACGGCGCTGCGGCCGTCCTCCTGGAGCTCGACGTCGGCGACCCGGCCCTGGTCGACGCCGTCCACGCGCACGGGACTGCGCTTGGAGATCTGGCTCGCGTCGCGGAAGACGGCGGTCACCTCCGTGCCCTTGCGCTGCAGGGCGCGGTCCAGGAAGCCACCGAAGACGAACAGCGTCAGGACGGCGATCACTCCCACGGTGGCCGCTCCGATGCGCGAGTAGGAGCGCTCGGACAGCCCGCCTCCGACTCCGCCTCGGCGGATCATCGCGAGCCTCCCCGCGTCGGCGTCTCGATGTAGCGCTTGCCCGGCGAGTACTTGCACGGGCCGGGATGCACCTCGTCGACGACCATCGGCGAGTCGCGCGTGATGCCCTGGATGCCGGCCGGGGTGAACGGCGGCAGGATCCGGAAGTAGTGCAGCGGCCCGATGAAGCCGTTGGGCAGCGGGTGGGTCTGGGCCCGGCCCTCGATGCCGTAGCCGAGGGCGCTGCGCCAGTTCTCGGCGAAGTTGTCCACGTCGCAGCCGTGGCGGCCCACGAGCTGCAGCGGATCGACGAGGTCGTCGAGCAGCCGCTCGCCCGGCTCGAGGACGGGGCGCAGCGAGCTCACCAGGCGCCGGGCGTCCGGGACGGCGGCCTGCGCGGTGGCCAGCAGGGCTGCGGTGCGGCGCAGCGGTCGGTCGCTGCGGTGCAGCAGCGCGGCGGTGGCGCGGAGGCCCTCCGGCGCGGCCGGCAGCGTGCGGTTGGCGGCGTCGGCCACCTCGCGGAGCGCATGCAGCAGCCGCGTGCCGGTGTCCAGGCCCGTGCGCACCCGGCCCAGCGCGGAGGGCGCCTCCTCGAGCGTCTCGCCCAGCGCCGACCGCCGCTGGACGATCGCGTCGAACGTCCTCGCGGCCGGTCCCATCGCCGCGACCTGGTCGTCCTTGCCGGACTCGAGGGCGTCGATCGCGGAGGTGAGCGCCGGCACCAGACGCCGCGCGGCTCCCGGACGGTCGTCGACGACGCGCTCGACGACCTCGTTGAACTGCGGACCGGCGACGACGGCGTGGTCGGTCAGCCGGCTCAGCCCGCGTCCTCGGCCCAGCAGGCCGATGCCGGTCTCGTCCAGCGTCGAGGCGAGCGCGCGGCGGGTGCGCTCG
The DNA here is from genome assembly GCF_017084525.1 of Conexibacter sp. SYSU D00693. Classification (GTDB taxonomy): domain Bacteria; phylum Actinomycetota; class Thermoleophilia; order Solirubrobacterales; family Solirubrobacteraceae; genus Baekduia. The sequence continues at coordinate 1,288,495 of NZ_CP070950.1, forward strand.
TCGAACGTGTTCAGCGCATCCGGGACGGAGTACGTCAGGGCACCCTCGTCGCCGTGGATCGTCGCGCGCTCCGGCAGCTGCTCGGTGCTGCGACCGGGCCGCAGCTCGACGTAGCGCTGGCCGAGGAGGCCAGCCGCCCGGACGAAGACCTGCGTGTCGGCGGGCAGGCGTTCGGTGTCCTCGGCGAGCTTGAGCTCGAGGTGCGCGCGCTGGTCGCGGGCCTCGACCTTCAGGACCTGGCCGACGCGCACGCCCGCGATGCGGACGTCGTTGTGGGGCTGGATGTTGCCGGGGTCGGGGACCGAGGCGAAGTACGTGTGCGACGGGACGCCCGGCACGCCGTTGGGCGCGCGCACGGCGATGATGCCGGCCAGCGCGAGGGCGCCCACCGTCACCAGACCGGCGAGCACCACGGCGTAGGGGCGCGGCCGTTCGCTTCGGCGGCTGTGGCGGCTGCGCTGGATCATGGGCCGAGGAGGAGGTCGAGGAGGCGACGGGTGCCGTCGGTGCCCTCCGGCGCGCGCTGGCCCTGCGTGCCGCCGAGCGCGTCAGGCAGGAGGCCGCGGACGTCGTCGAGCAGCCGGTCGGCCGGCAGCAGGTCCTTGAGGGCGTCGGTGAGCCCGCGGACCGGGTCCTTCGGCGCCTCGGGACGCGCGGGCGCCGGCTCGGGCGCGGCCTCGGCCGGCGGCTCCGGGCGGCGGGGCTCCGGCTCCTCGCGGCGCGGCGCACGCGCGGCACGCTCGGCACGCCGCGTCCCGGGGTTGCCGAGCGAGTCGACGAGGGTGCGCAGCATCTCGGCGCTCAGCGTCGCTCGGCCGCGGAACACGTGGCCGAGGCCGTCGCGGCCCTGGATGGCGCGCGCCCAGCCCTCCACGAGGCCGAGGACGTCGTCGATGCTGACGTCGAGGGTCCTGGAGACGGGCGCGGCGGCCTCGACGGCGCGCACCAGCGAGCGCAACGTGGGGTCGGCCTGGCGCAGGACCGGCGTGGCGGCGCGCGCGAGCTGGGTGAGGGTCGGCGACACGGCGACCGCGCGGTCGAACGCGGGCCGGGCGGCGCGTTCGAACGGACGCAGCTGGGCCAGCGTTGCGGTGAGGGCGGGCGCGGTGTCGGCGAGCGCGCGCGCCGCGGGCTCCAGCGGGCGGGTCGTGCGCTCGAGGTCGGCCAGGAAGCGCTGCGCGCTGCGCAGGGCGCCTGGCGCCTGGCCGAGCGTCGCCTGCAGCTCCCGGCGCCGGCCGGCAGTGACCTCGACGGTGCGCCCGAGCCCGTCCAGCGCGTCCGTGAGCTGCCGGCGCTCGGCGGCCAGCGTCCCGACGTAGCTGCTGCTGCGCTGCACGAGGCGCTCGAGCGTCGCGTTGTCGTGCACCACCTCGTCGACGAGCCGGCGCGCGGAGCGCAGGTCGGTGGGCAGCAGCTGCAGCGTGCGGCTGAACTCGCGCTTGCGGCCGGCAACGGCCACCCCGAGCTCGTTGAGGACGACCTGCAGACGTGCGCGGGTGTCGCCGTCGAGCGCGGAGAGCACCTCGTCGAGGTCCGTGGGGGTCGTGACCCGCGAGGCGGGGATCCGGGCCCCGCCGCCCAGCTCGCGCCCGCGACGCCCGGGCTGCAGGACCATGTACTTCGAGCCCAGCAGGTTGGCGGTGACGATCTCGACGCGCGCGTCCTCGCGCACCGGTCCCGCCTTCTCGCGATCCAGCGACAGCGTCGCCTCCACGACGTCGCCCTCGCGCAGGCGGATCTCGTCGATCCGCCCCACGGGGACCCCGCCGACCTTGACCTCCGAGCCGGAGCGCAGGCCGTTGGCGCTGGGCAGGTCGACGCGCAGCTGGTGACGCTCATCGCCCGTCAGCGCCACGGCGACGAGCGCCACGGCGACCACGCCGGTGGCCACGGCGAGCATGCGACCGAGGCTCATCGCGCCTCCGGGTCCTTCGACGGGTCGAGCGTCTCCGGGCCCAGCCCGCACTGCGGCTGGAACCACGGCTGGCCGGAGGAGATGCCCGGCGGACGCGGGAAGGCGTAGTCCAGCTGCGGGAAGGAGGTGAGCAGCTCGGCCGAGTTCTGCGGCGTGGTCAGCCCGTAGGGGTAGACGATGAAGTTGCCGCGGAACATCTTGTCGTGGCCGTCCCCCAGCCGGTTCATGCTCGTCCAGGTCGAGGCGAACCCGGCGATCTCGGGGGCGAACGGCCGCACGCACTGGCCCTGCTCGTCGAGCTCCCGGCCGATGCGCTCGATGCGCGGCATGGTCCTCGTCGCCTTCTCGAGCAGCGGGTCGAGGTCCGGAGCAGCCCGGCGGAGGGTCGCCAGCGTCGTGCGAGTGTCAGGCCCGACGTCCTGGACGGTGGCCAGCGTGCGGTTGAGCGGCGAGGCGATGCGCCGCAGCTCCGCCACGCCGGGCGCGAGCCGCTTGGCCAGGTCGTTGGCCGACAGGAGCGTCGCGTCGGCGTGGGCGAGCGTGCGCGTCGTGCGGTCCAGCGTCGACGGCAGGTGCCCGAGCGTGTCGCGCAGGCGGCCGGCGTGGCGGCCGAAGGCGTCGAGCGTCCCGGCCGCGCCGCTCACCAGCCGGCCGATCCCCGGGTTGGCGCGCTGGATGGCGTGCACCGCGCGGTCGGTCTGGCCGAGCAGGACGTCGAGGGCCTGCTCGTCGGCGCCGAGCTCGTCGAGCACGGCGTTGACCTCGTCGAGGGTGGGCGGCGCCGCCTCGAGCGCGGGCGCCAGGTCGTCGGAGGCCCGCTCGACGGTCGGACCGCTCTCGTCGAGGAAGCGCTTGAGGTCGCGGCGCGTCCGTGGGTCGAAGTCGCCGAGCACCTCGTCGACCTCGACGTTGGTGGTCACGTCGTCGACCGGGATCGTCGCGCCGTCGACCAGCGGCGCGCCCGCGCGGGCGGGGGCGACGAGGTCGACGCGCCGGTTCGTGTAGGCGATCGTGCTGCCCCAGCGCAGGCGCGCCTCGGTCCCGCGTGGGAGCGGCCACACGCGGTCGTCGTCGATCCGCAGCTCGACGCGGGCGCGGCCGGCGGGCGTCGGCTCGGCCTCGACGACCCTGCCGACGACCACGCCGGCGACCCGCACTTCGGCGCCCGCGGTGAGGAACCGCGCCTGTGGCGCCTCGAACACCAGCCGTCCGGCCCCGTCGGAACCCGACCCGGCGACGACCACGGCGGTCGCACCGGCGGCGACGAGGGTGAGGGCGAGGACTGCGACGCGCCGCACGTCAGCCGCCGATCGGGAGCCCGAGGTCCTTGCCGTAGGCGCCGAACACCATCAGGCCGAGGACGATGTGGATGAGGACGAGGTTGACGACGAGCGATCGCGCGACCGCGACGCCCACCCCGGCGGGCCCGCCCTTGGCGCGCGTGCCGTAGTAGCAGGAGACCAGCGTGATGATCGTCCCGACGACCAGCACCGAGATCAGGGCGAAGGCCTGGTCGAAGGGCGACTGGTTGCCCCAGTTGTAGCGGAAGAACGTCTCCGAGCTGACGGCCCGGACGATGACCACCGAGTTGATGTAGGCGCCGATCGTCCCGCCCACGAGCGAGACCGCCGTCGCGATCGGCGCGAAGAGGATGGTCGCCGCCACGCGCGTCCCGACGACGTACTTCTGCACCGAGACGCCCTCGGACTCGAAGCCGTCGAGCTCCTCGCTGACCTTCATGGCGCCGATCTCGCCCACGAGGCCGCAGCCGACCTTCGCCGCGAAGGCGTAGGCGAACATGAGCGCGGCGGTGAACCGCGCGTTCGTGACCCCCGGGACGAGGCCGATGTAGTCGGCCGCGCCGGCCGCCTTGAGGAAGTAGTAGCCGAAGCTCGTCGCGCTGAAGCCGATGGCCGCCGACATCAGCGCGATGAACCCGGTGCTGCCCCGCACGAGCAGCCCGGTCTGGCGCAGGACCTCCGAGAAGTAGCGCGCCGACTGCGGGACGGCGCGCAGCGCCCCCAGGGAGAAGACGACGAGCTCGCCGAACTCGGTGAAGGCCGTCTCGCGCGAGTGCTTGATCGGCGGTTCCGCGGGCGCGGTGTCGAGGGGACGGACGGCCACCGGTCAGCCTCGCAGGACGGTGACGTCCGGGAAGTTGGGCAGGAACACCGCGTTCCACAGGCAGTTGAGGATCCAGATGCCCAGGAACGTGATGAGCACGGCCTGGTTCACCGCCCGGCCGACGCCCTCGGCCCCGCCGCTGGCGTTCATGCCCTTGGCGCAGCAGACGACGCCCACGAAGAGCCCGGTGACCATGAGACGCAAGACGAACGACGCCATGTCGGCGGGGTTGATCGTCGCCCGGGCGCTGTCGAGGTAGTCGGCCCAGCTCGCGTTCGGCAGCAGGGTCGGTGAGAGCAGGAAGATCGTGCCGATGCCGACGAAGAGCCCGAGGAGCCCGAGCAGCGGTGCCATGAGCGTCAGCGCCACGATCCGCGGGACCACGAGCGTGCGCATCGAGTCGATGCCCAGCACGGTCAGCGCGTCGAGCTCCTCGCGGATCTTGCGGGCGCCGAGGTCGGCCGTCATCGCGCTGCCGACGACGCCGGCGAACACCATCGCGCTCACCCAGTAGGCGGTCTCCCGCGGCCAGCCGACCACCATGCCGGCGCCCGTGCGGTCGATCGTCCCCAGCGTGCCGAGGATGCCGGCGATCAGCGTGATGACGCCGCCGACGGCGAAGAAGCCGATGGACAGCACCAGCGGTCCCGCGCAGCGCCGGGCGGTGATGGAGCACTGGGTCAGCAGCTCCCCGCGCCAGGAGAACGGCGGCGTGCAAGCCACACGCGTGGCGCGCAGCAGGAGGGCGCCCATCTGGCCCGCGGCCTCCAGGCGGCCGTAGGCAGGCAGCCGGGGCAGGCGGTCCTCGAAGGACGCCGGCGCCGCCTTGGTGGGCAGGGACCCCATGGGCCGAACCTCTCAACGCCGGTGTGTCGGGACAAGGCCCGGGCGGGGGAACTTCACCCCCAATGGGGTGAACTTGCGTTCACGACACGTCGGCGCCCTGGAGCGCGGCGAGGTAGCGGCCCACCGCCTCGGCCCGGTTCGTAGCCCCCAGTTTGCGCAGCAACCGGGCCACGTGGCTCTTGACCGTCTCGGGCGAGAGGTGCAGCTCGGCGGCGATGACGCGGTTGGACCGCCCGAGCACCAGGAGCTCCATGATCTCCACCTCGCGGGAGGTCAGCTCGGCCGCCGGCCCGCCCGGCGCGGCGACGCCGGCGGGCCACGCCGCCGCCGGGGACCGCAGGTCCGAGCGCGGGAAGACCGCCCCCCACCCCAGGTCGGTCGACATCGTGACGGGCGACAGCAGCGCTTCCTGCCCCATGGCCATCGCCGACGTGGCCAGGTGGCGGAACTCCGCCGAGAGCTCGGCGAGACGCGCGCGGAGGACCGCGCGCTCGAGCGCCACGCCGATGAGGCCCGCGTACACCTCGACGCGCACGCGCTCCTCGAGGGCGACCTCGGGCTCGTGACGGTCGACGACCAACAAGGCGACCGTCCGGGTCTCGGGGACGATCGGCGCCAGCACGAACTGCTCCAGGCCCAGAGCCTGCTGCAGGACGCTGGCGCCCCGGGTGCCGGTACGCCGGCCGTCGTCGGCCCGGCGCACGAGCTCGGCCTCGTCCGAGCCGGACTCGAGCGGTGTCGGGGTGGCCAGTGCCGTCCGGCGCAGCAGGTCGCACGCCTCATGGTCCACCGCGTTGCCGGCGGCGCGCAGCACGCCGTCCTCCACGGTGAGCACCACCGCGCGGTCGAAGCCGCAGAACGCGCACGCCTCGATGCTGGCCTGCGCCCGGAGCTCCGCGATGTCGCGACACGCCTGGAGCCGTCGCTGGGCCAGGACGGCCTCGGCCATGGCCCGGTTGGCGGCCTCGTCCTGCGGGCTGATCCGTGCCACGGCCCGACCCTACCCGGCGCGGACCGACCGTGCTGGTAGGTTCACGAACGTTCACGTCCGGTCCATCGGGAGGCCAGCTCATGTACGACGCCGACCAGGTGCTGCAGCGCATCGACGACCACACCGTGATCGTCCTGGCGCTCGGCGGCCTCGCGCTGGTGTGCAACTACGTGTTCTTCGGTGAGGCGGCAAGACTGGCCCGGCGCGACCGCTGCGTCCCCTTCCTGCTGCTGTGCTGCGCGTTCTGGTTCCCGCACGACGGCAACTACCTGCTCGACGCGCAGCTGTGGTTCGACGACTACGACCACTGGTTCCCCAAGCTCTTCTGGGTCGCCCTGGTGTTCACGTTCACGTTCGAGTGCGTGTACCTCTCCCAGACCCTGCGCTACGGACGCCGCGAGTGGGCCCCGGCGCTCACGCAGGCGCAGTTCCGGCTCTGGGTCGTGGCCACGGTCGCCCTCGGCGTGGTGCTGTGGAAGGTCGCCAAGGACGCGCTGGAGGACGACCTGTACCTCGCCGCGTTCATGGTCACGGCGGTGTGGGCGCTGCTGTCGGGCTACCGGCTGGCGCTGCGCCGGGGCTCTCGCCGCGGGCAGTCCCCGCTGCAGTGGGGCGCCTACACGGGGATGGTCAGCTCGTACGGGGCGCTGTCGATCTTCGTCTTCGGCGGCAGCTTCGCCCGGTGGCCGTGGGTGGCGATGTGCGTCATGGCCGTCGTCGGCGGCGCCGGGCTGACGTGGTGGCTGGCGCGGGCGCCGGCGTGGGAGCCGGCGCCCGCCGCCGATCAGGCCTTCACGAGCTCGACAGGGAGCTCGTACACGCCGCGCGAGTACGCATCGCGCACGTAGCTGATCTCGCCCGCCGGCCGGATATCCTTCGTGCGCTGCAGCAGCTCCTCGAGCAGGATCTTGATCTCGAGGGCGGCGACGTGCTTGCCCAGGCAGGAATGCGGCCCGCGGCCGAAGCTCACGTGCGGGTTCGGATTGCGCGAGAGGTCGAGCTCCTCCGGCGCGTCGAAGGCCTCCGGGTCGAAGTTGCCCGCCGCGAAGAGCATGGCCACGTGATCGCCCTCGTGCAGCTCGACGCCGTGCAGCTCGACGCCGCGCGTGACCGTCCGGCACAGGTGGGTGAACGGGCTGGCGATCCGCACGAACTCCTGGGCGACCGTCATCGGCACGTCGTCGGCGCGCTCGCGCAGCCAGTCCATCTGGTCGGGCCGGCGCAGGAGCTCGTGCATCCCGTGGCCCAGCGACGTGCGGGTGCTCTCCGCGGCGCCGCTGGCCAGCAGCGCGACGTTGCCGCGCACCTCACCCTCGGGCATGCCGGCCTCCGCGATCTTCGACATGACGTTCTCGCCCGGCTCCCGACGGCGCAGGGACTCGAGCTCGAGGGCGTAGGCGTAGAGGTCGGTGATCGCCTTGCCGACCGCTTCGAAGCTCGGCGTGATCCGCGTGTCGAACGGCGCCGCGAACTGGTCGACCCAGTGGAAGAACTTGGGTCGGTCGTCCTCCGGGACGCCGAGCACGTCGCCCAGGGCCTGCATCGGCATCACGTGAGCGATCTCGTCGATGAAGTTGAAGGGCCCGTCGATCTGGAGCGCCTGCTCGACGACCTCCACGGCGTAGCGGCGGAACCGCCCCTCGAGGTCCTTGAGGACCTTCGGGGTGAACCCCTTGCTGACCACGCGGCGGTTCTCGCGGTGGCGATCGCCGTCCATCGTCAGCATCGCGGGCGCGCCGATGGCCTCGCCCAACGGGGCGAAGGCCCAGAAGTTCACGGGGCCGCGGTCGGCGGCGAAGGTCGCGGGGTCCTTGTCGATGCGCACGATGTCCTCGTGGCGACTGACCACCCAGACGCGGTCGAGCAGCAGCGGGTCCTCGAACTCGTGCAGGCACACGGGCTCGACCTCGCGCAGGTAGCGGTAGGCGTCGAGCGGCAGCCCGAACGTCGTCGGGTCGCCGTTGGCGTAGGTGTCGGGGTCCAGGACCCCGAGCTCTGCCTGGGACATCTTGGTGGCCATTGGCGGTGCGTCCTCCCTGTCGTGGGCTGCGGGAGGTCGATGCTAGCGCTTCTGTGAACGCTCGTTCGCAGACCAGCAGGACGTCCCGTCCTTGCCCATCAGGCTAACGATCGTTTATCGTCGGCGCGACACCCCAGAGCGAAGGCGGAGGTCGAGGTGTTCGAGGAGCTGTCCCCCGATCGCGAGAAGGCGATCAAGGTCTACACCGCGCTGTCGGTGCTGTTCTTCGTCGTGATCATCGGCGCGGGGTTCGTCCTCGCCGCTGACCGCGGCTACGGCGCCGGCCCGTGGGACACCGACACGGTGCACAGCTGCTACACGCCGGGCGGGCCCCACTACGTGCCCGACAAGCCCGTCAGCGAGCAGCCGTGTCCGAGCCCGACGTCCGCCGGCCTCGTGGCCCGACAGAAGGACTGACGATGCACCTGACGGACCTCACCGCGGCCGTGATGGCCGCGGGTGTGTGGCACGACACCTGGAAGATCGCGACCTCCGTGGCGGTCCTGTTCTTCCTGCTGTGGGCGTGGAACTGGATGATGAGCCACTTCGGGACGTTCTGATGGCCGACGAGCACCTGCCGGCCGAGCCGCGCAACCCGATCGCCGTCGGGACCCTGCGCCAGGAGATCCGCGAGATGCCGGTCATCCAGCGCTGGGTGGTCTACACGTCGGGCTTCTGCCTGACGTTCCTGCTCCTCCAGTGCTTCCTGGTGATGCCGATCATCCTCATCAAGTACGGCTGGGGCTACAACGTCGGAGACGGCTCCTGATGGCGATCGCGCTGCCTCGCCGCGAGACGCGCGTCACGTCGTCGCCCCCTCCGGGCTCCGGCGGCGAGAGCACGCTGATGAAGCGCGCTGACCGTCTGCTGTTCATCGGCATCGTGCTGGGCGGCTCGTGGATCCTGGGGCCGATCGCCATCCCGTTCCTCATCGGCGCCTGCGTGCTGATGAACCGTGCCCAGAAGCGCGGCGAGCTCTACCGGCCCTGGTCGGTGACCATCATCGGCACGTTCGTGCTGATCGACGCGTCGGTGAACTACTTCGGCTGGGGCACCGACCTGCTCTGGTCGCACGGCACCGAGCCCATGAAGACGCTGTGGCCCGGCTACGGCAAGCTCGTCGACGGGGCGTACTACATCGACTACAACGCGGGGCCCTACGGCGGGCTGTCCAACAACGGCGAGAAGACGCTGGAGTTCTACGGCGTCCTGGTCATGTACCCGATGCGGATCATGGCGGCCTGGGCCTTCCTGAAGATGAAGCGCTGGGGTCTGCAGATGATGATCGTGACGTCCTGGATGTACGTCGCGTTCTGGGTGGCCTACGCGTCCAACGTCTACGCCGACTTCGATGCCCGCGCCGGTGCGTCGGACTTCGGCAACCTCGGGCTCTGGTTCATCCTCGTGGTCTACGCCACGCCGTTCGTGATCATGCCGTTCCTCTACACGGTCAATCGCGAGCAGTTCGCCGACGTGCGATGACCGTCGCCCCGCGGGCGACCGCCGAGCGCTACGTCACGGTCCTGACGGCCGCCCTCTCGGGCGGTCGTCGCGCTCGTGGCGTGCTCGACACCGGCGTGGGCCGGACCTACCTGACGGACGGTCGCGTCGTCACCGTGCCGTTCCCGTTCGAGCTGCAGCGCCGGCCGCTCACCTGCGCCCTGGCGCTCCAGGCCTCGCCGACCAAGGAGGCCGTCGCGCAGCTGCCGTGGACCGCCTTCCGCGGCCGCCAGCAGCTCGCCCTGGCCTGGGTGGAGGGCGAGATGGCCGCTCGCTGGGCCGCCGACCGGTGGCCGGGCCTGCGGGCGCAGCTCGAGCAGGAGCTGCCCGGCCTCGACCTCGACGGCCCCGTCGTGCACGAGCCCGGCGAGCTCGCCGCGCTCGCGGCCGCGCGCGCACGCGACCTGCGGCTCGCCGACCCGCCCGCGATCCTGGGCCGGCTCCCCGCACCGCGGGTCCGCGTCGGCGGGCCGCTGCGGCGGACCTTCATCGCCACGCGGTGGTCCAGCCGCCACCGCGCCCGACGGCAGGGCTCCCTCCCGGTCCCGGTCTCGGGGCCCGGGACAGAGCCGGTGCTCGACCCCGGGGCGCCCGGCACGATCGAGGCCCTGGAGGGACGGTCGGGCCACGAGCTCGGCATCCCGTACCCCGAGTGGGACGCCACCGCGGGCCGCCACCGCCCCGACCACGTGCGGGTGCTCGAGCTCCCCTGGCCGGCCTCACGCGAGCGCCACGCCGTCGCGCCGCTGCGCGTCCGCGCCCGCCCGGCCCGCACCCTGCGGCGCGGCCAGGAGCAGGGCGACCTGGACATCGACGCCGTCGTGCGCTGGCGCTGCGACCTGCTCGCCGGCACCGCCACCGGCGCGCCGCGCCTGCACCAGACCCTGCTCCCCGGCCGCGCCCCGATCGCGTGGGCACTGCTCGTCGACGCCTCGGCCTCGGCGAGCCTCGACGGCGGACGCCTGCTGGTCACCGCGCTCTCGCACGCCGAGTCGGTCGCCGCGGGCCTGACCCAGGACGGCCACCACGTCGCGGTCTTCGCCTTCCGCAGCCGCGCGCGCGAGCGCGTCGAGGTGCACGTCCTCCAGCGCTTCGAGGACCGGCCGCGCCCGCTGACGCGGTCCCTGCGCCCCGGGGGCTACACGCGCATGGGCGGCGCGCTTCGCCATGTGGGTGGGCGCGTCGCCGCACAGCCGGGCACGGGCCACGTCCTGCTCTCCCTGGGCGACGCGGTGCCCTACGACGAGGGCTACGGCGGGCGCTACGCGCGAGAGGACGTCCGCCACGCCGTGCAGGAGCTGCGCGCCCGGGGCGTCACGGTCCGCCACGCGGCGCTTGCGCCGGGCGACGCGGCATCGCTCACCCAGATGTTCGGCGCTCGCGGCTGGGCCCCCGCGACGTCGCGCGACCAGATCCGGGCCCTCATCGAGGACACGATCAGCGACGTGGAGGCAGACCGTTGACCGACATCACGACCGACGCCGCGGCCTACGTGGGCGCGGGCGGAGAGCTCGACCTGCTCACCGTCGCCGCCGAGCAGGGCGCCCCGGTGCTCCTGCTCGGACCGACCGGCTGCGGCAAGACCGTGCTCGTCGAGGCGCTGGCCCGCGACCTCGGGCGCGAGCTCGTGACCGTCACCTGCCACGACGACCTCACGACCGCCGACCTCGTCGGCCGCCACCTCATCCGCGGCGGCGACGTCGTCTGGCAGGACGGGCCGCTCACCACCGCGATGCGCGACGGTGCGGTCTGCTATCTCGACGAGGTCATCGAGGCGCGGGCCGACACGCTGGCGGTGCTGCACTCGGTCGCCGACCACCGGCGCACGCTCTACGTCGACCGCCTCGACGCCGAGGTCGTCGCGCACCCGGACTTCCTGCTGGCGGCCTCCTACAACCCGCGCGGCCCCGGGGCGGCCAAGGAGCTCAAGACCGCCCTGCGCCAGCGCTTCGTCACCGTGTCGCTCGACTACCTGCCGGCCGACGAGGAGACGGGGGTGGTCGCCGACCGGGGCGGCGTGGACCGCGACGTGGCACGTCGCCTCGTGGCCGGCGCCGGGCTGCTGCGCGAGGCGGCCACGCGTGACCTCCACGAGCGCTTCGACCCACCGTCGACCCGGGCGCTCGTGACCGCCGCGCGCCTGGTGCGCGGTGGGGCGGCGTTCGACGTGGCCTTCGGCGCCTGCGTCCTCGGGACGCTCGAGGTCGATCCGGGTACGCGCCAGGCGCTGGCCGAGCTCGTGGACGCCCAGCAGGTCCGGTGAGCAGCGCCATGGACCCCCGTCTCGAGCTCGCGGCGCTCACCGGCCGCATCGCCTTCCACGTGGCCCGTGAGCGGCACGCGCGGCCGCGACCCACCACGCTGCGCGAGGTCCCTCCCTCGCCCGAGCACCTCACCGAGCGATGGCTCACGCAGGCGCTGTGCGACGGCGTGCCGGGCGCCGCGGTCGAGCGCTTCGACCTCGGTCCGCGCAACGACGGCACGTCGGCCCGGCGCAGCCTGCGGGTCCACCTCAACGAGGCCGGTCGGGAGGCTGGCCTGGCCGAGCACCTCTTCACGAAGTCCAGCCCGAGCTTCACCACCCGCCTGGTCGCCGCGAGTGCTGGGCTCGGGCGCATCGAGTCGGCCTTCTACGCCCAGATGCGCCCCGAGCTGGACATCGAGGCGCCGGTGACCCGCTACTCGGCCTTCGACCCGGTGTCCTTCCGCCAGCTGCTCCTGGTCGACGACGTGACGGTGACCCGCGACGCGACCTTCGGCACGGTGCTGACGCGGACGCTCAGCCGCGAGCAGGCCGAGCAGGTCGTCGACACGCTGGCGGCGCTGCACGCCCGCTACTGGGAAGGCCCCATCGTCCGGCGCTTCGGCACGTGGCTGGTCTCCTCGTACGAGTGGATGGCGCAGCTCAACGTGACGATCAACGCGCCCAAGCGCATGCTCGTGGGCTTCGACCGCGGCCGCGAGGTCATCCCGCCAGAGCTGCACCGCCGCCGCCACGAGGTGCCGGCCGCCCTGATGCGCTCGCTGGAGATCAACGTCAGCGGTCCCCAGACCGTCCTGCACGGCGACGTCCATCCCGGCAACTGGTACGTCACCGGCGACGGACGCATGGGTCTCTACGACTGGCAGTGCATGGTCCGCGGCGGCTGGGCACGCGACCTCGCCTACGCCCTGAGCTCGCACCTGACCGTCGAGCAACGACGCGACTGGGAGCGCGACCTCGTCGCGCGCCACGGCGAGCGCCTGGCGGAGGCGGGCGTCACCCCGCCCGACCCCGAAGCGGCCTTGCTGGCCTACCGCCAGCAGATGCTGCACGCGATGTTCATGTGGCTCGGGACCATCGGGCGCCACCGGCTCCAGCCCGACATGCAGCCGGCGGACATCACCCTGGAGACGGTCCGCCGCACCTGCCAGGCGGCGGCCGACCTCGAGGCGCTGGACGCCGTCGACCGGCAGCCCGCGCGGGCGGTGGCCGTCTAGGCGGACGCGGGCGCGGGCGGCGCGAAGGACCCGTCGCGCAGGCCGCGGACGAGGTCGACGACCGTGCCTGCCGTCGCGGCGGCCATGCGGCGCTCGCGCTCGGGCTCCGACGGGGGCCAGCCGACGACCGAGTTGAGGATGCCCAGCGCCATGTGGGTGACGCTGCGCACGTCCTCCTCCGACCAGCCGGGCAGGCAGCGCGACAGGCACCCGCGCACGGTGTCGACGTAGGCGGCCTGGCGCAGCCGGAGGCGGCGCCGGTAGGTCTGCGACAGCGAGCGCTGGTCGTAGATCCACACGCCGGCGAGGCGCCGTTCGGCCAGGAGGTAGCCCGTGTGGCCCTCGGCGATCCGTCGCAGGTCGACCCACGGGTCCTCGTCGCGCCCGCCGGTGGCCGAGACGATGCCGTCGAGCACCTGCTCGAGGAGGGTGGCGAGGATCTCGTCCTTGCCGGCGAAGTGCCGGTAGATCCCCGGTCCCGTCATGCCGGCCCGACGGCCGATCTCGTCCACGCCCACCGCGGCGTAGCCGCTCTGGCTGAACAGCTGCGCGGCGACCTCGAGGATCTTGCGCTGGCGCGCGAGCCCGCGCGCGGACGGCGCCGACGCCATGGCGGTCACCCGGCGCGTCGCAGGACGAAGTCCCGGTCCAGCGCGGGCCGGCGCGTCATGTGCCAGTACTGCGCGTTGGTCCACGGCATGTTGTAGACGATGCGCCCGCGGCTGTTGCGGTAGTAGGTGCTCATGCCGGGGTGCGTCCAGATCGTGCGCGACAGCGCGTCGTCCAGACGCTCGTTGTAGGCGTCGAACACCTCCTGACGGCACTCCACGGCCGTCGCCTCCCGCTCGGCCATCCCGGCGATGACCTGCATGACGTAGCGCACCTGGATCTCCACGCTGAGCACGTGGCTGCCGCCGTGACCGGCGTTCGTGTTGGGTCCCCAGAGGCAGAAGAGGTTGGGGAAGTCCGGGACCGTCATGCCGAGGTAGGCGCGCGCGTCGTCGGGCCCCCACAGGTCGCGCAGCGTGGTGCCTGACCGGCCGACGACGGTCATCGGCCCGAGCATGTTGAGGGCCTGGAAGCCGGTCGCGAGGACGAGCACGTCCAGCTCGTGCTCGACGTCGTCGGCGGTCACCACGGCGTGGGGCTTGACCGCCGTGACCCGCTCGGTCACCAGGCGGACGTCGTCGCGGCGCACCGTGCGGAACCAGCCGTTGTCCAGCAGCGGGCGCTTGCCGTAGGGCGGGTAGGTCGGCACGCACTGGTCGATGAGGTCGGTGCGGTCGCCGAGCTCGTCGAGGATGTACTCCGTCAGGAACCGGCGGTGGCGGTCGTTGGTCTCGTTGATCGAGCGCTCCAGGTGCGGCCAGTCGGGGTCGATCTGCAGCGACTCGTGGAGCCGGTCGCCGTTGTTCCACACCTGGCGCAGCCGGTACCAGCCCTGGTAGCGCGGCAGCTCGCGCATGAGCCGCTGCACGGCGGGCGTCACCTCGCGCTTGTAGTTGGGGTGCGGGATGCCCCACTGCGGCGAGCGCTGGAAGACGACGAGCTCCGACGGGACGCCGGCGATGGCCGGCACGAGCTGCATGCTGCTCGCGCCGGTGCCGAGGACGCCGACGCGCTTGCCCGCGAGGTCGACGTCGTCGCGCCAGCGGGCGGTGTGGAAGCACGGACCGGCGAAGTCCTCGAGGCCGGCGATCGCGGGGATCGCCGGACGGTTGAGCAGCCCGACGGCGGAGATGACGATCCGCGCGGAGAACTCGGCGCGCCCGCCGGAGCCCTCTGCGACGACGTGCCAGCGGTGCGCTCCCTCGTCCCAGGTGGCGGTGGTCACCTCCAGCCCGAAGTGCACGTTGCGGGTGATCCCGTGCTCCTCGGCCACGCGTTCGAGGTAGGCGAAGAGCTCGTGGCGCTTGCCGAAGTACCGCGGCCACCCCGGATCCTGCGCGAAGGAGAAGGAGTAGAGGTGAGACGGGGTGTCCACGCCGCAGCCGGGGTAGGTGTTCTCGAGCCACGTGCCGCCCAGGGAGTCGTTCTTCTCGACCAGGCGGTAGGGCACGCCGGCGCGTTCGAGGGCGATCGCCGCGGCGATCCCGGAGTAGCCGGAGCCGACGATGAGCACGTCGAGCCCCTGCTCGGCGGCGGCGGGCGGCACCTCCACCCAGCGGTCCTCCAGGCCGAGCTCCTCCGCCAGCAGCGGGCCCGAGTCCAGGGCGACCTCGACGCCCAGGGACTTGCTCAGCCACCGCGTGACCGTCTCGGGCGACGGGTCCGGCGCCGGCGCGCGCTCGCCGCGCTGGATCGCGTGGACCACCTCCGCCACGGCATCGCGCACCTCCTGCTGTCGCTCGGGCGGCAGGCCCGCGGTGTCGTGGTCGCCCGGTCCTCGCTGCGCGGTCGGGCGATAGGGGGCGTCCAGCCACCGCTCCTCGCCCGTCAGGTGCGCGAGCACGAGCAGGAGCGTGGGGATGTTGGCCTCGGCGAGCGCCTCGTGCAGCTCGCTGGAGAGCGGCGGACCGGCGGACGTCAGTGATGCGCTGGACTCCATGAGGCTCATGACGTTACCGATCGTTCACGATGCACGCCAGCGGTCGTGAACGATCGTTGACGGCCGCCCGGCGGTCAGCCATGCTCGGGGCATGTCCCAGGACGACGCCCCGCTCACCTCCGCCGACCTCGGCGACGGCGTGCGCGAGATCACCCTCGCGCGGCCACAGCTGCTCAACCGCTTCGATCGCGCCCTCCACCACGCGCTGACCGCGGCGCTGCTGCAGGTCGCCGGCGACGAGACGGTGCGCGCCGTGGCGCTGACCTCCACCGGCAAGGCCTTCAGCGCCGGCGGGGACTTCGCCGAGATGCGCCGCACGCACCAGGACGCCGTGGCTCGGCGGCAGACGATCGCCGACGCGCGCCGGATGCTCGCCGCCGTCCTCGACCTGCCTCAGCCGATGGTCGTCGGGGTGCAGGGACCGGCCATCGGCCTGGGCGCGACGGTCGTGCTGCTGGGCGACGCGGTGGTCGCGGCGCGCCGGGCGACGATCGCCGACACCCACGTCAACGTCGGGCTCGTGGCGGGCGACGGCGGCTGCCTCGTGTGGCCCCAGAGCGCCGGGATGCTGCGCGCCCGGCGCCACCTGCTCACCGGTGACCCGCTGGACGCCGAGGCCGCCTTCGGCCTGGGCCTGGTGACCGACCTCGTCGACGAGCCCGGCGACGTCCGTCCGGCGGTGCTGGCGCTGGCGGAGCGCATCGCCGCCCTCCCGCCGTTGGCGGTCCAGGGCACCAAGCGCGCGTTGGACGTCGTGACCCGCCGGCGGTCCTCGGAGGTGGTCGAGCTCTCCCTCGAGCTGGAGGCCCAGACGATGACGACCGCCGACCACCTCGAGGGCTTCACCGCCTTCCAGGAGCGCCGCCCTCCCGCCTTCCACGGGCGGTGATCGGAGAACGGTCGTTCACAGAACGGTAGAGTGGCGGCATGGGACCGCTCTCCGGGCTGAAGGTGCTGGAGCTGGGCTCGATCGGGCCAGGCCCGTTCGCGGCGATGGTGCTCAGCGACCTGGGCGCCGACGTGCTGCGCGTCGAGCGGCCCGGGGGCACGGCCCTGCTGGCCGACGCCGGCGCCGACCCGGTGGCTCGTGGCCGGCCGAGCGTCGGGGTCGATCTCAAGACGGATGACGGGCGCGCCGACGTGCTGCGGATGGCCGCGGCAGCCGACGCCTTGATCGAGGGCAACCGTCCCGGGGTGCTCGAGCGGCTCGGGCTCGGCCCGGAGGTCCTACTCGCCCGCAACCCGCGCCTCGTCGTCGGCCGGATGACCGGCTACGGCCAGGACGGCCCACTTGCCCGGGTCCCCGGCCACGACGTCAACTACCTGGCCATCTCCGGCGCTCTGGGCGCCATCGCGCGCGAGGGCGAGCGCCCGCTGTTCCCGCTCAACCTCGTCGGTGACTACGGCGGCGGCGGGCTGCTCCTGGCGCTCGGGATCGTCTGCGGTGCCTTCGAGGCACGCCGCTCCGGGCGCGGGCAGGTGGTCGACGCGGCGATGGTCGACGGCGCCGCGCTGCTGACGACGGCCATCCACGGCCTGCGGGCCAGCGGCACGTGGCGCGACACGCCCGGGACCAACGTCCTGGACTCCGGCGCGCACTTCTACGAGGTCTACGCCACGAACGACGGCGGGCACGTCGCCGTCGGGGCGATCGAGCCGCAGTTCTACGGGGCGCTGCTGGAGGTCCTCGGGCTGGACCCGGCCGAGACGCCGCAGTGGGACCGCGGGCGCTGGCCGGAGCTCAAGGAGCGCTTCGCTCAGTGCTTCGCCCGGCGCAGCACCGAGGAGTGGCGGGCGCTGCTCGAGCACGCCGACGCGTGCACGACGCCCGTCCTGGGGCTCGCCGACGCGCCGGGCCACCCGCACAACGCCGCGCGCGGGACGTTCTTCGAGCGTGACGGCGTCGTGCAGCCAGCGCCCGCGCCGCGCTTCAGCCGGACGCCGGCTGACCCCCACCGCCCCGTGCCGAGCGCCGAGGACGTGCTGCGCCGCTGGGGCGTGCAGCGGGCGCCCACCCCGCAGGCCGGCTCGCCGTCCTGAGTCCTTCGGCTGCGGTGGCCGGCGCGGGCAGCCGCCCCAGCGCCCAGAGCACCGCCAGGCAGCCGCCGGTGCAGACCGCCCACAGCGCGGAGGTCGCCGGTCCGCGGACGTCGTCGCCGAAGAACAACGTGGTGGCCGAGAACCAGCAGGTCGCCATCGCGAGGTAGGCGCCCCAGATGAACCGCGTCGTGCCCGCCGTCGTCCCGCGGCGCAGGAGGATCGGGACGTAGAAGAACGGCATCGCGACGTTCGCGACGTGGAAGTACAGGATGTGCAGGTCGTCCTCGAGGCTGGACTGGACCGACCAGAAGACCGCGAGCGTGGCGGCCGCCGCCCCGCCGAGCAGCAGGCCGAACTGCACGGTGCCGGCCGACGGCAGCAGCTCGTCGCGCCCGTAGCGCACCGTCTGGGCGAGGTAGAGCAGCTCGAAGGCGACGGTGACGAGCAGTGCTGCCCAGAAGAGCTTGAGGAACCAGTGGTCGTAGGTCTGGAACGCACGCTCGACGTGGAGCACGACGTAGGAGTCGCCGGCCAGCCACAGCAGGCTGCACGGGATGGGGATGGCGTACACGCGGTCCCGGCGCGCCTGGCGGAAGGCGGCGAAGAACCACGCGTAGTTGCAGAGCATGGCGGCGCCGCACACCAGCAGCACGGCGACCTGGTGGTCGTCGATGGCCTCGAGGGTCCGGATGGGGTCGTACATCGGCGCAGCTCCTGCGTCAGCGGTCGTTCACACGTACGTGAACGAATGCTAACCTCTCGGTCCCCACCAGCGGAGGAGAGGATCGGCATGGCCATCAGCGGACCCATCGCACCTGCGCGGCTGCAGGACCGCCTCGTGCGGCTCGTCGACCGCGCCGTCGAGGTCGGCGATGCGCGGACGCCACCCATCAAGGTGTTGGCCTTGCTCGGCGCGCTGCTGGTGGCCTTCATGGCCTACGTGTGGGTCAGCTGGATCGCCGGTCCGTACTTCGAACGGGTGCCGGCAGGCCCGAGCGACGCCCCGGGCTGGATGACCACGACGTTCGCCGCCTGGCAGGCAGGCGGGCTCGTCGCCGTCGTGGCCTGCTACTGGTTCTTCGTGGTCCGGCCGTGGCGGCGCGACGGGCGACCGACGACCGACGGGCTGCTCGTCATCGCCTGCTCGACCCTGTGGTTCCAGGACCCGCTCTCGAGCTACTTCGGCCACTGGTTCACCTACAACGCCGAGCTCGTGAACTTCGGCTCGTGGGTCCACGAGGTCCCGGGCTGGCTGGCGCCCGGTGAGCCTGGCGCCATGGTGCCCGAGCCGATCCTCCTCATCGGCCCCGTCTACGTCTACTTCATCATGGTCGCGACGCTGCTGGGCTGCGCGATGATGCGGGCCGCCAAGCGCCGCTGGCCGGGCATCCGCCCGTGGGGCCTGATGGCGGTCTGCTTCGTCGGCATGTGCCTCGTGGACCTCGTCGCCGAGGGCCTGGTGTGGCTGCCGCTGGGCTTCTGGGAGTACCCGGGCGGTCCGGGCCTCCTCTTCCCCAGCACCTACCACAAGTTCCCGATCAACGAGATGCTCACGATCGGGTCGCTCTTCACGGCCGTGTGCGCCCTGCGCTACTTCAAGGACGACCGGGGCCACACGCTCGTCGAGCGCGGGCTCGAGCAGGTGCGCGGCGGCGTCGGGCGCCAGACGGTGCTGCGCATCCTGGCGGTGACCTTCGCGATGCACGCGATCATGTTCGTCACCTACAACCTGCCCAACGCCTTCGTCGGGGCGCACTCGCGGCCGTGGCCGGAGGACCTGCAGAAGCGCTCCTACCTGACCAACGGCGTCTGCGGCGACGGGACCGACCGGCTCTGCCCGGGGCCGGGCGTGCCCAACGCCAGAGGCAACAGCGCGGCCTACCTCGACACCCAGGGCCGGCTCGTCCTGCCGCCCGGCACCGAGCTGCCGCGGCTGGTGCCCTTCGACCGCGGGGCGCCCGGCGGCACCGACTGACGCGCTAGCGCAGCTCGCGCTTGAGGACCTTGCCCGTCGGGTTGCGCGGCAGCTCGTCCAGCAGCACGACGTCGCGGGGGACCTTGAAGCGGGCGAGGCGGTCGCGGACGTGCGCCCGCAGCTCGTCGTCGGTGGCGCTCGCACCGGCGGTCAGGACGACGTAGGCCCGCAGGCGCTGGCCGAACTCCTCGTCCTCGACGCCGACGACCGTCGCCTCGGCCACGTCCGGGTGTGCCACGAGCACCTCCTCGACCTCGCCGGGGAAGACGTTCTCGCCGCCCGAGACGATCATGTCGTCGCTGCGGCCGTCGATGAACAGGCGTCCCTGCGCGTCGAAGTGGCCGACGTCGCCCGTGTCGAGCAGGCCGCGGACGATCGCCTTGCCCCCGCCGCCGGTGTAGCCCTCGAACGGCGAGGTGGTGCCGACGAAGACGCGGCCGGTCCGGCCGGTCGGCACCGGCTCGTCGTCGTCGCCGAGGACCTCGACGCGCGCGCCCAGCGCCGGCCGGCCGACGGTGGTCGGCGCGGCGCGCAGGTCGGCCGGCGTGGCGAGCGTGGCGACCGCCACCTCGGTCGAGCCGTAGAGGTCGTAGACGACGTCGCCGAGGGCGTCCATGGCGCGCTCGGCCACCGCCGTCGGCAGCTTCGAGCCGGCGCAGAAGACGACCCGCAGCGCCGCCAGGTCGCGGTCGCGCAGCGCGTCGTCGCCCAGCGCGAGCAGGCGCTGGAGCATGACGGGCACGAGCACGGCGGTCGTGGCGCGGTGGCGCTCGAGGTCGTCGAGGAGTCGGGCCGCGTCGAACTGGCGGCGCAGCACGACCTTCGACCCGAGGCCGATCGACAGCAGCGCGAGGGCCAGGCCGGTGCCGTGGTAGAGCGGCGGGCCGACGACCGTCGCCTCCTTCGCGCGCATCGGCAGGCGGTCCAGCAGCGCGCCCGGGATCGTGAAGCCGCGCGGGTCGGGCCGCGGGGCGCCCTTCGGAGTGCCGGTCGTGCCGCTGGTCAGCAGGACGATCCGCCCTGGCCTGGACGGTGGCGCGCCCCCACCGGCGGTGCCCGTGGCGATGAGCGCGTCGAGCTCGTCGGCGTCCGGGTCGTCGACGGCGCACGCGACGCGGCCGTGGGACGGGTCGACGCCGGCCGCGACATCGCCGAGCTCGCGGTCGTGGACGAGCAGCTCGACGCCCTCGCGCCCGGCGACCTCCGCGGCCTGCGGCGCCGAGAACGCCGTGTTGAGCCAGACGACGGTCGCCCCGATGCGCGAGCCCGCGAACGCGGCGATGAGCGGCTGGCGGTGGTTGCGGCAGAGGATCCCGATGGTCGAGCCCTCCCCCAGACCGCGGGCGCGCAGCGCGTGCGCGAGGCGGTCGATGCGCGCGTCGAGCTCGCCGAGGGAGAGCTCGCCGCGCTCGTCGGCCACGATGGGCACGTCGCCGTGGCGCAGCAGCGCGATGCGCACGGCACCGCCGAACGCGCCCAGGTCGCGCACGGTGCGCAACGCCGCGACGACGGTCCACGGCGCCTCGACGCCGATCATGCCCGCCCGCGCGAGGACGGCGAGCGAGCGGGCCTCGAGCCACGCCCGCCGGGCGGGCGCCGGCACCGGGAGGTCGACCGGCAGCCGCGTCACAGCCCCATCGTCCGGCCGATGAGCTCCTTCATGATCTCGTTCGTGCCGGCGTAGATCCGGCCGACGCGCGCATCGACCCACGCCTTGCCGATCGCGTACTCGGTCGTGTAGCCGTAGCCGCCGTGGAGCTGGACGCCGACGTCGGTGACCTCGCTGAGCAGGTCGGTCGTCCACCACTTCGCCATCGCCGCCTCCTCGACCGTGCAGGTGCCGGCGACGTAGCGCTCGATGCAGCGGTCGACGAAGCAGCGCGTGACCTCGACCTTCGTGCGCATCTCCGCCAGCTGGAAGCGGGTGTTCTGGAACGAGCCGATCGGCTTGCCGAACGCCTTGCGCTCCTTGACGTAGGCGAGCGTCAGCGCGAGCGCGTGCTCGCAGCCGGCGATCGACGACACCGCGAGCGTGAGGCGCTCGGGCACGAGGCGCGACACGAGCTGCCCGAAGCCCGAGCCCTCCGGCCCCAGCAGGTTCTCGGCGGGTACCCGGCAGCCGTCGAAGAAGAGCTCGGCGGTGTCGGACGCGTGCTGGCCGAGCTTCTCGATCTGCTTGCCGCGCTGGAAGCCCGGGGTGTCGCGCTCTACGACGAAGAGCGAGAGCCCGCCGTGCTTGTCGTCCGACGTGCGGGCGGCGACGATGACGAGGTCGGCGTTGATGCCGTTGGTGATGAAGGTCTTGGCGCCGTCGATGACCCACGCGTCACCGTCGCGCCGCGCGCGGGTGGCGATGCCCGCGAGGTCCGAGCCCGTGCCCGGCTCGGTCATCGCGATGGCCAGGACCTGCTCGCCCGCCGCCACCGCCGGCAGCCAGCGCGCGCGCTGGGCCTCGTCGGCCGAGGCCATGAGGTAGGGCAGGACGACGTCGGAGTGCAGGAGCGGACCGGCCATGGCGTCCGAGACGCCGGCGTAGACCGCCTCCTCGTTGAGCACGACGTTGAAGCGCCAGTCGTCGACCCCCGCGCCACCGTGCTCCTCGGGCACCTCGATGGCGAGGAAGCCGTGCTCGGCGCACTTCGTGAACAGCTCGCGGGGCACGAGCTGGGCCTTCTCCCACGCGGCGTAGTGCGGGACGACCTCCGCCTGCAGGAAGCGGCGGAAGCTCTCCCGGTAGTCGTGGTGCTCGGGCTCGAAGAGCGTCCGGCTCGTCGCGGGGGGCGGGGTGGTCGTGGCGGCCATGGCCGCGGGGACGCTACCGGTGACGGGGGCGTCACCGATCCACCCGCGCAGCGACGCTCGTGCGCCTCAGGCCGCGACCGTGGCCGCCGTGCGCCGGCGCAGCAGCGCCGCCGCGGCGTGCTCGCCGCTGAGCAGCGCGCCCTCGATGCCCGAGTGGGTGAGGAAGTCCCCCGCGAGCTGGATGCGCGACGGCATGCGGTCACGGGCCTCGAGCATGCGCCGGTAGTGCCCTGGGGTCGGCGCGATGAGGGCGACGTCCATCGGGAAGGCGCGGACGAGGTCGGGCTCGACGTCGCCGAAGGCCTGCGCGAGGGCCTCACGCGCGCGGCGCACCGCCCGGTCCTCGTCGAGCCCCCCGGTCTGGGCCGCGTCGAGGTAGACGCTCACCGACTGGCCGCCCGGCGGGCAGGAGCCGGGTGCGCGCCGGCTGTTCAGCAGCACGCCGTAGTCGTGGTGCATGCCGCGGCCGGCGCGGACCACGAGGTCGTAGGGCACACGCGGCCAGGGGTCGCGGCGGAAGCCGAGCAGGACGTGGTGGGCGACGACGGGGACCACGGCGTCGAGCGCCGCGGGAACCCGCTCGTCGACCGCGCCGTCGAGCAGCCGTGCCGCGGTGCGGACGTCGGTGGCGACGACCGCGGCATCCGCGCCGATCGCGCCCGAGGGCGTCTGGACCGTCACGCTGCCGATGTCGTGCTCGAGCGCGAGCGCCGGCTCCTCCAGGCGCACGTCGACGCCGTCGAGCAGCCACCGCGCCACGCCGTCCATGCCGCCCGGGGTGACGGTCAGCTGCGTGCGCGTCACCTGGTGCATGAGCGCGATCGTGAAGGCGGCGGAGATCGCTTCGGGGTCGGCGCCGGTCAGCGGGTCCATCAGCGGCCGCACGACGTACTCGAAGCCCTGGTCGCCGAAGGCGGCGCGCGCCCATGCCGCGAGGGTGCGGCCGTCGTCGGCCGCGGCGAGGTCGTCGATGGCGAAGGGCGCCGGCCCGCGGCGGGCCGCGAGCGCGCCGATGCCCCGGGCCAGCCGCAGCCGGTCGGCGACGCTGAGCTGCGGCATCCCCAGCAGCGTCCACGGGCGGTCGAGCCGGACCGGGTGCCGGCGCCCGCGGTCGTCGAGGACGGCGGTGCGGGCCTCCCAGCGGTGCAGCTCGCCGTCGCGTCCCAGCTCGCGCAGCACGCTGTGCGTCCGCGCGTAGGAGCCCATGAGGAAGATCGCGCCGGTGTCGATCCGGAAGCCGTCGCGCTCGATCGTCCGGGTGCGCCCGCCCACGCCGTCGGAGGCCTCGAGGACGACGACGTCCGCCCCCGCGGCGCGCAGCGCGCGGGCGGCCGCGGCGCCGGCGACGCCCGCCCCGATGACCACGACCCGCATCGCTCCAGGGTGCTCCATCGTGGTCGGACAGCATGTCCGAACCGTGCCCGCAGTGCAAGACAGCAGTGCACACAGGCTGTCCGACTGTGCTGTACGATGCGCGGCGCCGCGGCATCGACCCACCGCGGCACTGGGCAGGACGCCCACGCTCAGGCACCTGCCGGGGCCTCGCTCTCCACGCGGAGGCCCCGGCGTGCCTGACGGCGCTAGGAGGCGCTGACGCCCATGCCGCCGGACACGCCCAGGTGCTCGCCGGTGACGTAGGCCGCCTCCTCGGCGGCCAGGAAGGCCACCGCGGCGGCGACCTCCTCCAGCGTTCCCAGCCGTCCGAGCAGCGTGCCCGCCTTCATCGCCTCGACCATCTGGTCGCCCTTGGGCAGCGCCCGCGTCTTGTCGAGCAGCGGCGTGTCCACCGGCCCGACGGCGACGGTGTTCACGGTGATGCCGAAGCGCGCGTTCTCGCGCGCCAGGGACTTCGTGAAGCCGTGCAGGGCCGCCTTCGAGGACGCGTAGACCGCGTAGCCCTTGGACCCCAGCCGCCCCGCCTCCGAGCCGATGTTGACGATCCGCCCGTAGCGGGCCTCCTGCATGGCCGGCAGCGCCGCCTGCGTGCAGGCGAGCACGCCGAAGAAGTTCGTCTGCATGAGGTCCTGCCACTGCTGCGGCGACGTGTCGGTGAAGAAGCCGAACTCGTCGTAGCCGGCGTTGTTGACGAGCACGTCCAGCGGGCCTGCGTCGCGCACGACGGCCTGCGCCGCCTCGAGGTCGGCGACGTCGACCTGCACCGCGGTGGCGCCGATCTCCTGCGCGAGCTCCTCGGCGGGAGCGAGCGTGCGGCTGGCGATGACGACCTCCGCGCCCTCCTGCGCGAGGCGACGGCAGACGCCCGCGCCGATGCCACGCCCGCCGCCGGTCACGAGCGCCCGCCGACCGTCGAAGCGCCGCATCCTCAGCGCCCCCGGAACTGGGGCCGGCGCCGCTGCGCGAAGCTCGTGACGCCTTCGCGGGCGTCCGCCGTCGCACCGGTGCGCAGCATCGTCCGGTGCTCGTCGGCCAGCTGCTCGGCCCAGGTGGCCTGTGCCCGCAGCAGCCGGCGCATCTCCCCGTAGGCCGCGGTCGGGCCTGCGGCGTAGTGCTCGGCCCGCGCGCGGGCCCGCTCGGCGAGGTCGTCCGCCGGGACGACGGCCGTGGCCAGGCCCCAGTCCACCGCCTCCTGCGCGCTGAGCACCCGCCCGCCCATGACGAGCTCCTGCGCACGGCGCAGGCCGACGAGGCGTGGCAGCGCCCACGACGAACCGCCGTCCCCGCTCAGCCCCAGCAGCGAGAAGCCGCAGGCGAGCTTCGCGTCGGGCGCCAGCAGGACCTCGTCGGCGCACCAGAGCAGCCCGAGGCCGCCGCCGGCGACCGGTCCCTGGGCAGCGCAGACCACCGGCAGCGCCAGCGCGCCGAGCCGCGCCAGCGCCTGGTGGAACGGGCCGACCATCGCGTCGAGCTCCTCGGCCAGGCGCTCGGTCTGGCGCGCGAAGTGCGCGAGGTCGCCACCCACGGTGAAGCGCGGGCCCTCGGCGCTGATGAGGACCGCCCGAGCCTCGCCGGGCTGCTCGAGCCGCGCCACGGCGTCGACGAACTGCGCCACCCAGGCCGGGTCGATCGCGTTGCCCGTCGCCGGCGCGCAGAGCCGCAGCTCGGCCACCGCCCCTCCGAGGTCGAGCGCCACGCGGGCGACGTCCGCCACTGCTCCCACATCACGTCCGGACACAGCGTCCAGACTATGGCATCATCGCCGCCATGGCAGCCCACTCGCTCCACGGACGCGTCGCCGTCGTCACGGGCGCCGCGCGCGGCATCGGCCACGCCACCGCGCGCGCGCTGCGCAGCGCCGGCGCACGCGTCGCGATCGGCGACCTCGACGAGGAGGCGGTCTCGAGCGCCGCTGCCGCGCTGGGCGACGACGTCCTCGGCGCCGCGCTGGACGTCACGAGCCCGGAGTCGTTCACCCGCTTCCTGGACCTGGTGGAGCGGGAGCTCGGCCCGGTCGACGTCCTGGTCAACAACGCCGGGATCATGCCGTTGGGCCCGTTCGTCGACGAGACCGACGCGGCGGCCCGCAAGGTCATGGAGGTCAACGTCCTCGGCACCATGACCGGCATGCGCCTGGCGCTGCGCTCGATGGTCCCGCGCGGGCGCGGCCACGTCGTCAACGTCGCCTCCGCGGCCGGCCGCGCCCCGGCGCCGGGCGCCGTCTCCTACTGCGCCTCGAAGGCCGCCGTGGTCATGGCGACCGAGACCGCCCGCGTCGAGCTGCGCGGCAGCGGCGTGCACTTCACCTGCGTCATGCCGTCGTTCACCCAGACCGAGCTCATCTCGGGCACCCAGGGCACGCGCTTCATCAAGACCGTCCAGCCCGAGGACGTCGCCGCCGCCATCGTCGAGGCCGTCGTCGAGCGCCGTCAGGACGTCTTCGTCCCCAAGGCCGTCGGCAGCGCGGTGCGCGCCAACACCCTGCTGGGGCGGCGCTTCCGCGACGGCGTGGCCCGCGCGCTGGGCGCCGACCGCACCTTCCTGGAGATCGACCACGGCCAGCGCGCCGGCTACGACCAGCGCATCGGCGCCGCGCCGTCCGCGCCCGAGCTGCCGGCGCCCGAGCCCGCCGCGCAGGACTAGCGGCCGTAGATCCGGCGCACGACCGCGGCCATGAGCCGCGAGCGGCGCGCCGAGAACGGGAAGTGGTGCAGCTCGCGGCTGGGTGCCCGGCCCGTGAGCGTGATCGTCTGGGTCTTGCAGTACTTGCGGATCCCGGCGGCGCCGTGGCGGGTGCCGATGCCCGAGGACTTCCAGCCGCCCATGGGCACGTCGAAGACCGTGTAGTTGACCTGGGCGTCGTTCACGCAGACCGCGCCGCACTCCAGCCGCCGGGCGATCGCCTCGCCCTTCGCGAGGTCCCGGGTGAAGACGCTGGCCTGCAGGCCGTAGGCCGAGTCGTTGGCGAGGCGGACCGCCTCGTCGACGTCCTCGACGCGCATGACCGGCAGCGTCGGGCCGAAGGTCTCCTCGCGCATGCAGCGCATCGTGTGGTCCACGCCGGTGAGGACGGTGGGCTCGAAGAAGCGGCCGGGACGGTCGGCCTGCCGGCCGCCGACCTCGACGGTGGCGCCCTTGTCGCGCGCGTCCTGCACGTGCTCGGCGATGAGCTCGACCTGCGGCGGGTGCGTGACGGCGCCGACCTCGACCTCCCCCGCCCCGGCGGGCGGCCCCTGGCGCAGGCCGCGCACGACGTCGGTGACCTTGGCGACGAACTCGTCGTACACCGGGGCCTCGACGTAGACGCGCTCGATGGAGATGCAGACCTGCCCGCCGTTGTTCATGCCCGCGAACGCGGCGGTGTTCGCGGCGCGGTCCACGTCGGCGTCGGCGCACACGATCATCGGGTCCTTGCCGCCGAGCTCGAGCGAGACGGGGGTCATCGTGTCGGCCGCGCGGCGCATCACCGCCTGGCCCGTGCGCGTCGAGCCGGTGAACATGACGTAGTCGACCTCGTCGACCACCGCCTCGCCGGTCTCCCGCGCGCCGGTCGCCACGGCGAAGACGTCCCGGGGCATCCCGCAGTCCTCGAGCATCTCGGCGACGAGCAGCGCGGTCAGCGGCGTCACCTCCGAGGGCTTGAGCAGGACCGCGTTGCCGGCCATGAGCGCCGGGACGCAGTCGCCGAACGCGTTGACCAGGGGGTAGTTCCACGGCCCGATGACGCCGACGACCCCCACCGGGGCGTGGCGGACGACGACCTGGCGCCCGAACACCAGCGGCGCGGTGCTGCGCACGCGCTCGTCGGCGAGGTAGCCCTCGGCCCGCTTGGCCCAGAAGGCGAAGCTCTGGGCCTGGACGACGAGCTCGAGCTGCGCGTCGTCGAAGGTCTTGCCGGTCTCGGCGCTGATCGTCTCGCGCACCCGGTCGGCGTGGTCGAACAGCCAGCGCTGGGCGCGCTTGAAGACGGCCCCGCGGGCCGCGAACCCCATGGCGGCCCAGCCCGGCTGGGCCACGCGGGCCCGGGCGGCGAGGCGGGCGACCGCATCGGCGTCCAGGACGGGGACCTCCCGCAGGACGCGGCCGGTGGCCGGCTCCTCGACGGGCAGCGTGGCGGCAGCGTCCAGCATGGGCCGACCATAGCGTATGGACACGATGTCCGACGACGGCTCCGGACGCTGGCGTAGGATGTCCGGACATGCCGTCCGTGACTCGCAGCAGCTCCAAGAGCGTCCGCGCCCGGCGCCGGGACGAGGCCCGCCAGCGCCTGCTCGAGGTCGTCGAGCGGCTGCTCGACGAGGGCGAGACCTTCACCGAGATCAGCGTGGAGCGGCTCGTGTCCGAGGCCGGCATGTCGCGCTCGACGTTCTACGTCTACTTCGAGGACAAGGGCGACCTGCTGCGTGCGTGGTTCGCCGACATCGTCGCGGAGCTCAGCGAGGTCGCCGGCGCCTGGTGGAAGCTCGGGCCGGACGCCACGCGCGACGACGTCCGCGAGGTGCTCGCCGCGATCGTGCGCACCTACCGCCCCCACGTGACGCTCATGGCGGCCACGTACGACACGGCGGCCTACGACGTGGGCACCCGCGAGCTGACCGACAGCATGATGGGCGTCAACGTCGCGGGCCTGCGCAAGCACATCCGCGCCGGCCAGAAGGCCGGGTTCATCGACGCGTCGCTGCCGGCCGCCCAGACCGCGGCGTGGCTGACCTGGATGGCCGAGCGCGGCCTGCACCAGCTCGTGCGCGGGGCCAGCGACAACGAGCTCGAGCAGCTCATCGAGGCCTACACCGGGATCGTCTGGAACACGCTGTACGCGCCGACGCGGCGCTAGGCCGCCGCGCCGACGTCGCCGACCATCCGGGCCAGGCGCCCGCGCACCAGCTCCTGGGCCTCGCCGACGATCCGGTCGACCAGCTCCGCGCAGGTCGGCACGTCGTGGATGAGGCCCTGGGCCTGCCCGGCCCACCACACGCCCGCCTCGGGGTCGCCGGTCTCGTAGACCGTCACCCCGCGCTTGCCGTTGACGAGCTCGCGGACGTCCTCGAAGGCCCCGCCCTCGTCGAGGATGCGCCGCGCCTCGTCGCTGACGCTGTTCTTCGCCACCCGCGCGGTGTTGCGCAGCGTCTTGAAGAGGACCTGGGTCGAGCGCTCGTCGTTGGCGACGACCTGCTCCTTGATGCGCTGGTGGATCGGCGACTCGGCCGTCGTCATCCACCGCGTGCCCATGTTCACGCCGTCGGCCCCGAGCGCGAGCGCCGCCACCAGCCCGCGGGCGTCGGCGATGCCGCCCGAGGCGATCATCGGGATCGACAGCCGGTCGGCCGCCGCCGGGATGAGCACGAGCCCGGGGACGTCGTCCTCGCCGGGGTGCCCGGCGCACTCGAAGCCGTCGATCGAGACCGCGTCGACGCCGAGCTGCTCGGCCTTGAGCGCGTGGCGCACCGACGTGGCCTTGTGGATGACCGTGATGCCCGCCGGCTTGAAGTCGGCCAGGTGCTCGGCGGGATTGGAGCCCGCGGTCTCGACGACCGTCACCCCGGACTCGACGATCGCCTGCCGGTACTCCGCGTAGGGCGGCGGCGTGACGGTCGGCAGGATCGTGAGGTTCACGCCGAACGGCCGGTCGGTGAGCTCGCGACAGCGCGCGATCTCGCGGACGAGGTCCTCGGGCGTGGGCTGCGTGAGCGCCGTGATGCAGCCCAGCGCCCCCGCGTTGGCCACGGCCGCCACCAGCTCGGCGCGCCCGACCCACTGCATCCCGCCCTGCATGAGCGGGTGCTCCACCCCGACGAGGTCGGTGAAGCGCGTGCGCAGCGGGCCGGCCATCAGGCGGCCACCTCCGCGCCCAGCAGCTCCTCGACGACGTCCTTGGCGGTCTCGGCGCAGGACTGCGTCCCGCCGCTGCCGTAGTCGCGCACGCCGTCGCCGACGTTCCACAGGCCGTCCAGCGGCGTGTCGCGCGGCAGCTCGAAGCCCGAGGCGGCACGCTGGGCCGGCCAGTCGCCGCGCATCACGCGCACGTCGAGGACCTCGGCGCCGGCCATGCCCGGCAGCTCCTCGCGCAGCTCCTGGAGGGCCAGCTCGACCTCGCGCGCCTCGTCGAAGTCCCCGATCGCCGGGCGCGGCACGGCGTAGACGACGGTGAGGTGCTTGCCCTCCGGCGCGAGCTCCGGGCACAGCGCGGTCATGTTGCCGGCGTTGCAGACGCGCTCGGTGCCGGAGAAGAGGATCAGGCCCGGCGTGTCGAGCAGCGGCTCGTCGCTGGCCACGTGGATGATGATGTTGGCGGTCGGGCGGGCGGTCTCGCGGATGCTGCGCACGTACGCGTCGTCCAGCGCGTCCTCGCCGACGAGGTCGATGGTGGCCACCGGGCCGACGTTCGAGACGACCGCCTCGCAGCGGACCTCGACCTGCTCCTCCCCGCGGCGGACCGTCGCGCCCGTGACGCGGCCGTCGGCGCTGTGGATCCGCAGGACCTCGGCCTCGCGCCAGACCTGGCCGCCCTCGCGCTCGACGACGCCGGCCAGCGCCCGGCAGACGCCGACCGTGCCCTCCGGGTGGAAGCCGAAGCGCCGGAAGGCGCCCTTCTGGGTGAAGTACGTCAGGAACGCCCGGGCCGGGATCTCGTCGGCGTTGACGGCGAAGATCGCCGCCGCGAGGTTGCGGAACAGCCGGTGGACGGTCTCGTTGGAGGTGGCGCCCGCGATCCACTGCTCGAGGGTCACCTGGTCCTCGGGCAGCTCGCCCTTGCGGGCGCTGCCCAGCTGGGTGAGCACCTTGGCCCCGCGCTTGGTGATCTTGTCGAGCAGGAAGGCCCAGCCGCCCTTGGCGGGGTTGACCGTCTTGCCCTTGACGCGGAAGACGTTGGCCGGCTCGGGACAGCGCAGCTCCAGCGGCACGCCGACGTACTCGAAGGTCTCCTCCATCACGCCGCCGAACTCGATGGCCACGGCGCCGGTGTTGATGACGTAGCCGTCCTTGTGGAAGCTCGAGGCGCGGCCGCCGACCTCCGGGCCGCGCTCGACCAGCAGCGGCCGCTGCCCGGCCACGGCCAGCCGCGCCGCGGCGCACACGCCGCCCATGCCGGCGCCGACGACGAGGACGTTGGTCTGGTGCTCCACGGGTCTCCTCTCGGTGGCGGATGCGGACGCGTCGTTCGGACACGCCGTCCGAGGGAGACCGTAGCACGGCGCCGGAGACCTCGTACGCCGTGTCCGAGGTCAGCCGCCGTGCGCCACGAGCAGCGTCGCGCAGACCACCACGGCCAGCGCGTCGGCCGTCGCGGTGATCCGCCGGCGCGACGCGCCGGGCGCGAGCTGGCTGACCGTCCGCTCCGTCATCCACGCCAGCGCCGCGGCGGTCTCGGCCGGCGGCACGTCGCGCACCCAGCCCTCCTTCTGGCCCTTGCGGATCACCCGCTCCATGGCACGCGCGTAGTCCTCGACCCCGCCGGCGTAGGCGGCGCGCAGCGCCGCGTCCGAGGCCGACGCCTCGGCCACCGCGCGCAGGACCACCTCCTCCTCGCCGAAGACCTCGAGCAGGGCGCGCATCCCGTCGCGGACGTCCTGGACGGTGACGTCGCGGCCCTTGGCGATCCACGAGCGCTGGGCCCGGTAGAGCCGGTGCAGGGCCGCCGCGCTGAGCGCCTCGAGCATCGCCCGCTTGTCCTCGAAGTGCAGGTAGAAGGTCGAACGCGCCATGCCCGCGCGGCGCACCAGGCGCTCGACGCTGACGTCGCGGAAGGGCGTGCCGTCGGCCATGAGCTCGGCGAGCGCATCACGCAGGAGCTGCTCGATCTCCTCGCGGCGGTAGGCACGGCCCTGGCGCGAGGGCGGGACGGTGGCGGGCACGCCTCGATCCTAGGCGACCGCGCGGCCGGCAGACCCGCGCCTCGGACATGCCGTCCGAGCAACCTCGGACACGGTGTACGATCTGCGGCATGGCCGCGACCGAGACCCCCGCCCCCCACACGATCTTCACGGAGGACCACGACGCGCTGCGCGAGTCGATCCGCGCCTTCGTCGAGCGCGAGGTGGCCCCGCACGTCGAGGCGTGGGAGGAGCAGACCTTCCCCGACAGCATCGTGCGGCGGATGGGCGAGCTCGGGCTGCTCGGGCTCGCCATGCCCGAGGAGCTCGGCGGCCAGGGCGGCGACTACTTCACGAACATCGTGCTCGCCGAGGAGATCGCCCGCTCGGGCAGCGGCGGCTTCCTCATGGGCCTGTCGGTCCACACCGACATGGTCATGCCGACGGTGCACAAGTTCGGCACGCCCGAGCAGCACCGCCGCTGGCTGGTCCCCGGCATCGCCGGCGAGGCGATCTACGCCCTGGGCATCACCGAGCCCGACGCGGGCTCCGACGTCGCGGCGATCGGGACCCGCGCGGTGCGCGACGGCGACGAGTGGGTCATCAACGGCTCGAAGACCTACATCACCAACGGCCACCGGGCGCAGATGATCGTGCTCGTCGCCAAGACCGACCCCGACGCGGGCTACGACGGCTTCACGCTGTTCATGGTCCCGATGGACGCTCCCGGCGTGGTGCGCGAGCAGAAGCTCGAGAAGATGGGCATGCACGCCTCGGACACCGCGCTGCTGGCCTTCCAGGACGTGCGCGTGGGCGACGACGCCGTGCTCGGCCAGGTCGGCGGCGGCTTCCGGCACATCATGTGGGAGCTGCAGGCCGAGCGCGCGATCGCCGCGGCGGGCTGCCTGGCCTACGCCCAGCTGGCGTTCGACACGACGCTGGCCTACGCGCTGGAGCGCAGGACCTTCGGGCGCCCGCTGGGCAGCCACCAGGCCATCCGCCACAAGTTCGCCCAGATGGCCACGGAGCTCGAGGCCTCGCGCCAGCTCATCTACGCGACGGCCCGCGACTACGCGGCCGGGGCCTACAACGTCCGCGAGATCTCGATGGCCAAGCTCAAGGCCACCCAGGTCGCGTGGGACGTCGCCGACCAGTGCGTGCAGATCCACGGCGGCGCCGGCTACATGCGCGAGTACCCCGTCGAGCGGATCATGCGCGACCTGCGCCTGTACCGGATCGGCGCGGGCGCCGACGAGATCATGCTCGACGTCATCGGCAAGAGCCTCGGCCTGTAGCCACGCGTTCGTACCCGAGATCTGGACGTTGTGTCCAGACGCTCGTTCGCCTATCGTCGTGGGTGCTTCCCCCGTCCCAGCAGGAGTGCCGCGCATGACCTCGATCGAAGCCCCCGAGCAGCTCGACCTGGAGCAGGTCGACCTCATGGACCCCAAGTGGTTCGAGGACGGGCCGCCGCACGACCTCTTCCGCCGCATGCGCGCGGAGGCGCCCGTGCGGTGGAACCCGCTGCCCGACGGGACGGGCTTCTGGTCGCTCACCCGCCACGCCGAGATCTCGCAGGTCAGCCGCGACACCGCGACGTTCTCGTCCTGGAAGGCGGGCGTCTTCCTCAACCCCGACCAGGTCGTCCCGCTCGACCTGACGCGCAACCTCCTGCTCTACAAGGACCCGCCGGAGCACACGAAGTACCGGCTGATCCTCCAGAAGGCGTTCACGCCGCACACGGTCGCCAAGCTCGAGGACGCCGTGCGCGCCCGCGTCACGAAGATCCTCGACGCCGTGGTGGAGGAGGGCGCCTGCGACTTCGCGCGCGACGTCGCCGTGCCGGTCCCGCTCGGCGTGCTCGCCGAGCTCATGGGCCTGCCCGACGAGGACATCCCGCGCCTCTACGACTGGACGGAGCGCATCGAGGAGGCCCAGCGCTCGCCGGAGCCCAACGCGGCCGCCCCCGCCTTCGTCGAGATGGCCGGCTACCTGCACGAGCAGATCCAGCGCCAGGCCCAGGAGGGCAACGAGGACACGCTGGTCATGCGCCTGCGCCGCGCCGAGGTCGACGGCGAGCAGCTCGACGACTCGGAGATCCTCGTCTTCTTCGGCCTCCTGGTCTTCGCGGGCAACGACACGACGCGCAACACGCTGGCCCACGGCATGCAGACGCTCCTCGAGCACCCCGACCAGCTCGAGCTCCTGCGCGAGGATCCCTCGCGGATCCCGGAGGCCATCGAGGAGGTGCTGCGCTTCAGCTCGGTCGTGCAGTGGTTCGCCCGCACCGCGACCACCGACACCGAGCTCGGCGGGCAGCGCATCGCCGAGGGCGACAAGGTCGTCATGTGGTACCCGTCGGCCTCGCGCGACGAGGCGGTCTACGACGACCCCGACCGCTTCGACATCGCCCGCGACAAGCAGGACCACAAGGCCTTCGGCGGCGGCGGACGCCACTTCTGCCTCGGCGCGGGCCTGGCCCGCCTCGAGCTGCGCGTCGTCCTCGAGGAGGTCCTGCGCCGGATGCCGGACCTCGAGCTCGCCGGCCAGCCCGGCCGGCTGCCGTCCAACTGGGCCAACATGGTCAACGCCCTGCCCGTGCGCTTCGCGCCGGGCACGCGCGAGGGCTAGCCCCAGCGCGCGGTGTCGGTCAGCTGCTCGAGCGCGAGCAGCCGGCCGTCGCGGTCCAGCGTCCACAGGTGGAAGAACGCGGCGTCGACGGTCCGGCCGTCGGCGCGCGCCGTGCCGCGGTAGCGCCCGCGGACGAGCAGCCGCTCGCCGGCGCAGGCGATCGCCTCCTCGGGGTGGGCCGCGACGGCGAAGGCCCGGCCGATCGCCCACCAGTGCTCGAGCGCCGCCTCGGGGCCGTCCGCGGGGCCGGCGCCGGCGGGCATCCCGTCGGCGAAGCGCGCGGAGAACGTGGGCGCCAGGGCGGCCAGCACCGTGTCGCGGTCGCCGGCGGCGAGCGCGGCGTAGAGGCCGTGGACGAGCGCGGCCGGGTCGGTGGTCGGCGGCATGGCCGCACCCTATCCGACGGTCTGTCCGGACACCACGACCGTACGGCGCCGGATACGGTGGCCCGATGGCGCGCGAGGCGGACCGCTACGAGGAGGCGCTGGAGCGCGCCCGCAGCGAGCGGCGGGCGCGCCACAGCCGCGACACCGAGGCCGAGACGGCGATCCTCGACGCGGCCGAGGCCCTGCTGGAGCAGGTGGCGCTCCACGAGCTGAAGGTCGCCGAGATCATCGAGCGCGCGGGCATCTCGCGGGCGACGTTCTACTTCTACTTCACGAGCAAGTTCGCGGTGATCGCGGCGGTGCTCAGCCGCTCGATCGACGAGATCTTCGAGGCCGTCCAGCCCTGGGTGGCCGGCGACGAGGACCCGCCCGCCGACCGGCTGCTGCGCTCCATCGAGGCCGCGGGCCGGATCTGGGGCGAGCACCGCGGCGTGCTGACGAGCATCTCGGAGAGCTGGCCCGCCGACGAGGAGCTGCGCGCGCTGTGGCTGGCGGTGACCGAGCGCTTCATCGACGCGTTCACCGCGGCCGTCGAGGGCGACGTCGCCCGCGGCGAGGCGACGGTGCCCGGCGACGTGCGCCGCTTCGTCACCGGCCTGTTCTGGGGCACCGAGCGCGTCTTCTACATCGCCGCCCGGGGCGTGGAGCCCTCGCTGCCCGACGTCGACGCGGCCGTCGAGGTCATGCAGCGCACCTGGCTGCACGCGATCTACGGCACACCGCCGGCCTAGCGGGCCGGGTCGGGGCGCAGCCGCGGGTACTCGCCCGTGAACGGCTGGGGCGTGGCGAGCGTGCCGGGCTCGGGCAGGGCGTTCCAGCCCCGGACGTCGACGAGCTTGGCCAGGCGGGCGCCCAGCACGGCGTCGATGGCCTGGCGCTGGGCCTCGCCCAGCAGCGGCAGCGCCGCGGCGCTGAGCACGGGCTGCAGGCGGGCGACGTGGCCGGTGGCGTCGCGCGCGCTGACCGACTGGCCCAGGCCGGCGAAGAACCCGCCCGCGTCGCGCGCGTAGGGCGCCAGGAAGTCGACCGTCGGGCGCAGCTCGCGCAGGGCGCCGTCGAGCGGGTCCATCAGCGCCGCCCCGGGGTCGCCGAGCTCGCGCAGTGCGCGCAGCAGCCGGTCGGCCGTCGGGCTGGCGGCCTGCAGGCGCCGCAGGGCGCCGAGCGTGGACGTCGCCGCGGTCGGCAGCTCGCGGGTGACCGGGGTGAGGCGGCGCAGCGAGGCCGTCAGGTCGTCGAGGACCGGCGTGGCCCGTTCGCCGACGCCGGCCAGGCGCGCCGTCGTCGCGCGGGCCTGCTCGAGCGCCGGCGGCAGCTCGCGCAGCCCGGCGCGCAGGGCGGCGTCCTCGGCGCCGACGTCGCGTGCGGTGTCCGTCGCCGAGCGCACCAGCCGCCCCAGGAGCTCGCGGCGCTCCCCCACCGCCCGCAGCACG
The DNA here is from genome assembly GCF_017084525.1 of Conexibacter sp. SYSU D00693. Taxonomy (GTDB): domain Bacteria; phylum Actinomycetota; class Thermoleophilia; order Solirubrobacterales; family Solirubrobacteraceae; genus Baekduia. Next base: position 1,324,389 of record NZ_CP070950.1, read on the forward strand.
ACGCCCATGTCGGCCACGAGGCCGCGCAGCGCCTCGCGCTGGGCGGCGAGCGGCTCGACGAGCCGCTTGCCCGAGACGAGCAGCTCGGAGAGACCGCCGACCGTGTGGCCGACGTCCTCGCTGTCGCCCAGCCCGGTCCCGGCACCACGCAGCAGGCGCCCGAGCCGGCGCTGGCGCGCCTCGCTCATCGTGTTGAGGACGTCGTCGAGCTGCGTGGTGGGCCGGGCACGGGCCAGCGGCAGCTCGCCGCCGTCGGGCAGCTCCGGGCTCCCCGTGCTGCCGGGATGCAGGTCGACGTAGTTCTCCCCCACCAGCGTCTTGGCCCGCACCTGCACGCGGGCGTCGCGGTGCACGGGGCCGCGGTCCGGGTCCAGCGCGAGTGCCAGGACCGCGGTCGCGCCGCGGTTGGAGACCTGCTCGACCTTGCCGACGCGCACGCCGGCCGACAGGACGTCGGCGTTCTCGGAGAGCTGGAGGGCCGTCGGGACGACCGCCGTGATCCGGTGGCGCTTGCCGACGTCCACCCCGCCGGCGATGTCGAGCAGCACGACGAAGACAGCGGCCGCGGCCACCACGAAGGCGCTGAGCGCGAGCGCCCGCAGCGGCAGGCCGGTGCGCTCGCCGATCACGGCGTCGGGCTCCCGTCCGCGCAGCTGCGGGCCGGCCGCATCGTCGGCCCGTTGCCGTTGGTGAAGTCCTCCGGGCTGAAGACCAGCGCGCCACGCGGCGAGGTGCCGCCGGTGCTGCGTGTCCCGAACTTGAAGACCGACATCGACCAGGCGAAGAAGGCCTGGACCTCGCGCTCGCAGCGCGAGAGCTGCTGGGTGAGGCGGTCGACGCGCGGCAGCTGGGGCTCGAGGCGCGAGAACGCGGTGCGCAGCGACGAGGACGTCGGCGCGAGGTCGCGGGCCAGCGGCCGCAGCGCCGGGACGGCGGGGCCCAGCGCGCGCAGGGCCGGGTCCAGGTCGCCGGCCAGGCCCTGCAGGGCGCCGAGGCCCGACGGCAGCGCGGCCGCGACCGGCCGCAGCGCGGTGAGCGCGGGGCGCACGTCGCCGAGCGTGCCGTCGAGCCGCGCGAAGGAGGAGCGGACCTGGTCCAGCGTCTCCGGGAGGGTGCCGAGGGTCCGGTCGAGGTCGGCGCGCCGGTCGCCCAGGGTGCGGAAGGTCGAGCCCGCGTCGCGCACGAGGCGCGTCACGGCGCCGTCGCGGCGGGCGAGCTCGTCGGTGATCGCGCGCACGCGCGTGACGAGGCGACGGGTCGCGGCGTCGCGGCGGGCGATCGCGGTGCTGACCCGGTCGGCCGCCCGCACGAACGGGACGAGCTCGGCGAAGGCCGAGCGCAGCTGCGCCCCGCCGTCGGGCAGGCCGACGGCCAGCTCGTCGAGGGCCCGCTCGAGGCGGTCGCGCACGTCGGTCGAGAAGACGTTGAGGACCTCGGCGACGTCGACCGGCGTCTGCGTGCGTCCCGCGTCGAGCACCTGCCCGTCCTCGAGCCGGCCGGCCGCCGGCGTGCCGCGGCGCACGACGTCGAGGACCATGTCGTTGAGCGCGGTCTGCGGGCGCAGGCGCAGCTGCGCGTCGCGGAACAGCGGCGGGGCCTTGCCGGTCTCGACCTCGGCGGTGAGCACCGCGCGCTCGCCCTCGAGGTCGGCCGCGGTGATGCGCCCGACGACGACGCCCACCCACCGGACCTCGTTCTTGCCGGGCGCGACGCTCTTGGCGTCGTCGACGGCGACCCTGATCGTGGTGCGGCCCGTGAGCGGCGAGCCGCCGCTCAGCGACCCGAGCAGGACCGCGGCGCTCACCACGGCCACGGCGATGCCCAGGGCGAGGACGACGACCGAGCGGCGCGAGCGCTGGAGCTGGAGCAGGAGCCGTCCCCTCACGGCCGCGACCTCCTGGCCGGCAGGCCGAGCAGTGCCTCGAGGCCCTCGCCGAGCCGGTCGCAGCGCAGCTTCTGCGCCGCCGTCGGGTCGGTGAGGAAGGTGGAGCACGGCAGCAGGCCCAGGGCGTTCTCGCCGGGCTGGACCGGGAAGTTCACGATGTGGCCCTGGTCGTGGAAGAGGCTGCCGGCGGCGCCGAGCGACGAGACCGTCGGCCCGATGAGCTGGAAGACGGGGAGCCCGATGTCGGGGTCGCGGCGCTCGAGGAACGGCACGAGGTCGTCGTCCAGCCGCGTGACGGTGGGGCTCAGCGCCGCGAGCAGCCGGCGGCCGGTCGTCGCGGCGCCGGCCAGCTCGCTGACCGCCGGGCGCAGCGCCCGCACGACGGGGCGCGCGTCGCGCAGGACCCGCGAGAGGCGCTGGACCGTCGGCCGGGTCGCCGCCAGCGCCGGTGCCAGGCGCCGGGCGCCCGGGCGCAGGGCCTGGGCCACCGCGTCGAGCTCGGGCAGCGTGCGGTCGATGATGCCCGCGGTGCGGACCGTCTGGGCCAGCGCGCCGGGGGCGCGGGCGAAGGTCGCGCGCAGGTCCGCCTCGCGGGCCGCGGTCGTGCGCAGGGTCGCGTCGGCGCCCCCGACGAAGGCGCCCAGCGCGCCGCGGGCGCGGTCGGCGGCGCGCAGCGTGCGCGCGCTGGACCGCACGAGGCCCGCGAGGTCGCCGTCGCGCGCACCGCGCAGCGCGCGCATGGCCGGCGCGAGCGGGCGGACGGCCGGCAGGGCGTCGATCGCCGCGCCCGCGGCGCCGCCGCGCAGCGCCTGGGGCAGCTCCTGCAGCAGCGCGCGGGTGCCCTGGGTCCCGCGGCCGTCTAGGACGCCGGTGACGTCCTCGAACTCGGTCTGCACGCGGGTGCGCGCGAGGGGGATGCGGTCGCCCTCCATGGCCGGCGCCGAGGGCGAGCCGGGGTCCAGCGCGAGCTCCATCCGTCCGCCGAGCACGGTCCGCCAGCGCAGGGCCGCGCGCGCGTCGCGGTGCAGGCGGACCCCGTCGTCGTCGAGGCGCAGCTCGACCTCGGTCAGGCGGCGACCGGCGTCGTAGCGGACCTCGCGCACCTCGCCGACGCCGATGCCGCGCACCCGCACGGGGGTCTTGTCGTTGACCTGGCGCGCGCCCGGGAACTCGGCCGTGAGGGTCCGGCCGTCGTCCCCCACGAACGGCAGCTGGTGGGTGAGGCTCAGCACGAACGCGACGGCGAGCAGGCCGAGCGCGGCCAGGCCGACGCCGAGCGGGTCGCGCGGCGCGCGGCGCCGGTGGTGGACGAGGCGCGGCGTCACGGGCGGCGGCGCTCCTCGCAGGGCTCGATCGTCCCGTCGACGCCGTTGCCGACGCCGGGCGTGAGGGCGGGCGCGCCCGGGATCCCGGCGCCCGCGGTGAGCGACGCGCGCAGGACGGTGAGCGGGCCGAGCGGTCCCTCCTGGCCGGCGGGGGCGAAGCCGAGCATCGACCGCCACGTGCGCCCGAAGAGCTGGACGTCGCAGCCGAACTCGCCGAGCGTGCGCACGGGCGCGCGCGAGGTCTCCAGGACGGTGTCGAGGCGGGGCAGCACGGGGCCCAGGGCGCCCGTGAGCCGCAGCGCCGGCGGGATCGCGGCGTCGGCAGTCCGCAGGACGCGCCGGGCCGCCCCGAGCGGCGCGCGGCCGTCGCGCAGCAGCGTCGTGGCCGAGCGCAGCGCGCGCGGCGCGTCCCGGGTGAACGCCGTCGCGGCCCGCGCGAAGCGCTCGGCGCGCGCGAGCACGGGATCGGTGCGCCCGAGGTCCGCGCGCACGCCCTCCAGCGCGCCCGGGGCGGTGCGCAGCAGGCGCGCGACGCTCGGGCGCTCCTGCGCGAAGGGGCGCACCGCGCGCTCGATCGCGGCGGGGCTGCGTCCGAGCTCCTCGCGGACCGGGTCCAGCGCGCCGGCGAAGCCCTCGGCGTCGCGCACGAGCGCCGGCAGCGAGCGGTCGTGCAGCACGGGCCGCAGGGCCAGCGAGAAGCGCTCGAAGCCGGTGGCCAGGTCGTCGAGGCCCTCGTTGAGGCGCGCTCCGCGGCCCGCCAGCCCGCCGCCGAGGCCCCGGAGCATCTGCGAGAGCGCGGCGCGGCTCGGCGCGTCGAAGGCCTGGAGCGCCTCCGAGAGCGTCACCGAGACCGACGAGCCGTCGGGGGCGAGCACGCCGCCGCTGTCGACCGTCGCCCGGTCGCTGCCCGGCACGACGTCGACGTACTTCGCGCCGAGCAGACCCTGGGCGCGGACGTGGACGCGGCTGTCGACCGGCAGCGGCCCGGCGTCCTGGTCGAGCTGGAGCTCGATCGTGGCGACCCCGCGCTCGAGCCGCGCCTGCTGCGTGCGGCCGACGCGCTTGCCGGCGATGCGCACGTCGGACCCGCGCGGCGGCAGCACCGGCGTGCCGGGCCGCTGGGCGACCTGCGCGCGGACCTCGTAGTGGCCCTGGCCGGGCAGCCCCGACGACGAGCGCATGGCGACGACGAGCACGGCGAGCGCCACGAGGACCGTGAGGGCGCCCGTGGCCAGCACGCGGGGGCTGCGCGCGGGGTCGACGGTGTGGCGGACGCGGCGGACGCTCACGGCCCCAGCAGGAGGTCGAGGAGCGGCTTGACGGTCTCGACGACCGGCTCGAGCGGCTTGCGCACGTCCTCGAGCACTCGGTCGACGGGGCGCTTGACGCCGTCGGCCACGCGCTGCACCGGCTCGCGCACCGCGTCCGGCAGCCGCGGGGCCGCAGGCCGCGGACCCGGGCGCGTCGCCGCCGCCGGACGGCGGTCGCCGGCGCGGCGCTTCGTCGGCTGGGCGAGGTACGCCTGCACGTCGCGCAGGAGGTCCGGCGTGAGCATGAGCGCGACCCGGAAGACGTGGCCGACGCCGTCGCGCGTCTGGATGGCCAGCGCCCAGTTCTGCATCGTGCTGAGCAGGTCCCGGCCGCCGCCCTCGTCCAGCGCGCGGGTGAGCGGCTCGGCGTCGGCGGCGAGGCCGCTCAGCGACGCGGCGCTGTCCCGCAGGCGCCGGACGACCGGCGCGGCCTTGGTCCCCAACCGGGTCAGCGAGGGCGCGACCTCGCGGGTCGTGGCCAGGGCCGGCCGGGCGGCCGTCGCGAAGCCGGGCAGGGCCCGGAGGGTCGAGACGAGCGCCGGCGCGGTCGTGCGCAGGCCGCGGGCGGCGGGGCGCAGCGGCGTGCCCGTGCGGTCCAGGCGGCGCAGCGTCGTGCGCAGCTGGGCCAGCGCGCCAGGCGCCCGGCGCAGCGACGCGTCGAGCCCGGCGCGCCCGGCCGCGGGCGCGGCCAGCGCGTCGGCGCCCGTGCGCACGAGGCGGCCGAGGTCGTCGCGCTGGCGGGCCACCTCGCCGCTGACGCGGTCGGCCTCGACCAGCAGCCGCTCGAGCACGCCGGTGTCCTGGCCGAGCTGGCGCAGGAGCTCGTGGGCGTCGCCGAGCGTCGGTGGCAGGCGCCGCAGGATCGCCTCGAGGTCGGCGCCACGACGGCCGAGGGCGACGCCGGTCTCCCCGAGCAGCAGCCCGAGCCGGTCGCGCGTCGCCGGGTCGAGCACGTCGAGGACGTCGTCGAGCTCGACGGGCGTGGAGGTGCTGCGCAGGGGGATGCGCTCGCCGGGCAGCGGCCGCGCCCGGTCGCCCACCTGGAGGTCGACGAACTTCTCACCGAGGAGGTTGAATGCGCGGACCGCCGCCCGCGCCCCGGCCCCCGGCACCGCGTCGCGCTCGACCTCGAGCGTCACCTCCGCGGTGTCGCGCGGGGTGATCCGCAGGTCGGTGACGGCACCGACCTTGGCGCCGCTGACCCGGACGAGCGAGCCCTCGCGCAGGCCGGCGGCGTCGCGCAGCTCGGCCTTGACCGCCACGTGCTCCTCCCCCTCGCCGCGTGCGAGGAGCACGACCGCCGCGAGCACCGCCACGAGCGCGAAGCCGGTGAGCATCCGCACGCGCCTCATCCGCGCGACTCCGGGTCGTTGGCCGGGTCCTGCAGCGCGTCGGTCGCCCCGCACGAGGGCAGCGGCTGAGGCTGCAGGACGCTCAGGCCGGGCGGGCGCACGAGGCTGTAGCGCAGCTGCGGGAACAGGCCGGCCACCGCGCGGCTGGGCAGCGGGGTGGCGTTCGGGAACGGCAGGACCTGGCCGTTGAGCCAGGCGTAGCGGCCGGCCTTGTCGTAGCCGGTGTTGAAGGCCGCCCAGGACGACAGCAGGCCGGCGGTCTCGGGCGCGTAGGCCCGCACGCAGGCCAGCATCGGCTGCAGGCGGTCGAGCACCGGGCGCAGGCGCCGGACCTGCGGCACCGCGTCGGCGAGGAAGCCGGCGACGTCGCCGCCGCGGCGCTGCACCGTCGCGAGCGTCGCCTCGAGGTCCGGCGCGACCTGGCGCAGGGTGCCGACCGCCTCGTCGAGCGGGGCCGCGGTGCGGCGCAGCTCGCGCGCCCCCGGGGCGACGTCGCGCACGAGGGCGTCCACCCGGCCCAGCGAGCCGTCCACGCGGCCGAGCGTCGCGCGCGCGGTGCGCAGGGCGCCGGGCAGGCGGGCCAGCGTCGCGCGCAGCTCCGGCCCGCTGCGGGCCGTGGCGCTCAGGGTCCGCGCGGCGCCGTCGACCAGGCCGCGCAGCTCGCCGTCGCGGCGGGCCAGCTCGCCCGCCACCCCGGCGCCCGAGCGCAGGAGCGCCTCGAGCGCGTAGGGGTCCTTGGAGAGGCCGTCGAACGTCGCGGCGGCCTCGACGAGCGCGTCGCCCGCCGTCGCCATCCCCTCGGCCAGGCGCGCGCCGCGGGGGCCGAAGGTCGCGGCGCCCTCGTCGATGAGCCCGCCCAGGCCCGCCCGCGTGCGCGGGTCGAAGGTGTCGAAGACCTGGTCGAACTCGATCGGCGCGGTCGTGTCGCGCACCGGCAGGCGGTCGCCGTCCTCGAGCGGTGCGCCGGCGGCCGGGCCGGGGACGAGCTCGACGTAGCGGTTGGCGTAGGAGACCGTCCCGCCCAGGCGCAGCGCGGCCTGGGTGCCCCGGCGCAGCGGCCACAGGGCGTCGTCGTCGATGCGCAGCGCCACGTCGGCGTGGCCGTCGCGCAGCTCGACGTCGCCGACCGTCCCGACCTTGACGCCGCCCGCGCGGACCTCCGCCCCCTCCACGAGGTTCACCGCGCTGGAGAACGCCGCGCGCAGCTCCCGTCCGTCGCCGCCCGCGCGCAGGAGCAGCGCGAGCGCGGCGGCGCCGGCGACGAGCAGGACGGTCGTGGCGAGGCGCCCGCGGGTCATCCGCCGATCGGGAGGCGGGCGTCGGCGCCCCAGAAGAGGATGGTCAGGGTGCCGCCGATGACGTGGATCAGCACGAGGTTCACGACCATCGACCGCGCCGTCGCCTCCCCCACCTCCACCGGCCCGCCGCGCGCGGTGTAGCCGTAGAACAGGCCGGTCAGGACGACGCTGATGCCGACCGCCATCCCCTTGACGAGCGACAGGACGTCGTCGAGGACGTCGTGGGCCGGGCCGAAGTGGCCGCCGAGCCAGGCGCCCTTGGAGACCTCGCCGACCTGGAGCACGACCACCAGCCCCGAGCCCAGCGTGCCGGCGAGCATCGCGATGACGTAGATCACCGGCAGCGCGACGAGCGCCGCCAACAGGCGCGTCGCGACGACGAAGCGCATGCTGTCGGTGCCCATGACCTCCATCGCGTCGATCTCCTCGGCGATGCGCATGGAGCCGATCTCGGCCACCAGGCCGCAGGCGACCTTCGCGGCGAGGATGTAGCCGAACATCAGGGGGAACGCCTCGCGGACGTCGCACAGGACGGTGAAGATCCCGACCGCGCCGGTGGCCCCGAAGGCCTTGGTGAAGTAGCTCGTGAACAGCCCGCACTCGGCGCCGATGACGAACGTCATGCCGACGACGACCACCGCGGAGCCGGCGATGAGGATCGCCGCCTGGCGCAGCGCCTCGCCGAGGTAGAGCCACACGCCGCGCAGCGACAGCACGGCCCGCGCCGCGAAGCGGGTCAGCTCGCCGAGCTCCCGGACGCCGGCGACGATCGCGCCCATCAGCGCAGACCCGCCAGCTCGGGGAACAGCGCCAGCGTGAGGGAGGTCACGACGTAGTTGACGACCCACAGCGCGACGAACGACAGGACGACGGCCTGGTTGACCGCGCGCCCGACGCCCTCGGGCCCGCCCTTGGCGTTGAGGCCCTTGTAGCAGCAGACCGTCGCGATGATCGCTCCGAACAGCGCGGTCTTGACCATGGCCGCGAAGAGCTCGGGCGGCGCGAAGTTGGCCTTGAACGTCGCGACGAAGCCGCCGACCGTCGTGTCGTAGAGCAGGAAGACCGCCGCGACGCCCGACAGGACGCACGCGGCGATCGCCACGAGCAGGAGCAGCGGCGTGACGACGGTCAGGGCGATCGCCCAGGGGACGATGAGGCGCGTCGGCCGCACGCCGAGCACGAGCAGGGCGTCGAGCTCCTCGCGGATCCGGCGCGCGCCGAGGTCGGCGCACACCGCCGTCCCCGCCACGCCGGCGACCACCATCGCCGTCACCCACGTCGCGATCTCCCGCACGGCGGCCGTGACGTAGACCCCACCGGTGCGGTCGGGCGAGCCGACGGCGTCGAGCACGACCCCGGCCTCGACGCCCAGCGCGCCGAAGCCCAGCACGAAGACCGACAGGGCCAGGGGGATGGCGCAGCGCCGGGCGACGATCCACGAGGCCGAGACCGTGTCGGCGGCGTAGGTGAGCGGGGAGCGCAGGAAGTCGCGCAGCGCGAGGAGCGCCAGCGAGACCATCCCGGCGACCTCGGCCAGCGTGTCGCGCAGGCGCAGCGGCACGACGAGCTCGAGGGCCCGCGGCGGCTCGGCCACCTTGGCGACCTGGGTGGGTGTCTCTCCGACGGCCATCGACCCTGATGCGCGCAGACCCGGGTGGCCCCGATCGGGCCCACACCACCTCCGCACAGGCTGACCGTACTCAGTGTCCAGATTGTGAGTCAAGCGGCAACCCACCGCTTCGTGGTGGCGGCCGCCGCGGGACTAGGACACAATGTCCGGACCACATGTCTGAGACGCCCGTCCCCACCACCCCGTCCTCCGACGCCCCGGCGCCGGGCGAGGTCACCAAGGCCCAGGGCCTCGCCGAGCTCGAGCGCCGCCGCGCCCTCGCGCTGGCCATGGGCGGCCCCGAGCGGGTCGCCGCCCACCACGCGCGCGGCCGGCTCACCGCCCGCGAGCGGGTCGCCCTGCTGCTCGACGAGGGCTCGTTCGTCGAGCTCGGCATGCTCGCCCACTCCGACCGGCCCGAGGTCGGCGAGCGCGCGGCGGCCGACGCGTCGGTCACCGGCGTCGGGACCGTCGACGGGCGCAAGGTCTGCGTCATCGCCAACGACGCGACGGTGCTCGCGGGCACGACCGGGAAGGTCGGTTCGCGCAAGCAGGGCCAGATCATGAGCCTGGCCGGGCGCAAGGGCTACCCGCTCGTGATGCTCGGCGACGCCAACGGCGGGCGCCTGCCCGACCTCCTCGGCTCGGACTTCGGCGCCTCGGCCGGCACCGACGAGGGCGAGCACTTCCTCGGGGTGCGCGTGACGGGCGACCGCATCCCGCGCGTGACGGCCATCCTCGGCAACGCCTACGGCGACCCGGCGTTCTGGGCGGGCTCCTCGGACTACGTGGCGATGGCGGAGGGCTGCTCGGTCGCGCTCTCCGGGCCGTCGCTCGTCGGGTCCTCCACCGGCGCCGCCACGACGCACGACGACCTCGGCGGACCGGCGATGACCGTGCGCACCACCGGCGTGGTCAGCCGGCTCGAGGCCACGGAGGCCGACGCGATCGCCTCGGTGCGCCGCTTCCTGTCCTACCTGCCCTCGAACGCCTCCCGGCCGGCGCCGGTCGCCGCGCCCGTGGCGCCCACGACCCCCGGCGAGGCGCTGCTGGAGGTCGTGCCCGACCGCGGGCGGCGCGGCTACGACGTGCGCAAGGTCATCGACGCCGTCGTCGACGGCGGCTCGTTCTTCGAGCTGCACCCGGAGTTCGCCCGCAGCGTCGTCGTCGGCCTGGCCCGCGTCGAGGGCCAGCCGGTCGGCGTCCTGGCCAACCAGCCGAAGTTCCGCGGCGGCGTGCTCGACGTCCCCGCGGTCGTGAAGGCCACGCGGCTGCTGGACCTCTGCAACGGCTTCGGCCTGCCGCTCGTCACGCTGCAGGACATGCCCGGCGTCATGGTCGGCGAGGACGCCGAGCGCCAGAGCGTCGCCCGCCGGCTCATGGAGCTCTTCACCGCCGTGGCCCGCTCGCCCGTGCCGAAGGTCACCGTCATCCTGCGCAAGGCGTTCGGCTTCGGCTACATCGCGCTGGCCGGCCCGTCGATGGGCACCGACTACGTCGTGGCGTGGCCCAACGCCGAGATCGGGTTCATGGCCGCCGACAACGCCGTCCAGGTCGTCCACGCCCGGCGGCTGCGCGAGGTCCGCGAGCGCGACGGCGAGGACGCGGCGCGCGCGCTGGCGGCCGAGCTGGAGGCCGACGTGCACTCCGCCTTCGCCCCGTGGCAGGCGGCGACGCAGTCCTTCATCCACGACGTCATCCGCCCGCAGGACACGCGCCAGGCCGTGGTCGACGGCCTCTTCATCGGCAGCGGCTACCGCTAGCAGTCCGCGTGGATGCGCGGGAAGACGTAGCCCGACTTCGCCAGGGCCTCCGGGCCGCTGATGCGCGGCCCGTCGGGGGTCGCGCCGTCCTTGCCGACCATCCCGGGCTTGGGGTAGGGGTTCCAGGTGAGCCCCATCTGCCGGCCCAGCAGGCCGCTGCGCAGCAGCGTGTAGGCCGCCTTGGTCACCGAGTCGGGCAGGCCGGCCAGCGAGTTCTCCCCGACGATCGGCGTGAGGCGGATCAGGTGGCCGATGGCGTCGTAGGAGTTCGAGGCCGAGCCCAGGCCCGTGACCGCCGCGATGACGTCCTTGGTGTAGGGCTCGGTGTAGCGGACCATCGGGGCGAGCTCGCAGACCGTCCTGCGCAGCTGCGGCAGCGCGCCGGAGAGCGGTGAGGACAGGCGCTGCACCCGCTCGAGCGTGCCCTGCAGCGGACCGCTCACGCGCCCGAGCTCGCGCACCGCGTTGCGGCCCTGCTGGGCGGCGGGGCGCAGGGCCTGCACCGCGGGGCGCAGGTCGTCGACCGTGTCGGCGAGCCGGCGCACGACGGGCGTGGCGGTCGTCGCCGCGGCGCGCAGCGTCCCGCTCGTGCGCTGCACCTGCCCGAGCGTCGCGGGCAGCTCGTCCAGCGTGCGGGCCAGCGCCGCGTCGCGCGCACCGACCGCGCGCAGCGCCGCGAGCCCGCGGTCGGCCGTGACGCGCACGGCCGCGCCCCGCTCGCCCACGGCGGCGGTCACGCGCCCGAGGCGGTCGACGAGCCGCGCCAGCTGCCGGCGGTCCTCGCTGAGCAGCCCGAAGACCGAGCCTCCGTGCTGGACCACCTGGGAGGCCTCGCCGAGCGTGCGGTTCAGCCCGTCGCCGCGGCCCTCGACCGCCCGGCCCAGGCCCCGCACGAGCTGACGCGCGCCGGTCCGCCCCGGGCCCTGGAGGACCGAGAGCAGCTGGTCGACGTCCACGTACTCGTCGGCCTGGCCGACCGGGAGGACGTCGTCCTCGCCCAGCGCCCGCGACGAGCTCCCGGGCGTCAGCTCGACGTAGTTCTCGCCGACCGGCGTGCGCTGGCGCAGCGTCACGCGCGAGTCGGCCGGCACCGGCAGCACGCGCTCGTCGGTGATGTCGAGCTCGAGCAGCGTCGCGTAGCCCTGGCGCGAGACGTCGGCCACCCGGCCGACCTTCGCGCCGGCCATCGTCACGCGCGAGCCCTTGCCCAGCGCCGACGAGGTCGGCACGAGCGCGCGGACCTTCGTGACCTCGCCGCCGCCGACGTCCCCCGACAGCATGAGCGAGCCGACGAACGTCCCGACGGCGACGACGAGCCCGACGACGAAGACGGCGAGGTGGTTGGCGAAGCGCCCGGGGCTGCCCTGCTGCATCAGTGCATGTCCTTCGCGGTCGGGACGCGCCCGCCGATGACCTTGCCGGGGGTGCACGCCTGCGGCGCGACCTCGCCCGGGTCGTTGAGCAGGCTGCTGGACTGCGCGCCGAGCACGACGTTGCCGCGCGGGATGGGTCCGCGCGCGTCGCCGAACTTCGAGATCGACGCGTTCCACTGGAAGAAGCCCTGGACGCCCTCCTTGCAGCTGGCCAGGTTGCGGGTGACCTTGTCGACGGTGTCGGCCTGCGGCGCGAGCTGGTCGACGGCGCGGTCGAGGTCGGCGGCCAACGGGCGCAGCTCGCGGGCGAGCGGGACGAGGTCGCCGACCGGCGCGCGCAGCGCGCGGATCGCCGGGCGCAGGTCGCCGGCCAGGCGGCGCAGGCCGGTGAGGCTCTGCGGCAGCTGCCCGGCGACGGGCGAGAGCGCGCGCAGCGCGCCGTCGACGTCCCCGAGGACGCCGCGGGTGGCCGTGAAGGACGCGTCCACCGCGGCGAGCGCGGGCGGCAGCTCGCGCAGCGTCGCGTCGAGGTCGCCGCGGCCGTCCTGCAGGGTCCCGAGCGTCGTGGCGCCGTCGCGCACGAGCTTGCGCAGCGCCTCCTGGCGGCGACCGACCTCCTGCGTGAGGACGGCGGTGTCGTGCACGAGGCGGCGGACCTTCGGCGCGCGGCGCGCGAGCTGCCGGGAGATCTCGCCCGCGTTGTGGATGAACGGCACGAGCTGGACGACCAGCGCGCGCAGCGAGCGGCCGCGGTCGGCCATCCCGTTGCCGAGGTCGTCGAGCAGCGTGCGCAGCCGCAGGCGCTGGCTGGGGCCGAAGACGTTGAGGACGTCGGAGACGTTGACCGGCAGCTTCGTCTGCGACGGCGCCAGCGGCTCGTCGGGGTCGGCCACGCCGGCCGACGGGTGGCCGCGGTCGACGACGTCCAGGTACATGTCCTGCAGCGCGGTCGTCGGGCGCAGCTCGGCACGGGCGTCCTTGAAGATCGGGCCGAACTCGTCGCGCACCTCGACGCGCAGCACGGGCTGGTCGCCGCGGACCTCGACCTCCTTGACCGTGCCGATCGGGACGCCCTTGAGCTTGACGTCGTTGAGGCCCTCCTGCACCGCCGTGACGTCGTCGACGGCGAAGCGCACCTGCGAGGTGTCGGTGAGCGCGTTCGGGTTGACGCGCGCCAGGATGAAGAGCAGCAGGCCGACGCCCAGGGCGAGGCCGAGCGCCACGGCGACTGCCGGGCGCATCGAGCGGGTGGCCTCGAGGCGCAGGCGCGCCTGGTTGAGGCCCCTCGTGCGACGGGTCCGCGGGTCGATCACGGCTTGCGCGCCCTCCGTGCGCTCGCCGGCTCGGTGCCCGGGGTCGGGCCGAGCGGCTGGTAGCCCATGAACGTGGCCAGCGCCTCCTGCAGCGAGTTGCACGCCGCGACCTGGGCCGCGTCGGGGTTCATGAGGTAGATCTGGCAGGGCAGCGAGTTCAGCGGCGAGCTGCCGACGGTCGCCGGGAAGCGGATGAAGTGCCCGTTGGCGTCCATCTGGCCCCCGGCGCCCGAGGCCAGGCCGGTGAACGTGCCGCCGATCATCACCGCGGTCGAGCGCTTGGTCTGCGGGTCGACCTCGTTGAGGTACGGCAGGATCGTCCGGTCGAGGCGCTCCACGCTCGGCGTGAGGTCCTTGACCAGCGGCAGCCCGCGCCGGGCGGTGCCCGCCAGCGACGAGGCCGCGGGGCGCAGCGCGCGCAGCAGCGGGACCGCGCGGTCGACGAGGCGGTCGGCCTCGACGACGGCGGGCCGCAGCTCGCGGAAGGTCGGCGCGACCTGGCCGGCGGGCCCCTCGAGCCTCGCGAGCAGCGGGTCGGCGAGGTCGAGCGTCGCGCCCAGCCGCGTCAGGGTGCTCTGCACCTCGCGCGCGGTGCCGGGCGCGCGCTGGAGCGTGGCGCGCAGCTCGCCGGCGCGGGCGGCGGTGGTGGCCAGCGTCGCGGCGGCGCCGGCGACGGTGCGGCGCAGCCCGTCGTCGGGCGCGTCCAGGCTGCGCACGGTGCTCGCGACCCCGCGCACCAGGCCGCGCAGGTCGCGGTCGAGCTGCTGGCCGCGCAGGGCGCCCACGCCGCGGCGCACGTCGGGCGCCACGCGGGCGACGGTGTCCAGGAGGCGGCCGGGCGCGTCGGCGTCGGCGAGCGCCTCCGCGGTCTCGCGCGGGAGCGTCTGCAGCCCCTGGCGCGCCCGCCCCTGCACCGCTGCGGTGACGTCGTCGACCTCGGTCTGGCGCGCGGTGCGGGCGACGGGGATGGTCCCCGAGAGCGGACCGCGGGCGCGCGAGCCGCGCTCGAGGTCGACGTAGAACGTGCCACCGAGCACGGACTTGAACCGCAGGACGGCGCCCGCGTCGGCGTAGAGCGGGCCGGCCTCGTCCTCGACGTCCATGGTCACGGTCGCGTCGCGCCCGCCGGGGTTGAGCTCGACGTCGCGCACCTCGCCCGCCGGGACGCCCTGGATGCGCACCTCGCTGCCCTGCTTGAGCTGCTGGCCGTCGGCGAACACCGCGCGGACGGTGTGCGTGTCGGCGCCGGAGAGCAGGCCGACGAGCGCTCCGGAGAGCCCGGCCGCGATGACGAGCACCACGACGCCGAGCATCGTGGCCCCGCGCAGGACGTCGCGGTCGACGGGCAGGCGCGCCATCAGCGTCCCCTCCGCGCCAGCGCCTGCGGCTTGTCGATGATCGGGTACGGCTTGGCCAGGTACTCGCACGGGTCCGGGTAGCCGTCGCGCACGACCAGGCCGGTGGTGTCCTGCATGCTCAGCGCCTCGGTCGGGACCGGCGCGGCGATCTGGAGGCGGAACTGCATCGGCGCGCCGTTGGGCCCGCCCGGGGCCCGCGCGCCGAGCCCGGTCATGCTGCGGAACACCGCCCCGAAGTTCTTGATGTCGCAGCCGTAGGGCGCGAGCTGGTCGGCCATCCGGCGCAGGTCGTCCGCGAGCCCGACGACCGGCTTGAGCAGCGGGTCGGCGGCCGACGTGACCCGCAGGGCGGCCGGCACCGTGGGCTCGACCTCGGCCAGCAGCGGGCGGGCCTTGCGCAGCGGGTCCTGGGCCTCGGCGAGCAGCGCGCGGGTGGCCCGCAGCGCGCCCGGCGCGTCGGGCAGCACGCGGCGAGCCGCCCGCGAGAGGCCCTGCGCCGCCACGAGCAGCGGACGCCCCGCGCCGAGGCCGGCCTGGGCGGCGGCCAGCGCCCCGGGGGCGGCGTCGAGCGTGGCCCGCGTCGCGTCGCGCTCCGTGACGAACGGGGTCAGCGCGTCGCTCGCGGCGGCGGGCAGCGCGCTCAGGGCGACGCGGCGGTCGTCGAGCGGGACGAGCGCCGCGTGCAGCGACGGCAGCAGCCGCGCGGTGGCGTCGGTGCGCAGCGCGGCGAACAGCTCGGAGGTCGGACCGATCTCGCGGGCGCCGGCCCGCAGGAGGTCGTTGACGTTGCGCCCCTGGCCGGCCAGGCCGGTGCCCAGCTCGCCGACGAGCGGGCGCAGGGCGCCGCGCGTCTCGCGGTCCAGGACGTCCAGGGCGTCCGTGGCGCCGTAGGTCAGCGTGTCGTGCCCACCCACGATGGCCCGGCCGTCGGCGAGCGGCTCGCGGCTGCGCCCCGGCAGCAGCTCGACGTAGCGCGAGCCCAGCAGGCCGTTGGCGCGGATGCGGATGCCGGTGTCGGCGCGCAGGTCGGTGCCCGGCTCGATCTGGAGCTCGAGGCGGCCGGTCCCGCCGGGGCCGCTGTCGACCGCCTTGACCTGGCCGACCCGCACGCCGCCCAGGCGCACCGGGTCGTGGGAGATGAGGTTGCCGACCTGGGGCACCTGGGCGTCGACGAACCGGTAGTCGCGCCCCGGGACGCCGTCGTAGAGCTTCACCGACAGCCAGCCGAACGCCGCGAGCAGGACGAGCACGGCGACGCCGCGGCCGAGGACCCGGACGGGCGGCTCGTCGTCGTAGCGGCGCACGCGCCGGGTGGTGGCTCGCAGGCGGCTCACGGTCCCAGGAGGAGGTCGAGGAGGCCGCCGTCGAGCGTGCGTCCGTCGTCGTGGCCACGGCCGGTCAGGTCCTTGAGCACGCCGTCGACGGCGTCGGTGACGCCCTTGAGGACCTCGCCGCCGGGCAGGCGCTGCACCGTCTCGCCGACCTTCGGCAGCAGCGGCTGCTTGACCGACGGCAGCCGCTCGACGAGGTCCTTGACGACGTCAGGGCGCCGCGCGTCGGGACGGGCCGGGGCGCGACGGTCGGGGGCGGCCGGCGCCTTGGCCTGCTCGCGCCGCTTCTCCTGGCCCTTGGTGAGCCGGTCGACCATGGTGAGCACGAGGTCGGGGCTCACCGACGCCTCCCCGCGGAAGACGTGGCCGAGGCCGTCGCGGAACTGGATCGCGCGCGACCAGTTCTCGAGGATGGCGATGATGTTGTCGGCGCTGCCGTCGAGCGTGTCGCTCACCGGCTTGAGGGACTGCGCCATGCCGGCCACCGCCTGGGCCGTCGGGCGGGCGCGGCGCAGGACGGGCGTCGCCTTGGTGGCCAGGCGCGACAGGTCGGGGCCGGCGTCCGTGGCGACGTCGAGCGTCGGCGCGGCCGCCTCGCGGAAGCCGTCGACCTCGCGCAGCGTCGCGGCCAGCGGCGGGGCGGCGGCGGCGATCTCCCGCGCGGCCGGCCCGAGGTCCTTCGTCGTGGTCTCGAGGTCACCGAGGAAGCCGCGCAGGGTGCGCAGCGTCTGCGGCGCCCGGGCGAGCGTGGTGCGCAGCTGGGCGCGACGCGCGGCGACGGTCTGCGCGGTGTCGCCGACCGTGTCCACCATCCGCGTGAGCGCGCGCCGCTCGCGGGTGACCTCGCGCACGAAGCGGCCGCTGCGGGCGAGCAGGTCGTCCATCGTGCGGTCGTCGGCGCGCAGCTGGGCGAGCACCGCCGAGGCGTCCTCGAGGCCGACCGGGAACTGCTCGAGCAGCTTGCGGATGTCGACCCGGCGACCGACGACGGCCTCGCCGGCCTCCGTGAGCAGGACCTGCGCGCGGGTGCGCGTGTCGGCGTCGAAGACCCCGAGGACCTGGTCGAGGTCCGTGGGCGTCGTGACGCGGTCGGCGGGCACCGTCGTCCCGCTGGGCACCGGGGCGCGCCGGGCGTCGCCCGGGTCCAGCTCCACCCGCTTGAGACCCAGGAAGTTGGCCGAGACGACGGCCACCGAGGCGTCGCGGCCGACGGGCCCGGCACCGTCCTCGAGCTCGAGCTCGGCGACGACGCGGTCGCCCGGCTCGAGGCGGAGGTCGACGCGACCGCGGTCGATCCCGGCGATGCGCACGGCCGAGCCGTCCTGCAGGCCGCCGGCGTTGGTGAGCGGCACGCGCACGACGTAGCGGTCGTCGTCGCCGCCCAGGAGCACCACGGCGCCCACGGCGACGGCGACGAGGGCCAGGAGCGCGGCGGCCAGCCGCCCGGCGCTCATCGCCCGCCCTCCCGCGGGACGCGGACGATCGGGAGGAGCTTCGGGACGCTGAAGACCTGGTCGGCGGGCCGGATCTCGGGGTCCTTGTTGGGGTCCAGCGCGTCGGGGCCGGCGCCGCACTCCGGCAGGAACCAGGGCTGGCCGGCGTTCGTGCCCGGCGGCCGCGGGAAGCCGTACTCGAGCCCGGAGAACAGCTTGGCCGCCTGCGCGGCGTTGTACGGCGAGGCGTTGCTGAAGGCCGGCAGGTAGTTCTGGACCTGCGCGCGGATGAGCTTGTCCTTGCCGTCGGTGCCCGAGAAGAAGTCGCCCCAGTTCGAGAAGAAGGTGTTGATCTCCGGGGTGAACGGCCGGATGCACCGCAGCGCCTCGACGGCCTCCGCGCCGGCCGAGCGCAGCTGTGGCGCGAGGTCGGTGACGTGGTCCAGCAGCGGGTCGACGTCGGGGACGGCCCGGCGCGCGGTGGCGAGCGTGGCCGTCGCGTCCGGCCCGGCGCGGCGCACCGCGCCCAGCAGCCCGTCCAGCGGCGCGGCGGTGCGCTGGACCTCGGCGACGCCGGGGGCGATCCGCGCGGTGACCGCCCGGGCGCGCTCGAGCGTCCCGTCGGCGTCGGCCAGCGTGCCGCGCACGGTGCGGAAGGTCGCCGGCGCCCGGTCCAGCGCCGCCTGCAGGCCGCGGGTCTCGTCGGCGATCGCGTCGAACGTCCCCGCCGCACCCTCGACGAGGGCCTTCACGCCGGGCTGCGCGTCGTCGACCGCCAGGAGCACCCGGTCGGCGGAGCGGACCATCGTGCGCAGGGCGACGTGCTCGCCGTCGAGGTCGCGCACCAGCGCGCTGGCCTCCGCGAGCGCCGGCGGGGCCTTGCGCAGCGTGGCGCGCAGGCCGGGACGGGCCCGCAGGAGCGCGGGACCCGCGCTGGCGAGCATCCGCCGCACGTCGCCGCGGACGCGCTCGGGGAAGGTCGCGAGGAGCTCGTCGAACTCGACCGGCAGGGCGAAGCGCGCGGCCGGGAACCGTCCGCCCTCCTGCACCATCGAGCCGCCGCCCCGGCCGGGCGCCAGGGCGATGTAGCGGTTGCCGAAGTTCGCGGTGCCGCCCCAGCGCAGCGTCATCCGCGAGCCGCGCGGGATCGGCCACGCCGCGTCGTCGACCTCGAGCTCCAGCCGGGCGTCGCGCCCGCCCCGGACCGGGTCGATCGACACCACGCGCCCGACCTCGGCGCCGGCCTGACGGATGAGCTGGCCCTCGACGACGTTCGTCGCCTCGGCCACGGTCACCGTGAAGCGGTGGCGCTGCTCGTCGCCGCCGCCACGCGCCAGCACCACGACGACCAGCCCGGCCGCCACGACGGCCGCGAGGCGCAGCAGGGTCCGCGCGCCCACCGCTCAGCCGCCGATCGGGAGGTTGTTGTCGGTGCCGAACACCATGACCGCGAAGAACGCGGCGATGACGTGGAGCACCACGAGGTTGACGACCAGCGAGCGTGCCACCGACGCGCCGACGGCGGCCGGGCCGCCCGTGGTGCGCAGTCCGTAGAAGCAGGCGACCAGCGCGGTCGTCACGGCGATCGTCGTGCAGGTGACGATGACGAAGACCGTGTCGCCGAAGCCCTGCACCGCCCAGTGCAGCGACATGAGCGTGTGGCCCGAGAGGCCGTCGAGCAGGACGACGACGATGAGGTAGGCCCCGAGGACGTTGGCCATCATCGAGACGACCGCCGCCACCGGCGCGAAGAGCAGCACCCCGACCAGGCGCGTGCCGACGAGGTAGCGCTGCGGGTCCACGCCCGTGGACTCGAGCGCGTCGACCTCCTGCTGGATCTTCATCGCGCCGAGCTCGGCGGCGATGCCGCAGCAGACCTTCGCGGCGAAGACGTAGCCGAACATCGTCGCCGCCACCTGGCGCGGCCCGACGATCCCCGTCACCAGCCCGAAGAAGTCACCGGCGCCGATGCCGCGCAGCAGGAAGAAGCCGAACGTCCCGACGACGAAGCCCTGGAAGAGCTGCATGCTGAACATCAGCGGCAGCGTCCCGCGCATCATCAGGGACGCCTGGCGCATCCCCTCCGAGACGTAGGTCAGCGATCCCGGGAGCGCCCGCAGCGCCTGGCCGGCGAAGCTCGTCATCTGCCCCGCCTCGGCGAGCGTCGACGTGCGGGGGCCGACGCGCGCGGGCGGGCGCTCGGCGAGCGGCGCGGCGGCCTGCGGGTCGGGGGCGGTCGCCGCCATCAGCCGCGCAGCGCCGACACGTCGGGGAAGACCGTGAAGTACGCGAGGTTGAAGACGACGTCGAACAGCCAGATCCCGAAGAAGGTGATGACGACGGTCTCGTTGACCGCGCGTCCCACGCCCTCGGCGCCCGGCTTGGACGCGAGGCCCTTGTAGCAGGCCACGACGCCGACGAAGAGCCCGATCAGGGCGTTCTTGAGCAGCATCGTCAGCCAGAGGTCCGACGGCTGGATGATGTTGGCCAGCGAGTCGAGGAAGACGCCGTCGGAGAAGCCGAAGTACCCCGGCGCGATGGCCCAGTTGACGACGTTGACCATCAGCAGGCTGATGAACGCCAGCACGGGCATCGCGAGCGTCATCCCGACGACGCGCGGGACGATGAGCGCCCGCAGGCGGTCGACGCCCAGCACGGCCATGGCGTCGAGCTCCTCGCGGATCTTGCGCGCGCCGAGGTCGGCGGTGACCGCGCTGCCCACGACGCCGGCGAAGAGCATGCCGGTGATCCAGGTCGCGATCTCGCGGCTCCAGATGATGAAGACCGTCCCGCCCTCGCGGTCGGAGACGCCGAGGTCGTCGAGGATCCCGCCGAAGAGGATGATCCCGAAGCCGATGAGGTAGACCGAGTGCGAGAGGGCCAGCGGCACGATGCAGCGCCGGTAGGCCTGGGCGACGTCGGTGACCGCCTCGCGCAGCCACGGGAACGGCGGCGTGACGGCCAGGCGCAGGACGCGCACGGCGAGCGCGCCCATCTCGCCCATCGTCCTGAGCCGCTGGCCCGGGGACGTCGCGACCGCGCCCGCGGCGAAGCCGTGCCGGTACGGGTTGCCGCCTCCTGCTGCGGCGCTGGTGGTCCTCCCTGCTCCCATGACCCTCGTGGCGACGCTATCCGGACAGCATGTCCGACTGCTAGACCCGGTCGGGCCGTTCGGGGGTGGCGATCGGGCCGTTCACGCGTCCATCCCCAGCGGCCCGCGCGCGGTGCCCGAGAGGAACTGGCGCACGAACGGCGTCTCGGAGGCGAAGACCGCGTCGGCGAGGCCGCTCTCGAGCACCTGCCCGCGCCAGACGATCGAGACGTGGTCGGCGATGCGGCGGGCCAGCGCGACGTCGTGGGTGACCACGACCATCGTCCCGCCGTACTGCGCGTGCTGGTCGGCGAGCAGGTCGCCCAGCAGCGCGGTGCGCACGGGGTCCAGCCCCGAGTCGGGCTCGTCGCACAGCACGATGCCGGGGTCCATGACCAGCGCGCGCGCCAGGCCCGCGCGCTTGCGCATGCCGCCCGAGAGCTGGTTGGGCATCCGGTGCGCGGCGCCGAGCAGGCCCACGTCGGCGAGGTGGCGCTCGACGACCTGGCGCACCTCGTCCTCGTCGAGGTCGGTGTGCTGACGCAGCGGGAAGGCGACGTTGTCGTAGACGTCCATCGCGCTGAACAGGGCGCCGTCCTGGAACATGACCCCGATCTCGCTGCGCAGGTCCAGGACCTCGGCGCGGCTCATGCGGCTCAGCGCGCGGCCCCGGATGAGGACCTCGCCGCCGTCGGGGCGCATGAGGCCGATGACGTGCTGGAGCAGGACGCTCTTGCCCGTCCCGGAGGGACCGAGCACGACGGAGACGACGCCCGCGGGCACCTGGAGGTCCAGGCCGCTGAGCACCGTCGTCGGCCCGAACGCCTTGCGCAGGTCGCGCGTCTCGATCGCCAGCAGCGACGGGTCGAGGGGTCCCGCGGCCGTGGCCGGCGGCGGGGCCGGCCGCGTCTCCTGCGTCACCGGCGCGCCGCGCTCCTCGGCCACCGCGCGCAGGGCGGTGCGCAGCATCGGCTCCACCTCGAGCAGGCGCAGCGCCGGGCCCTCGGCCCGCACCGCGCCGGAGACCACCGCGGCGGGCAGCGCGAGGCGTCCCTCGGCGAGCCGCTCGGCCGCCGCGCCGTCGAGCTGCACCGTCACCTCGGCGGGCTCGTCGAGGACGACCGCGGGCTCGTCGCGGTCGAGCAGGAGCGTCACCGCGCGGCCGTCGCCGGCGAGGCGGAACGCGACGCTCGTCCGCGCGTGGCACAGCCGCGCGCGCAGGCCTTCGTCGGTGCGCAGCGCAGCCTCGAGCGCCCCGGCGAGCCGGTCGGCGCCCGCGACCTCGCGGCGCATGCGCTCGTCGACGGGCACCGTCACCTAGGGCCGCCCTGCACCGGCCATCGCGAGGTACCGGCTCACCGCCTCCACGCGGTTGGCGGCCCCGAGCTTGCGCAGGATCCGGGCGACGTGGCCCTTCACCGTCTCGGGCGACAGGACGAGCTCCTCCGCGATCTCGCGGTTGGAGCGTCCCGCGACCATCCCGCGGAGGATGTCCCGCTCGCGGTCGCTGAGCGGTGTCTCGGTCGCCGGCGCGTCGGGCTGGCCGTCCCACGCGAAGAGGGGACGCAGGCCCGGGCCCGACGGCAGCTCGAGGGCCGCGTGCTCGAGCTCGGAGAACAGCGCCTGGGCCGAGGCCGTGAGGTGGCGCAGCTCGCTGGTGACCTCCCGCACGCGCCGGCGCAGGAGCACCTGCTCGAGGGCGACGCCCAGGACGCCGGCGAGGTCGACGACCGACGCGTGCTCGGCGTCGGTGACCTCGGGCCCGTCGCGGTCGACGACGAGCACCGCCAGCGGCGTGCCCGACGGGCTGACGGCGCCCAGCGCGAAGGCCCGCAGTTCGAGCTCCTCCGCGAGGGTGCTCGCGGTCCACGCGCCCGTGCCGCCGCGACCCAGCGCCGCGGCTTCGACGGTGCGCGCCTGGAGGGCGACGGGCCGGGCGAGCACCTGGCGGCGCAGGCGGTCGCTCGCCGGGTCGGCCAGCGCGCCGCTGTCCTCGGCGGTGAGCCGGGTCGGGCCGACGGTCAGCACGAGCGCGCGGTCGAACCCGAGGACCTGGCGGGCGAGGTCGGCGCCCTGCGCGAAGAGGCCACGGACGTCCTCCGCCGCGCGCAGGCGGTCGAGCAGTGCCAGGAGCGGGGCGCCGGGCCCCTGCGCCGTGGCGTCCTGCTCGGCCGGCGCCGGCGCCGGCGCCGCGTCGGGCGTCGCGGAGCGCAGCGGCGTCGCCACGTCGGGGTGCTCGTCGGCCCACGCCCGCAGCGTGCGCAGGTCGGGGTCCTCGTCGACGCTCGTGGCGACCGTCGGCAGCTCGCCGGCGTACACCTCGCCGCGGCCGCCGTCGACGGTCACGACCTTGCCGCGCAGGCGGTCGACGGTGCCCGCGCCGCAGCCGACGACGCACGGACGGCCGAGCTCGCGGCTGACGACGGCGGCGTGGGAGGTGGACCCGCCCAGCTCCGTCACGATGGCCGTCGCGGCGATCATGCCGTGCACGTCGTCGGGGTCGGTCGTGGGGCGCACGAGCACGACCTCGCGCTCGTCGGCGAGGTCCTCGGCCTCCTCGGCGTCGACGGCCACGAGGCCGGACGCGACGCCGGGGCAGGCCGGCTCGCCGGAGGCCAGCAGCTCGGCGCCGGCGCGCGCCTCGGCCGGGACGTGCGGGCGCAGCAGCGCGTCGACGTCGGCCTTGCCCACCCGACCCAGGGCCTCGGCGGGCGTCAGCAGCCCCTCCTGGGCCAGGGCCACCGCGAGGCGGACGGTCGCCTCGGGCGAGCGCTTGGCGGCTCGCGTCTGCAGCAGCCACAGCCGGCCCGCCTCGACGGTGAACTCCACGTCCTGGACGTCGCGGCCGTCCTGCTCGAGGCGGCGGGCGGCGGCGAGCAGCTCCTCGAGCAGCGCGGGCTCGCGCGCGCCGAGCTCGCTGAGCGGCAGGGGGTCGTGGCGGCCCGACACGACGTCCTCGCCCTGGCCGCGCGGCAGGTACTCGCCGAAGGGCTCGGGGGCGCCGGTCAGGGGGTTGCGGCTGAACAGCACGCCGGTGCCCGACCGGTCGTCGAGGTTGCCGAAGACCATCGCCTGGACGGTGACGGCGGTGCCGCCGTCGTCCGGGAGCCCGTGGTGGCGGCGGTAGGTCTGCGCGCGCTCGGAGTGCCAGGAGGCGAAGACGGCCGCCGCGGCGTCGGCGAGCTGCTGCCACGGGTCGTCGGGCGGCGCGTGGCCGACGACCTTCGTGAACTGCTCGACGAAGCGGCGGCGGCTGTCGGCGGCGAACGCGGCGTCCCCGGTGGCCTGCGCCACGCGCTCCTGCACCGCCGGCGCGAGGCCGAGGTTCAACACGGTGTCCATCATCCCGGGCATGCTGCGCGCGGCGCCCGAGCGGACGCTCAGCAGCATGGGCACCGCGCCGCCGGCGAAGGTCCGCCCGAGCTCGCCCTCGAGCCAGGCGACGCCCTCGTGCAGCGCCTCGCGCGCGCCGTCGGGCAGCACGCCGCCGGCCGCGTGGAAGGCCGAGCACGCGGTCGTGGGCAGGCAGAAGGCGGGCGGCACCGGCAGGCCGAGCGCGCGCATGCGGTTGAGCCCCCAGGCCTTGCCGCCGAGCAGCTCGCGGCCCAGGCCGACCGTCCCGTCGAGGCGGACGAGCACGGCCGCTACCCCGCCGTCACCAGGCGGCGCAGGCGACGCGCCGCCCCGCTGCCCTGACCGTCGCCGGTGCGCTGCACGAACGTCCGCGCCGCCACGTAGCCGGGGATGCCGCTGATCCCGCCGGTGGGGTGCGTGCCCGCGCCGCTGATCCACAGCCCCGGGACCGGGGTCTCGTAGGCGCCGAAGCCCTGGGCCGGGCGCAGCGGGCCGAAGCGGGCCGCCGCGGGCTCCACGTGGTAGACGTTGCCGTCAGGCACGTGGAAGCGCTCCTCGAGGTCGGAGACGTGGAAGACGCGACGCCCGACCTCCAGGCTGTCGAGGCCCTCGTAGACCTCGGCGCAGTCGGCCAGGACGCGGTCGCCGATCGCGTCGCGCACCGCCTCCCAGGGCTCCTGCGGGTGCATCGGCGTGATGCCCGACCACAGCCAGAACGTGTCCTGGCCCTCGGGCGCCTGGGTCGGGTCGATGGCCGAGGGCACGATCCCGATGAAGCAGATCGGATCAGGCCAGCGCCCGCCCACCGTCTCGTCCCACGCCTGCACGTGCTCCTCGAAGGTCTGCCAGCTCACGATGGGCTTGCGCAGGTCCAGCCCGTCGTCGCGCCACGTCCGGATCTTCTCGGCGATCTCCAGCCGGCCCGAGACGGCGACGTCGATCTTCAGCGTCCCGGTCTCCAGCACGGCGGTCGGGATGCTGTCGGCCCGGCGCTGCAGGTGGTCGGGCAGCAGCCCCTTGGGCAGCATCTGCGCGAGCGTCGCCTTCGGGCTGCAGGTCGCCATGACGTGGCCCGCGCGCAGCTCCTCGCCGTCGTCGAGGACCACGCCGACGACGCGCTCGCCCTCCACGAGCAGCGTCTCGACCTTCGCCGACGTGCGGACCTGGCCGCCGAGCTCGGTGAGGCACGAGTGCAGCGCGTCGGTCAGCGCGCCCGTGCCCCCCTGGAAGCGCGTGGACCCCGTCCGGTGGCACATGCCGACGTAGATGAGCCCCCAGGCCGTGCCGTCCTGCTTCATCCAGCAGAACGGCGGCATCGACGCGAGCGCGCCGCGGACGAGCGGGTGGTCGAAGCGCTCGGTGATGAACTGCTCGTGGGAGGTCGTGAGGAACTGCGTCAGTGGCCAGAGGTCCTTGCGCCGGCGCACCGCCGTCGGCAGGGCGGCGAGCACCGTGCGCGGATCGGGCCGCGTGGGGTGGCTGAGCATGAACGGGATGGCCAGGTCCATCGCCGCGTCGAGGCTGCGCGCGAAGTCGAGGTAGGCGGCGGCGTCCTTGCGCGAGAACCGGAGCAGCTCGTCGGCGGTGCGCCGGGGGTCCTCCCAGAACGCCAGGGAGGCGCCCGTGTCCTTGTCGACGTGGACGTGGAACGGGTCGGCCGGCAGCTGGACCAGGCCGTGGCGGCGCAGCTCGAGGTCGCGCTCGATGGGCGTCGCGCGGAACAGCGAGGCCTGGATGCCGCCCTCGTTGACGAGGTGCCCGGGGGCGCCCGCGATCACCGGGTTGGTGCTGATCATCCCGCCGACGGTCGGCGAGGCCTCCAGCACCGTGACCGCCCGTCCGGCCTTGGCCAGGTAGCAGGCGGCCGTCAGCCCGTTGTGGCCGGCGCCCACCACCAGGACGTCCGGTTCGAGGCCGTTCATCTTGTACATGGCTGCCGACGGTACACGGTGTTCGGACAGCGTGTGTCTTTTTTTCTCAGGCGGCGGTCCGGTGCTTGTGCCGCGGCGGTCCGGTGCGGTACACATGCTGTTCGAACATGCCGTCCCCGAACGACAGGAACCCGGTGTCCGCCGAGCCGCCCAATCCGGTGCACATGGCCACGTCCGAGCATGTGCGCTGGACCACCGTGAACTTCGCCGAGGCCATCCAGGGGGTGCAGAAGCCCCTGAGCTGGGGCATGTGGTCGCTCTCCATGGAGACCTCGGTGCGCCGGACCTTCGGCGCGCTGGGCGTCCTCCCCGCCCGGGAGGTGCCGGTGCCGGCGAGCGCCGACGAGCGGATGAGCGGCATGTTCTTCGGGCGGGCCGCGGGCAACATCGAGGTCTTCCGCCGGATCGGCGACGGCATGCCGGGCAGCTCGGGCGACGTCATCGAGGAGAAGCTCTTCGGCAAGGCGCCCGTCGGCGAGCCGTCGCGCAAGCCGCTGTCGGCGCTGCGACGCTACCCCGTCGTCGCGGTCAAGCTGCCGCGCGCCGCCCGGCGGCCGCCGCGCGAGCTGCGCCCGATGCGCGCCCGGTTTCGCACGTGGTGGCAGGACGCCGTCCTCGACCACCCGCCGCGCGACCTCGCCGAGGCCCAGGCGCTGCTGCGCGCGTCGGCCGACCGCTTCATCGAGGTCGGGGTGCTGCACGCGACGACGACGCTGCTGGCCAGCGCGCTGCTGGACCAGCTCGGCGCGCTGGCCGAGAAGGCCGTCGGCGACCGGGCGCTGGCGATGGACCTCGCGACGGGCTACGGGTCCATGGAGGAGACCGAGCTCATCGAGGACCTGTGGTCGGCCTCGCAGGGGCGCCTGGCCATCGAGGCGCTGCTGCACCGCCACGGCTACCACGGGCCCGACGAGGGCGACCTCTCCAGCCGCACCTGGCGCGAGGACCGGGCGCCGCTCGACGCGATCCTCGCCTCCTACGCCAAGAAGGACATGGCCAACCCGCGCGAGCGCGAGGTCCAGCAGCTCGCACGCCGGCAGGAGGCCGAGGCCCGGCTGCTGGCCGGCCTCGCCGCCGCCCGGCGTCCGGCGGCCCGGCTGACCATGCGCCTGGCCGGTCGCTACATCCCGCTGCGCGAGATCGGCAAGGCCGCGTTCCTGCACGCCCTCGACGGGGCCCGCTGCGCGGCCCGCGCAGGCGGCCGCGCGCTCGCCGACGCCGGGCACCTCGACGACCCCGACGACGCGTTCTTCCTCACCTTCGACGAGTTCCTGGGCGAGCCGTCCGGCGACCTGCGCGAGCGCGTCGCCGAGCGCCGGGAGCGCCACGAGCGCTACACGCAGCTCGTCCTGCCCCCGTCGTGGACCGGCCCGCCCGTGCCCATCGAGGTCGACCCCGACGAGGGCGCCGCCGCCGACGCGCCCAGCGCGCTGCAGGGCATCGGCGTCGTGGGCCGCCGGGTCACGGGCCGTGCCCGGGTCGTCCACGACCCCATGGACGCCGACCTCGACGACGGCGACATCCTCGTGTGCCGCACCACGGACCCGAGCTGGACGCCGCTGTTCATGCTCGCCGACGCGCTCGTGATCGACACGGGCGGGCAGATGAGCCACGGGGCGATCGTCGCCCGGGAGCTCGGCGTGACCTGCGTCATCAACACCGTCACGGGCACGCGCGACATCCCCGACGGCGCGACGATCACCGTCGACGGCAGCGCCGGGACGGTCGAGATCGGGACGGTCCCCCCGGTGCCCGCCTAGGCTCCCGGGCAGCACGTGCCGTCGGTCACCCGCAAGCCCCGCCTCAGCCGCGCCGAGCGCCAGGAGCAGCGCCGCGACGCCATCCGCCGGCGCCTGCTGGCCGCGCTCGAGGCGCTGCTCGACGACGGCGGCAGCTTCACCGAGCTGCCCGTCGAGGCGCTCATCCGGGAGGCCGGCGTCGCGCGGTCGACGTTCTACGTGTACTTCGAGGACAAGGGCGACCTGCTGCTCACGCTCGCCCAGGACGTCGTCGACGACCTGCTGGTCGGCGCCGCCGACTGGCTGAGCCTGGAGGCCGGAGCGACCCAGGACGACCTCGAAGCCGCCCTGCGACGCTTCGCCGCGACCTACGTCCAGCACCGGGTCATCGTCGCCGCCATCGCCGAGACCGCGCCGCACGACGCGCGGCTGGGCGAGCTGCTCGACACGCGGCTCGACCAGCTCGTGCGGGAGCTCGCCGGGCACCTCGCCGCCGGCCAGGAGCGCGGGCTCGTGCGCCGCTCGCTGGACCCCGAGCCGATCGCCGTGTGGGTCAGCGCCCTGCTCGAGCGCGGCCTGCACCAGCTCGCCGGCCCCGGCACCCCCGCCGAGCCCGACCGCGCCGCCGCCGCCCTGGCGCCGCTGCTGTGGAACGCCCTCTACCGGGAGCCGGCCGCGTGAGCGCGACCGACCGGCGGGCCGCGGCGCGCAGCGGTCGCCGGGCCGAGCTGGGCACGAAGCTCCTGCCCGCGGTCGAGCGGCTGCTCGCCGACGGCGCGAGCTTCACGGAGCTCAGCGTGGACGAGCTGCTGGCCGAGGCCGGCGTGGCGCGCTCGACCTTCTACAAGGCCTTCGAGGGCAAGGGCGACCTGCTCGTCGAGTGGCTGGGCCAGATCGTCGACGAGCTCGAGCAGGCCGCCGACGCGTGGTTCACGCTCGGCGGGGACGCCCGGCGCGAGGAGCTCGCCGCGGCGCTCGCCGAGACGATGCGCGCCTACGCCCCGCACGCGGTGGTGATGAGCGCCGCGTACGAGGTGGCGCCCTTCGACGCCGCCGTCGGGGCGGCCCTGCACGACCTGTCGACGCGCGGGGTCGCCGGGCTGCGCCAGCACCTCAAGCGCGGCCAGCGCGAGGGCTGGGTCGACGCGGCGCTCCCGGCCGACGAGACCGCGACCTTCCTCACCGCGATGGGCGAGCGCGCCTACCAGCAGCTGCGCCGGCTGGGCGCCGAGCACGACCTCGACCGGTTGCGCGCCGCGCACACGGACCTGGTCTGGCACGCCCTCTACGCGCACGCGCCGGCCCACGCCCCGGGCTAGGCCGGCGCGGGCTGCGCCCCCACGGCCTCGAGGACGTCGACCGTCCCCTTCGACCCGTCGACGCGGACGAGGTCGCCCGTGCGGATCGCGGCGGTCCCGGTCCGCGTGCCGGTGACGCACGGGATGCCCAGCTCCCGGGCGACGATCGCGCCGTGGCTGATCGGTCCCCCGATGTCGACGACCAGCGCCGAGGCCATGACCATCACCGAGGCCCAGCTCGGGTCCGTCGTGCGGCAGACGAGCACCTCCCCCGGCTCGAGCTCCTCGTCGCCGTCCGGGTCGACGATGAGCCGCGCGCGGCCCTCGACGACGCCGGGGCTCACGGCGATCCCGGAGACGACCACCTCCTCGCGCGCGCCGCGGCCGTCGCCGCGCGGCCGGGGCTCCGGCTCGCCCTCCCACGACTCGGGGAGGTCGAGCTCGAGGTGGCGCTCGTGCGCCGCGCGGCGCTCGGCGGCCACCTCGCGCAGGCCCGGCGCCGGCACCGGGGCCAGCAGCTCCTCGAGCGTGAGCATGAAGACGTCCTCGGGGTCGTCGAGCACGCCGTCGGCGACGAGCTCACGCCCGAGCGCGCGAGCGGCGGTCCGTGCCACGTCCGAGCACTGCAGGAACGTCGCCTTGCCGACGCCGCGCAGCGGGATGAGGCGCCCGGCCAGGGCGAGGACGAGCCGGGCCGGCGGGCGGCGCACCGGCGCCAGCGCGCCCAGCAGCTCCTGCTCGGCGGCGCGGCGCTCGAGGGCGCGCCCGGCCTCGACCGCGCGCGGCTCGCGCTCGTCGGGCAGGTCGCGGTAGGAGGCGGCGAGCGCCTCCACCGGGTCCGGCCGCAGGCGCCACGTGCGCGCCGACAGCTCGCCCTCGTTGGGCCCGTGGAAGCCGTGGCGGCGCAGGAACGCCTCGAGCTCCAGGCGCCCGCGCGAGAGCGCCCACATGTCGGCCACCACGTCGGTCTCGGCCATGTCGCCGTAGCCCGTGACCAGGCGGATCTCGAGGCCCGGCCGGCCCGCCCGCTCGGCCAGCGCGCGGACCTGCTCGTACAGCGACTGGCAGAGCATCGCCGCCAGCGTGTGCGGGCGCATGACCTCCTCGTGGCGCCGCGCGGCCTCGGCGAGGACGGCGCGGGCGGCGGCGGCGCTCGCGGGCGGCGCGTCGAACGTCGTGCGCTCCCACCACGGACGGATCTCCGCGGAGGCGTCGCGCAGGCGCGCGGCGACCCGGGCGACCGCGAGCGGCGCCTTGGCCGCCACCGCCGGGTAGCGGCGCCGGCTCGAGCGGTCCTCGAGCCCGGGTCGCACGGTGCCGAAGATCTGCTGCTCGATGGCGTCGGCGCTCGTGCCGGGCATGAGGTCGCCCAGCCAGCGGAAGGTGTCGAGGTTGGCCGCGGCCCGGCCGAGGAAGAGGTCCCACATCCGCTCCTCGCGCCGCTCGGGCGCCCGGACCTCGGAGGCCCTGAGCACCCCGAGGTCGCAGAACGCCCCGCGGAACGCCCGCTCGACGTTGTCGCCGAAGAAGCTCCAGGTCAGCGGCGTCACGACGCCGGGCAGGGCCTCCCCCGCGTTGATGGTCGACCACGCCACCGGCCTCTCGCCCGTCATCGGACGACCCTACCCGCAAGCTGAAAGGTCTTTCAACTTCGGGTGGGCAGCGGCCGCCCGGCGTGGCAGGATGGGCCCATGGCGGAGGTCGCAGCCCCGGTCGGACGACGCGAGCGCACGCGGCGCCGGCTCCTCGACGCCGCCCGCGAGCTCATCACCGAGAAGGGCGTCGCGGGGCTGCGCATCCAGGAGATCACCGAGGGCGCCGGCGTCGCGCTGGGCTCCTTCTACAACCACTTCGCCTCCAAGGAGGAGCTCGTCGAGGCGGTCGTCGGCGAGAGCCTCAGCGCGCTGGCCGAGACGGTCTCGCGGCCGACGGGCGCCGACCAGGACCCCGCCGAGCTCGTGTCCAACGCGATCCGGCGCTTCGTCGCCCGGGCCTACGAGGACCCCGACTTCGCGCGGCTCGTCGTCCACCTCGAGCA
Organism: Conexibacter sp. SYSU D00693; assembly: GCF_017084525.1. GTDB lineage: Bacteria > Actinomycetota > Thermoleophilia > Solirubrobacterales > Solirubrobacteraceae > Baekduia. Next base: position 1,355,190 of record NZ_CP070950.1, read on the forward strand.
CGCCGACGCGCTGTTCATGTCGGCCGTCTGGCCCGCCGCCCACGCCGCCCTCGAGGAGGGCGTCGCCGCCGGGCGCCTCAAGCCGCTGCAGGTCGACCTCGCCGTCACGACGATCCTCGGCGGTGCCCTGTCGCTCATGCGCGCGATCGTCGACGGGCGCATCGGCCCGGGCGCCGAGACCGCCTACGCGGAGATGTGCCTGCGGGCCCTCGGCCTCCCCGCCCGCCAGGCGGCGGCGGTGGCCAACCGGCCACTGCCCCCGCTGGTCGACGCGACCGGCTAGGCGGCGCCCTCCACCGCCAGGAACCGGTCGCGCATCGCGCGCTGGAAGTCGTCGAACCAGATCTCCTGGTAGCTGGCGTGGGTCGTGCGGCCCCGCTCGTCCTGCCAGCGGAAGACGGAGTCGTGGAAGGAGACGTTGGGCCAGGCCGGCAGCGTCGCGGTGGCGAGCGCCTCGCCGCTGAAGCGGTGCGCGGCGCCGGTCTCGTCGACCAGCTCGAGCTCCTGGCGCAGGGCCATGTAGGTGAAGGGGTCGCGCTCGAGCACGTCGCGGCGCACCGAGCGCACGTCGCGGGCCTCGCCGTCCACGACGATCCACGCGAAGTGGTGGGTCGGGCGGTCCGGCGGCACCTGGTAGATCCCCGCCCACGCCGGGTCGGTGTCGGGCGCCTCGAAGGACACCTGGCTGAGCACGAGGTCGTCGCCGAACCACATCGGCGACCAGCCGACCGGCGGCACCGGCACGGCGCCCTGGCGCTCGACGCGCACCTGGCGCCACGACCGGTCGCGCGGCGCATGGCAGTCGACGGCGAAGCGCTCGCCGCGCAGCACGAGCTCGCCGGTGACGTGCATGAACTGCTCCGAGCCGCCCGGGGCCATCGACGCGTCCTGGCGCTCGTCCTCGCCCGGCATGACGTGCCCGCGGGCGAAGAGCGGCGTCACCGCGGTCTGCGTGACGTCCAGGGAGGTGCGTCCGTCGTTGCTGGTGTAGCTGATGCGCGCGACGCGGCCGGGCTCGAGCAGCTCGATGCGCAGCCCGTTGGCGGTGGTGATCGAGTGCCCGTCGATCGCCGGCCAGGGCATCGTCATCTCGTAGTCGACGAAGTCCATGTCGGTGACCTGGACGTTGCCGCGCCCGCGGAAGAGGCAGACCCCGCCCTGGCAGAGCGGGAAGGCCGGCTGGTAGCGGACGTAGAGGAACGCGCCGATCTCGGCCTCGGGGATGCTGAAGCCGAAGTAGTGCGTGTGGATCGTGTGCGGCTCCCACGCCGCGCCGTCCTCCGGCAGGGGCAGCCAGAGGTCCGACGCGGCGGGGTGGGTCTCGAGCGCCATCGCGGGCTAGGAGGCCGCCGCGCCGAGCGCCGGGGCGGGTGCGCCGACGGGGACCCGGCCGGGCGCCGGCGCCCCGGGCACCGGCGCGCTGCCGGGGACCGGGGGCGGCGGGTCGCCCGACAGCGCCTCGCGCAGGAGCTCGAGCTTGGTGAGCCTGCGCACCTGCTCGGCGGGACGCCCGACGAGGAAGCCGAGCATCCACACGACGTAGAGCGCGAGCAGGAACGTGGCGAGGGCCGCGAGGTGCGTCCACACCAGGGAGATGCCCTCGTTGTTCAGCGTGATCCACATCGGCCAGCCGATGCCGGCGTTCGTGATGCCGTCGACCATCGGGATGATCGGGATCACGCCGAGGATCCGCCAGCCGGTGAGGTGGGGCCGCAGGCGGTAGATGAGCGCGCCGCCGATCATCGGCATGAGCGGGTTCATGAGCGTCCACCACAGCGGCAGGCCCCAGAAGTCCAGCGGCTGGGAGCCGTAGTACTCGTAGGCGCCCAGGAGCACGCCCGGGCTCTCGAGCCAGATGTTCACGCCGCAGTCGATGAGGTACAGCGCGAACATCCCGCGGGCGGTGATGCCGGCCGCGTACAGGCGGTAGGCGATGTACGCCAGGCCGCCGACGTACCACGTGTAGACGAACGGGATGAACAGCGGCATCGTCCGGTCGAGGATCGTGTACGTCGAGAGCTCCGCGCCCTCCTTGATGTAGCAGAGCCCCATCGTGTCGACGATGGGCTCCCAGACGCACGCGAGGAGGCCGCCGGCGAGGCAGACGAGCAGCAGCGGCTCCTTGCCCGCGCGCAGGTGGCGCAGGCCGATGGTGAGCAGGAGCGCCACCGGGATGCCCAGGAAGATCGTGAAGATGATCTCGGGGGTGAGCGGCATCACGCTGTCGGGATGCACGGGGATCGCTGCGAGCACGTCGAACGGCACGGGTCTCCTCCAGGACTCGGTGTCGCGGCGACGCTACCAGAGAACTGAAAGGACTTTCAACTTCTCCTGAAAGGGCTTTCAGACCCGGGCGAGGACCTCGACCGTCCCGGCCGTCCCGTCGACGCGCACGCGGTCGCCGGTGGCCAGGACGCTCGTCCCGTTGCCCGTCCCCACCACGCACGGGACGCCGAGCTCGCGGGCGACGACCGCGGCGTGGCTCAGCGCCCCGCCGAGGTCGACGACGAGCGCGCTGGAGACGAACATGATCGACGACCAGCTCGGGTCCGTCGTGCGCGCGACGAGCACCTCGTCGGGCTCCACGTCCTCGAAGCTCGGGTCGGTCACCACCCGCGCGACGCCCTCGACCACCCCCGCGCTGACCCCGGTGCCCCGCACGACGCCGGACCCGCCGTCCGCCCCGCCCCCGGCCCCGGGCGCCGCCACCGGCACGAGCTCGGGCAGGCCGGCCCACGACGACGACGCCGGCTCCACGCGCTGGTGGGCCGCGCGCCGCTGGCGGCGGTGCTCGACCACCTCGCGCACGCCGTCGGGCAGGGCGCCGCAGAGCTCCTCGCCGGTGAGCAGGAAGACGTCGTCCGCCGCGGCCAGCACGCCGTCGGCCTCCAGCAGCGCGCCCGCCCGCCGCGCCGCCGCGCGGCCGGCGTCGACCGCCTGCAGGAACGAGCGCTTGGCCACCCCGCGCAACGGCAGCCGGGCGGCCGCGAGGCGCAGGAGCAGGGCCGCTGCCGGGCGCCGGCGGCGCGGCAGCGCGGCGAGCACCTCGGCCTGCGCCGCCGCCAGGCGCTCGCGCGCCCCGGCCTCGCCGGCCAGCGGGCTCTGGGCCTCGTCCCGGGCGGCGTAGCGCGCGACCATGGTGTGCAGGGGCGCCGGGTCCTCGCGCCAGACGCGGCTGGAGACCTCGCCCTCGTCGGGACCGTGGAAGCCGTGGCGCGCGACCACGTCGGCGACCTCGAGCTCGCCGCGCGACGCGCGCCAGATGTCGGCGACGACCGCCATCTCCGCGCCCCCGGTGCCGCTCAGCACGGCGAGGTCGCCCACCCCGGCGTCCTGCACGAGGGCGTCGAGCGCGTCGAACAGCGGCCGGATGCTGGAGAGCGTGCCCACGAGCTGCACGTGCCCGGCGCGCTCGAAGCGCGCGACGGCCTGCGCGAACAGCGCGCGGGCACCCGCGAGGTCGAGGGCGGGGGCCCGGGCCACCGCGTCGCGCCACCAGCGGTCCTGCTCGGGCGCCAGCGCGCGCAGGAGCCCCGGGAAGCGCGCGAAGGTCGTGGGCAGGCGGACGGCGATCGCGGGGTAGCGGGCGCGGGTGGGCGCGAAGGCCATGCCGGGCGGGACGGCCCCGAACATGCTGCGGATCGCCTCGGCCCCCGTCGTCCCGGGCAGGCGGTCGCCGACCAGCGCCATGAACTCGAGCTGCATCGTCAGGCGACCGTGGAACGGCCGCAGGACCCAGTCGGCGGGGTCGGCCGGCGGCGCCAGCTCGTCCCGGCGCAGCACGCCGATCTCGTGGGCCGCCCGGCGCGCCGCGCGCTCGCCCGTCGGTCCCCAGAGCGACCAGCACAGCGGTGTCATGACGCCCGGCACGGCCTCGCCGAGGTTCGTGGTCGTCCAGTGGTGGACGGCCCGCTCCGACGGCATCAGCGGGTCGGGCGGTGCGGAGCTCACGCGCGTGCGGCCTCCGGGACGCCGCTGATCCCGTCGGCCAGGTTCGCGCGCAACGCCGTCGTCACCGGGCCCCGGCCGGCACGGGGGTTCGTGGAGACCTCGAGGTCGCAGAACCCGCGCCGGCCGTCGACCTCCACCTCGCAGATCGCATCGACGCACGCCACGCCGTGGTGCTCGGACACGGTGGCGCCGTAGGGCCGCGCACGCACGACGAGCTCCTCGCCTCCCGGCAGCCGCAGCACGCTCGTGCCGCCGCGGTAGGTCAGCCCGTCGGCCTCGAGCTCCACGACGACGTCCACGGCCTCGGCGTGCACGACCTCGCCCTCGCGCACCACGTAGCCGAACTGGCGCAGGGAACCGTCGACGCCGTGCCACGAGATGCAGCCGAAGGACAGCTCCGGCCCGACGGTGCCCGGCACCCAGCGGTGGTCGAGCAGCGTGTCCCAGCGCCGCACCCCCCAGCTGCGGTCCCGGTGGCCCAGGCCGTCGACCTCGTAGGTGCGGCCGCCGAGCACGATCGTCCCCGTCACCCGTCCGGAGGTCTCGAAGTGCGAGCTGGCGAAGTCGTCGACCAGCGTGCCGGCCGAGGGCGGGAAGAAGTCCGTGCGCGCGTAGAAGTCCGCGAAGCGCAGGCGCATCGAGCACCCCTCGTCGTCCACGGCGAAGACGACGTCCTCGCCGTCGAGCACGGCCAGGTAGCGCCCGCCGTGGGCGCCGAAGCCGTCGTCGCGCAGGTCCGCGTCGGTGAGCGGGGTCGCGACGTTGCGCCGGAACTGCCGGCCGTCGCGGGTGACGAGGCCGAACCACAGCGCCGAGATGCCGCCCGCGTGATGGGGCTCGTGGCCGATGCGCACGTGGCCCCCGATGCCGGCCTCGGGTGCGTGGAACGTCATGAACGCGCTGTCCTGCCACCACTCCCCGGTCTCCGGGACCTGGCGCAGCTCGCCCTCACGACCATGGCGTACGGTGTAAGGCACGTCGGTACCTTACGCTGTACGGCATGGCCGGTGCAAGTCGCGGAGGACCGCTGGACGCCGAGCTCGTCACCCGCGCCGGCGCCGCGCTCGCCGACCGCGAGGGCCTCGCCGCGCTCTCCATGCGCCGCCTGGCCACCGACCTCGGCTGCGCCGCGATGTCCCTCTACAGCCACGTCACGTCCAAGGACGAGCTGATCGACCGCATCGTCGACGCCGCCCTCGCCGACGTGGCGCCCGTCGACCCCGCGCGGCCCTGGCAGCAGGGCGTCACCGCCTTCTTCACCGCCCTGCACGAGCTGCTGCTCGCGCGGCCGGCCATCGCCGAGGCGATGGCGCAGCGCCCCACCGAGGGCCCCGCGGCGGCCCGCCACCGCGACGCCGTGCTCGACGTGCTGCACGAGGGCGGCCTGGACCGGGACACCGCCCACGAGCTGTTCCTCACGCTGTCGTGGTGCACGCTGGGCGCGGCGCTCTACGCCGCCGGACGCCACGGCGCGGGCCGCGAGCAGTTCGCCGGCGGTCTCGCGCACCTCGTGGGCGGCTACACCGCGGACTAGCACGCCGGTGCGCGCGCCGCGTGTGACGTCCTCCACACAGCCGAACGCGATGTTCGGTCACCGTGTGGTCATGACCTACGACCTGGACTCCACCACCGTGCGGGGCGCCGTCGTGGGCGGGGGGCTGGTCATGACCCGCCGCGGCCGCACCACCGTGCTGCACACCGCCACCACCACCGGCCCGGCGCTCCTCGGCGAGTTCGCCGACGTGCGCGAGGCCTGGGCCGCCGTCGACGCCCTCGACCTCGAGGACGTCGCCGCGCAGGCCGCCTAGCGCCGCTCGCCGCGATCGAGCACGACGTTCGCCAGCACGGGCGCGTCGCGCTCGACGCAGCGCGCCGCGGCGTGCAGCGTCTCGCCCTCGTCCCAGACGGCGAGCTCGAGCTCCTCGCCCGGGAACAGCACCCCGGCGAAGCGCGCCCCGTAGCGCCGCACGGCCGTCACGTCGCCGCCGAGGACCTGGTCCACCAGCAGCCGGCAGGCGATCCCGAAGCTGCACAGGCCGTGGAGGATCGGCTGCTCGAAGCCCGCCTTCGTCGCGAACGCGGGATCGGCGTGCAGCGGGTTCTTGTCGCCGGTGAGCCGGTACAGCAGCGCCTGCTGGGGCAGGGTCCGGGCCCGCAGGACGTGGTCCGGCGGGCGGTCGGGCGCGAACACGTGGGGCCTCGGTCCCGCGTCGCCGCCGAACCCGCCCTCTCCGCGGAAGAACGCGCTGAAGCGGTTCGTGCACAGGGGCCGGCCGTCCTGCGCGGCGCGCGTCTCGGTCTCGAGGACGACGAGGGCCGCCTTGCCCTTGTCGAGGACGTCGACCACCCGCCCGGTCGTCACGACGTCGCCCTCCACGGGCAGCGGCTCGTGGACGACGAGCTCCTGCTCGCCGTGCAGCAGGGTGCGCAGGTCGACGTCCATGCCGTCCAGGCCGAGCATGTGCAGGAGCGTCCCCATCGCGGGCAGCACGCCCCACGACGGCAGGACGACCAGCCCCTGCTCGTAGGCCCACTTGAGCTGGCCCGGGTCGGTGGGCGGGTCGCCCGCGCCGACGCCGAGGTGGTACAGGACCACGTCGTCGGGGCCCCACCGCGCAGGGGTCTCGGGCAGCGCGGCGCCCACGACCTTCGCGACGTCGATCGGCATCGGCTCAGGCGCCCCGGAAGGTCGGGGCTCGGCGCTCGATGACCGCGGCGAGGCCCTCGCGCGCGTCGGCGGTCCCCGAGAGCTCGGACACGACGCGCGACTCCTCCGGCAGCCGGTCGGCCACCGTCGCCCCGACGCCGTCCCACAGCAGCCGCTTCGTCGCGGCAAGCGCGAGCGTCGGGCCGGCGGCGAGCGCGGCGGCCAGCGCCCGTCCCTCGTCGAGCAGCGCGTCGTCGGCCACGACGCGCGTGACGATGCCCAGCTCGAGGGCCTCCTGCGCGCTGAGCGTCGGGTTGGTGAGCGCGATCTCCAGCGCCTTGCGCAGCCCCACCAGCCGCGTGAGCGTGACCGAGCCCCCGGCGTCGGGCGCCATGCCCACGCGCGTGGCCCCGAGCAGGAACTTCGACGACTGCGCGGCGAGCACCAGGTCACACGCGCACACCAGGCCGAAGCCGCCCCCGCCGGCGGCGAAGCCGTGGACCGCCGCGACCACGGGCGCCCGCAGGGCCAGCAGCGCGGTGGTGCAGTTCTGCAGCCAGGTCGTCGCCTCGCGCAGGTAGTCGGGCAGCGCCTCGCCCTTGGCGGCGAAGGTCTTGACGTCGCCCCCGGCGCAGAAGCTCGGCCCCTCGCCGGTCAGCAGGACGGCGCGCGTGCGCGGGTCGCCGTGCACGAGCAGCAGCGCGTCGTAGAGCGCCCGCAGCAGCGGCACGTCCAGGCCGTTGAGCGCCTCGGGCCGGTTGAGGCGCACGTGGGCGACGCCCCCGTCCAGGTCGACGAGCACCGGGCCCGCCTCGAGCAGCGTGTCGGACACGTCAGCGTCCTCCTCGGTCGGTGAAGGCGGCGATGCCGGCGGCGGCCGACTCGCCCGTCAGGTGGTCCACGACGGTGCGGCGCTCGAGCTCGAGGCCGTCGGCCAGCGAGAGCTCCAGCCCGTCGCGGATGAGCCGCTTGGTCCGCGCCTGCGCGTCGCGGCTCTTGCCGACGAGCCGCTCGAGCAGCGCCTCGACGGCGGCGTCGAACTCCGCCGCGGGCGCCGAGCGGTAGGCCAGGCCCCAGGCGACCGCGTCGCGGCCCGAGAGGCGGTCGCCGGTGAGCACGTGCGCGCTGGCGCGTTGGCGGCCCACGAGCCGCGGGAGCCGCTGGGAGCTCCCGCCGCCAGGGACCTGCCCGAAGTTCGCGTGGTTGTCGGCGATCCTGGCCTCGTCGGTGACGATCGCGATGTCGGCCGCCTGCAGCAGCTCGAACCCGCCCGCCATCGCGTAGCCCTCAACGGCGCAGACCACCGGCGCCGAGACCTGCCCCACGGCGTCGCAGGCCCGCCCGAAGGCCGCGAAGAGCTCGGCGGTCGCCTGCGGGCCCTCCTGGCGCAGGCGCTCGAGCTCGTGGAAGTCGCCGCCCACGCAGAAGTTCCCGCCCGCCCCGCGGATGAGGACGACCTCCGCCTCCTCCCCGTGCGCCTCGACCGCCTCGCGCAGTCCCTCGGCCAGCGCGACGGTGATGGCGTTCAGCGCCTCCGGGCGGTTGAGCGTGATCCGTGCGACGGGACCGTCGCGCTCGGCGAGGACGGGGTCGGCCGACATGGCGTCCGAGCATATCGGACGCCATGTCCGTACACGTTGACCGACGCGGCGGTCTCAGCCGGCGTAGAGGCCCTCGATCAGCCCCTCGTACTTCTGGTTGATCGGCTTGCGCTTGAGCTTCATCGTCGGAGTGAGCTCGTCGCCGCCCGGCGCCCACTCCTCGGTGAGCAGCTCGTAGCGCTTGATCTGCTCCACGCGCGAGAGGCGGCCGTTGGCCTGCTCGACGGCCTGGGCGATGCGCGCGCGCACGCGCTCGTCCGCGGCGACCGCCGCGACCGTGGGCGGGTCGATGCCGAGCTTCGGCGCGGCCGCCGCCGCGATGTCGGGGTCGAGCACGAGGAGCGCGACGTTGTACGGGCGCTGGTCGCCGATCACCGCGGCCTGGCCGATGAGCGGGTCGGCCGACTTGAGCTCCTGCTCGATGTTCGCCGGCGACATGTTCTTGCCGGCCGCGTTGATGATGAGCTCCTTCTTGCGGTCGACGATCCGCACGTAGCCCTCGTCGTCGATCGAGCAGATGTCGCCCGTGCGCAGCCAGCCGTCCTCGGTCATGGCCTCGGCCGTCTTCTCGGGCTCGTTGCGGTAGCCCTTCATGATCGTCGCGCCGCGCACGAGCAGCTCCCCGTCCGCGTCGAGCCGCAGCTCGCAGCCCTCGATGACCTGGCCGACCGAGCCGATCTTCGCCGCGGCGGGCGCGGTGACGGTCACGCAGCAGGAGCACTCCGACATGCCGTAGATCTCCGAGATCGGCAGACCCAGCGCGAGGAGGAACTCCTGGACCGCACGGGCCAGCGGCGCCGCGCCGATGATGAACCACTCGACCTGGTCGAGGCCCAGCTTGGCCCGCAGCTTCGAGAGGACCGCCTCGTCCATGGCCGCGACCTTCTGGGCGAGCTCCTCGGGAACCGGCTCCCCGGCCTGCTCCAGGCGGACCTTCTGCTTGGCCAGCTCGATCGCGCCGAGCACGGCCTCGCGCCGCGCCTCGTCGGGCTCGGCCTGCAGCCCCGCCTCCAGCGCCGCCTTGAGCTTCTCGGCGACGCGCGGCACGGCGCCCCACACCGTGGGCCGCACCTCGGGCAGGACCTGCGCGATGAGCTTCGGGTCGGGCACCGTGGTGATCTGGAGCCCGAAGCACATCTGGTTGTAGTGCGAGGACCAGCGGTCGGCGATGTGCGCCGACGGCAGGTAGGAGGTGATGCGGGCGCCCGGGCGCATCGGCAGCACCTGCGAGACGCCGCGGCACTGGGCGAGCATGTTCGCGTGGGTCAGCTCGACGCCCTTTGGCGGACCGGTGGTGCCCGAGGTGTAGATCAGGGTCAGCACGTCGTCGGGCTGGACGGCCCGCCACGCGGTCTCGAAGTCGAAGGCCGGGTCGCCGGCGGCCTCGAGCTCCTCCAGCGTGATGGTCCCGTCACGGCGCCCGTCGAGGCAGACGATCGTGCTCGGGCGGCCGCGGTCGCCGCGCGCCTCGATCAGCTTGTCGACGAAGACCTCCTGCGTGATGACGAGGTCGGCCTGGGAGTTGTCCAGCAGGTAGGCGACCTGCTCGGGCGACGAGGTCGCGTAGATCGAGAACGGCGTGGCGCCGAGGTGCACGGCGGCGGTGTCGCAGAGGTGGAACTCCGGCCGGTTGACCAGGAGCAGCGCGACGGTGTCCCCGCGCGCGACGCCCTTGGCGGCCATGCCCGCGGCGATCGAGCGCACGCGGTCGGCGTAGGCGCCGAAGGTGATCTCGGTCTGGCCGTCGTGGCTGCGAACGGCGACCTCCTCGGCGTAGGCGGCGGCGGTCGCCTGGAAGGCCTCGCACATCGTGGAGGCGTGGACCTCCGGGGACGCGGAGCCCAGCGACTCGGGGGCGGTGGTCGTCATTCCCTCTCCTCTTGGCGGACGGCGGTTCGTTGTAGACGCTACAGATGGCGGGGTCGGACGTCGTGTCCAGACGGCGCGTCAGGCAGGGTCGCGCTCCGCCCCGACGATCGAGATGAACGACACGCACGCCCCGGGCGAGCCGCCGAGGTTGTGGGTCAGGCCGAGCTTGGGGTCCTCGAGCTGGCGGTCGCCCGCCTCGCCGCGGAACTGCAGCCAGCACTCGAAGAGCATCCGCAGGCCGCTGGCGCCGATCGGATGGCCGAAGGACTTCAGCCCCCCGTCCGGGTTGACCGGCAGGTCGCCGTCGAGGTCGAACCGGCCCTCCATGACGTCCTTCCAGCCCTCGCCCCGGTCCGAGAAGCCGAGGTCCTCCATCAGGACGAGCTCGGTCGGCGTGAAGCAGTCGTGGACCTCGGCCATCGAGATCTCCGCCCGCGGGTCGGTGACGCCCGCCTGCGCGTAGGCGTCCTCGGCCGAGGCGACGACCTCGCCGAACGACGTGAAGTCGTACTCGGGGTCGACGGGACCCTCGGCCGGTCCCGCGGCGAAGGCCAGCGCCTTCACGAACATCGGCCGGTCGGTGTAGCGGTGGGCGTCCTCGGCGCGGACGATGATCGCCGCGGCCGCGCCGTCGGCGACGCCGCTGCAGTCGAAGATCCCGAGCTGCCCCGCCACGATCGGCGAGCTGGCGATCTTCTCCATCGGCACCTCGCTGCGGAACTGCGCCCGCTCGTTGAGCGCGCCGTTCTTGTGGTTCTTCCACGCGATGCGCGTCATGACGTCCTTGAGCTGGCCGGGCTCGACGCCGTACTTCTTGGCGTACGCGGGTGCGAGGAGGCTGAAGACCGCCGGCGCCGACGGCTCGGAGACCGTGCCGTCGTTGGAGGCGGGCGGGACGACGAGGCCCGAGTAGCCGGAGTCCTTGAGCTTCTCCCCGCCGACGGCCATGACGACGTCGTAGGCGCCCGATGCGACGGCGTAGCAGGCGTTGCGGAACGCCTCGGAGCCCGTCGCGCAGTAGTTCTCGACGCGGGTGACCGGCTTGTTGTCGATCTTCAGCGGCCGGCTGAGGGTGAGCCCGGAGGTCCCGGAGCCCATGGTGCCCAGCCAGTAGGCGTCGACGTCGTCGCGCTGCAGGCCGTCGACCGAGCCGACCGCCTCGTTGACGGCGTCGATGAGGAGGTCGTCGATCGACCGCCCCCAGTGCTCGCCGAAGGTCGTGCATCCCATGCCCACGATCGCGACGCGGTCGCGGATCCCATGGCTCGCCATCTCAGCTGCGCTCCTTCACGGGTCGGCCCTTCCAGAAGTAGTTGTGCACGCCGGCCGCGCTGTACATCCGGCGGAAGGTCATCTCGACGCGCGTCCCCACGTCGACGTCCTCCGGCGTGCAGTCGGTCAGCTCGCACGTGAAGCGGCCGCCGCCCTCGAAGTCGATGGCGGCGGTGATCGTCGGCGGGCTGAGCGAGAACGCCAGCCGGTCGACGGTGTAGGTCGTGACGGTCCCCTGGCGGTCGGCCATCGAGACGTCGTCCATCTCGTCGACCGCGCCGCAGGTGCCGCACACCCGCGTCGGCGGGACGTGCACGCGCTCGCACGAACGACAGCGGGTGCCGACGAAGCCGAACTTCCAGCTCGCCGCGCGCTGGGCCGGAGGGCCCTCGGGCCGGACGGGGTCCGGCCGCCGCGGCGGCTCGCGCACGAGCGTCCCGCGCCAGGTCAGGTACGTCGCGTAGTCGACCTCCTCGGCGAGCCCGAGCTGTGCCCGGGGTCCGGCGGTCGCCGGGCGGCCGGCGATCGCGTCGGTCACCCGCAGCACCAGGGCGTCGGCACCGTCGGCGGCGCTGACGACGAGGACGTGCTCGCCGGGCTGCGCGCGGTCCAGCGCGTCGGCCAGCCCGACGCCGGCCTGCGCGGCACCGAGGTTCCCGGTGGCCGCCTCGAGCGACGGGTCGACCGCGGCGCCGAACGCCCTGGCCGCGGTCGCGGCGGCGCGGGTGTGCGGCGAGGCGATGACGACGTGGTCGGGCCGTTCGACGCCGGCGGCGGCCAGCGCGCGGCCGGCGGCGTCCTGCACGAGCGGCAGGTAGACGCCCAGGCCGAAGCGCTCCTCCCAGACGCTCGAGTGCTGCTCGCCGGGCACGCGCCAGCGGTCGAGGAACTCCGCGGTGGCGCTCGCCTGGCCGACGAGCTCGGCGACCACGCCGTCGCCCTCGCCGAAGAGGAACGCGGCGGCGCCGTCGCCGCCGCCCGCCTCGTCGGCCGACCCCGGGCGGCCGATGCGCACGTCGCTGAGCACCGCCAGCCCGCCCTCGGCGGCGGCCGCGCGCAGGGCGCCGACCGCGCTGCGGATGGACCCGACGTGGTCGGTGGCGAAGACGTCGGGAGCGAGCGTCAGGGCGGCGTGGATGGCCGTCGCGTTGGTCTTGTCGGCGTAGGCGGGCGCGGTCGTGGCGAAGTGGACGGCGGTCGGCGTGAAGCTGCCGTTCCACCGCGCGGCCCGTGCCGCCTCCACGCCCATGGAGGTCGTGTCCTCGTCGAAGCCGGCGACCGCCCGCGTCCCCCTGCCGCCGGGCGGGTCGGACGGGTTCAGGGTCCTGCGGATCGCGGCGCGGTCGAGGCGGTGGCGGGGGACGTAGGTCCCGTAGCTGACGATGCCGGGCATGTGCTCCTTCAGCGCCCCTGCCAGACGGGGGCGCGCTTCTCGGTGAAGGCCCGCGCGCCCTCGCGCGCGTCCTCGGACGCCATGACCGGATCGGCGATCGCCGCCTGCCGGTCGAAGAACTCGCTGTCGCTCCAGGACCACTGCTCCTGGAGCACCTGCTTGCTCGCGGTGAGCGCCAGCGGGCCGTTGGCCGCGATCGTCTGCGCCAGCGCGAGGGCCTCGGTGAGCGCCTCCCCCGGCTCGGCGAGCCGGTTCACGGCGCCCAGCGCGTGGGCGCGTTCGGCCGTGATGAGCTCGCCCGTGAGCGCCAGCTCCATCGCGATGGGCGCGGGCAGCAGCCGCGGCAGCCGGCGCAGCGCCCCGCCCGCGGCGACCAGGCCGCGCTTGGCCTCCGGGATGCCGAGCTTCGCCCCCTTCGCGGCGACGACGAGGTCGCAGGCCAGCGCGACCTCCAGGCCGCCGGCGACGGCGAAGCCCTCGATCGCGGCGACCAGGGGCGTGCGCGGCGGGCGGCGGACGATGCCGGCGAAGCCGCGGTCGCCGGCCCACGGGCGCGTGCCGGTCTGCGCGAAGGCCTTGAGGTCCATGCCGCTGCAGAAGCCCTTGCCCGCGCCGGTGAGCACGCCGACGCGCAGGCCCGGGTCGCCGTCGAGCTCGTCGAGCGCGGCCGCGATCGCCTCGGCCATGGGGACGTCGACGGCGTTGCGCTGCTCGGGGCGGTTGAGCGTGAGGACGAGCACCGCGTCGCGGCGCTCGACCAGCAGTGGCGGGGCGCTCACCCCTGCTCGGCCCCCACGATCGAGATGAACGACACGCACGTGCCGGGGCGCCCGCCGAGGTTGTGGGTCAGCCCGAGGCGCGGATCGGCGAGCTGGCGGTCGCCCGCCTCGCCGCGGAACTGCAGCCAGCACTCGAAGAGCATCCGCAGCCCGCTGGCGCCCACCGGATGGCCGAAGGACTTCAGGCCGCCGTCGGGGTTGACCGGCAGCGCGCCGTCGAGGTCGAAGACGCCCTCGAGCTCGTCGCGCCACGCCTGGCCGCGCTCGCTGAAGCCGAGGTCCTCCATGAGCACGAGCTCGGTCGGCGTGAAGCAGTCGTGCACCTCGGCCATCGAGATCTCGGCGCGCGGGTCCGTGATGCCGGCCTGCGCGTAGGCGTCCTTGGCGCAGGCCACGACCTCGTGGAAGGTCGTGTAGTCGTAGGAGGGGTCGATCGGCCCGCTGGCGGGGCCCGCGATGACCGACAGCGCCTTCACGAACATCGGCCGGTCGGTGTACCGGTGGGCGTCCTCGGCGCGGACGACGAGCGCGGCCGCCGCGCCGTCGGAGACGCCGGAGCAGTCCATGACGCCCAGGCGGCCCGCGACCCGGCCGGCCCCCGCGTCGATCTTCTCCTTCGGGACCTCCTTGCGGAACTGCGCGCGCGGGTTCTTGGCCCCGTTGACGTGGTTCTTCCACGCGACGTGGGTCATCGCGTCGCGCATCGCCTGCGGGTCGACGCCGTACTTCTTGCAGTAGGCGGGGTCCAGCAGCGAGAAGGCGGCGGGCGCGGTGAGCGTCTCCTCCGGCGCGGTGCCGTCGCCCGGGACGTTGGAGCGCACGAGCCCCGAGTAGCCGGTGTCCTTGAGCTTCTCGACGCCGACCGCCATGACGCGGTCGTAGGCGCCGGAGGCCACGGCGTAGCAGGCGTTGCGAAACGCCTCGGAGCCCGTCGCGCACATGTTCTCGACGCGGGTGACGGGCTTGTAGTCGATGCCCAGCGGCTTGGAGAGGACGGTGCCCGACTGGCCCGAGTTCATCGTCCCCAGCCAGAAGGCGTCGACGTCCTCCTTGGGCAGGCCGGGCGCCGAGGCGAAGCACTGCTCGGCGGCGTCGACGAGGAGGTCGTCGGCCGACTTGCCCCAGTGCTCGCCGAAGGCCGTGCAGCCCATGCCGACGATGGCGACCTTGTCGCGGATCCCGTTAGACGGCACGGCGCACCCTGACCTTCCAGAAGTAGTTGTGGACGCCGCCGGCCGTGTAGAGCCGGCGGAAGGTGAGCTCGAGCGGCGTGCCGATGTCGACCTGGTCGGGGTCGGCGTCGGCGACCTCGAGCGTGTAGCGCCCGCCGCCGTCGAAGTCGACGACCGCGTCGATCATCGGCGGCGAGGGCGAGAAGGCGAGGCGGTCGACGGTGTACGTCGCGACGGTCCCACCCTTGCCGGCCAGCGGCGCGCGCGCCATGCGGTCGACGGCCTGGCAGTTGACGCACACCCGCCGCGGGGGGACGTGGACGTGGTCGCAGGCCTCGCAGCGCGAGCCGACGAACGCGAACTTCCAGGCCTCGGAGCGCGCGGACGCCGGCCCCGCGGGACGGCTGGGCTCGGGCCGGCGCGGCGGCTCGCGGTGCAGCATCCCGCGCCAGGTCAGGTAGGTCGCGTACGGGACGTCGTGGCCGCCCTCGAGCTGCTCGGCGACGGGCACCGTCGCCCGGCGGCCGGGCAGCGCGTCGGTCGTGCGCAGCACGGTCGCGTCGCAGCCGTCGGCGGCGATCACCAGCAGGATCGTCTCCCCCGGCCCCGCGCGGTCGAGCACCGCGGCGAGCCGGACCCCCGGGTCGGCCGCGCCGGCGTAGCCGATCGCCGGCGGCTGCTCGGGCACGCGCCCTGCGAGGCTCTTGGCGGCGGTCGCGGCGGCGCGGCTGTGGGGCGAGGAGACGACGACGTGGTCGACCTCGTCGAGGCCCGCGGCGTCGAGCGCGCGGCGGGCGGCGTCCCGCACGAGCGGCAGGTAGGCCTCGAGGCCGAAGCGCTCCTCCCACTGCCCGCTGGCCTGCTCGCCGGGCGCGCGCCAGCGGTCGAGGAACTCCGCGGTGGCCGACGCCTCGGCGACGACCTCGGCGATCGGCGGGCCCTCGCCGAAGAGGAACGCCGCGGCGGCGTCGCCGCTGTCGCGCTCGTCGGCCGACCCGGGCCGGCCCGTGCGCAGGTCGCTCAGCACGGCCAGGCCTCCCGAGCCCGCGGCGGCGCGCAGCGCACCGGTGGCCCCGCGTGCCGAGCCGGCGAGGTCGACGGCGAAGCCCTCGTGGCCCAGGTCGAGCGCGGCGTGGATCGCCGTCGCGTTGGTCTTGTCGAGGTACGCCGGTGCCGTGGTGGCGAAGAACAGGCTCTGCGGCCGGGTGCCGTCGGTCAGGGCGGCACGCGCCGCCTCGACGCCCATCGTCGTCGAGTCCTCGTCGTAGGAGGCGACGGCCCGGGCGCCCTTGCCCCCGCCCGTGCCGAGGGCGGAGGCGAGCTCCGCGCGCTGCAGCCGGTGCCGCGGGACGTACGCGGCGTAGGACAGGAGGCCGTGACCCATACGCCAAGATCGTACATGCTGTCCAGACATTGCGTAGCATCCGCGCGTGGCCGAGCGCAGCGACGACGTCCTGGTGCAGCGCGACGGTGCCGTCGCGCACCTGCAGCTCAACCGCCCGGAGGCGCTCAACGCGTGGACGCCCGACATGGGCCGCGCCCTGCTGGCGGCGCTGCGCGACGCCGGCACGGACCCCGGCGTGCGCGCCGTGCTGGTCACCGGCGCGGGCCGTGGCTTCTGCGCGGGCGCCGACGTCAAGGTGCCGCGCGAGCTGCTGCCCGACGGCGCGCCCGACCTCCACACCCGCCTCGAGGAGATCTACAACCCGGTCGTGCTCGAGGTCCGGCGGATGCCCAAGCCCGTCGTCGCCGCCGTCCACGGCCCGGCCGCCGGGCTCGGCGTCTCCCTCGCCGCCGCCTGCGACCTCGTCGTCGCCGCCGACTCGGCGACCTTCCTCCTGGCCTTCGTCCACATCGCCGTCATGCCGGACGGCGGCGTCCTCGGCCACCTCGCGGCGAAGGTCGGCGCCGGCCGTGCCGCGGAGCTCGCGATGCTCGGCGAGCGGCTTCCCGCGGCCCGCGCGCACGCGTGGGGCCTCGTCCAGCGCCTCGTCGCCGACGACGAGCTCCACGCCGAGGGGTTGGCCCTCGCGCAGCGCCTGGCCGCCATGCCGACGACGGCCCTGGCCTCGATCAAGGAGGTCCTCGACCGCTCGCGCACGCTGGCCCTCGAGGACGCGGTGGCGCTCGAGGCGCAGGTCCAGCAGCGCCACGCGACCACCGCGGACTACGCCGAGGGCGTCGCGGCGTTCAAGGAGAAGCGGCGGCCGCGGTTCGTGGGGCGGTAGGAGCGACCGGCGCCTCGACGTCCCGCAGGCCCATCCCGATCGCCGCGCGCCGGCGCAGGAGCGGCGCGACGCGGTAGCGCTCCTCGTGGAGCTCGGCGAACAGGCCGTCGAGGATGCGCACGACCTGGGCGGTGCCGGTGGCCTCGGACCAGGCGACGGGCCCGCGGGGGTGGTTGACGCCGAGCTCGAGGCCGGCGTCGACGTCGTCGGGCGTGCCGTCGCCGGCGCCGACGAGGAAGGCCGCCTCGTTGACGAGCTGGGCGACGATGCGGCCGAGGACGAGGCCGGGGCCGTCGCCGACCCACTCGGGCACGCGGCCCAGGCTGCGGACGAGCGCGTCGAGGCGCTCGGCCGCCACCGGGTCGGTGCGCGGGGTGCGGGTGAGCTCGACGAGGCGCGCGCCGTCGAACGGCGCGAGGAGGTGCAGGCCCGCGGCCTCGGGCGCGGCGAGGTGCAGCGAGGCGCCGTCGACGAGGACCGCGTCGCGACCGACCCACAGCCACGGGTCGTCGTGGTCGCCGACGTCCCAGCCCGCCGCCCGGGCGGCGCTGCGCAGGGCGTCGGGTGCCGGGCCGTCGCCGTCGACGCGCAGCGGGCGGCCGTCGCCGCCGCCGGCCTGCGGCGGCTCCGGGTCGGCCGGCGGGCCGGCGCCGTCGCCCTCGTAGGCGTACCAGCCGGCGCCCGTCTTGCGACCCAGGCGCCCCGCGGCGACCATCCGCGCGGCCAGCGGGCTCGGGCGGTAGCGCGGCTCGCCGTAGGTCTGGCGGTGGAAGCCCTCGGCGACCGCGTGGTTGGTCTCGATGCCGATGAGGTCCATGAGCTCGAACGGGCCCATCCGGAAGCCGCCGGCCATGCGCATGACGCGGTCGACCTGCTCGACGGTCGCCTGGCCCTCCTGGACCACGCGCAGCGCCTCGAGGAAGAACGGGCGGTTGACGCGGTTGACGAGGAAGCCCGGGATGTCGGCGGCGTCGATGACGCGCTTGCCCATCGCCTCCCCCACCGCGCGGGCGACGGCCACGACGTCGGGCGCGGTCGCGACGCCCGGGACGACCTCGGCCAGGCGCATGACCGGCGCCGGGTTGAAGAAGTGCAGGCCGACGACGCGCTCGGGCCGCGGCACGCCGGCCGCGATCTCGGTCACCCCCAGCGACGACGTGTTCGTCGCCAGGACGCAGTCCGCGCCGCAGAGCTCGGCGAGCCGGCCGAAGAGCTCGAGCTTGAGCTCCAGGCGCTCGGGGACGGCCTCGATCACCATGCCGCAGCCGGCGAGCTCCTCGAGCCGGCCGGCGGGCTCGACGCGGGCGCGCAGCGCCGCCGCCTCCTCGGCGCTCAGGCGCCCCTTGGCCACGAGCTTGCCCAGCCCGCGCTCGATCGTCGCCAGGCCGCGCTGGAGCCCCTCGGGGACGGCGTCGAAGAGCCGCACGCGCGCGCCCGCCTGCGCGGCGAGCTGCGCGATGCCCGCGCCCATCGTCCCCGCACCCACGACGCCGATGACGTCGGGGACCCGCGCGCTCACCGGTCGAGCTCCTCGCGGGCCAGCACGCCGTCGTCGCGCCAGCGGTGCAGCGACGGGTCCAGGAAGCGGTGCAGGGCGCCGTCGGGCAGCCACGCCAGCGTCTCGAGCTCGAGGGCATCGAGGAACCCCACGTGGCCGGTGCGCAGGTCCTCGACGCGCAGCCGCGGCCCGTTGCCCTCGTGGTCGATGCTCAGGGAGACCGCCGCGAACTCGCTGACGACCTCGCCGACCGGCTCGGCCTCGCCGCGCATGCTCAGATGAGGAACGACAGCGTGTACAGGGCCCGGTCGTTGTCGACGAGCATGACCTTCTTGAAGGCCATCCGCAGCTCGCCGTCGACCTCGCGCAGCCCGTACTCGTACCGGCCCGCCCAGTGCGTCGTCCCGCGCTCGCGCGACTCGACCACCAGGAAGTTGGCCCCCACGCGGACCTGCCCGTCGACCTCGGGGTCGGGGCCGAGCAGCTCGACGTTGGTCACCAGCCGGCGCACGCGCGAGGGCGGCGTGGCGGCGTGGCGCTTGCCGGTGTGGAACTGCTTGACGCGCGTGGCGATCCGCGCGCGGTTGTCGAAGATCACCGACATCTGCCGCGTCGGGTCGATGTCGTCGCCGTTGGCGGGCACCCAGTAGATCGCGTCGTCGGTCCACAGGGCCTCCCACGCGTCGTAGTCGTGGTCGTCGGCGTAGCGCGCCTCCCGGAAGAGGAACTGCTCGACGTCGCGCAGGTCGATCCCGACCGCGGGCGTCGCCGCCACTAGACCGCCTCCATCAGCGACCGGTAGTGGCGCCAGATGCCGCGCTGGGGCACCTCGTCCGTCGCGTCCCCGATGAGGAAGCCGCGCTCGTCGTGGCGCTCGCGGTGCACCCCGCGCTTGAGGACGAGCCACTCGGGGTCCTTGGCCAGCACGCCGCGCTGGTTGCGCTCGTACATCTCCGAGTCGTCGGCGAGCAGGAAGCCCGCCGGCCCGACGGACCCGATCGTCTGCTGCAGCATCCGCCGGTTCATGTCCGGGCAGCCCCCGTACTGGACGGCGGTCACGTGCTGCACGGTCTGGTCGACGGCCAGCGGCTGCAGGACGAAGAGCTGGATCTCGGCGATGAAGAGGTTCGGGAAGACCATGACGTGCGGGGAGCCGTCGATGAGCACCTCGCGCGCCCTGTCCTTGCCGTAGGCGTCCTCCATCTGGCGCACGTAGTCCGGGACCTTCTCGGGCTTCGTGCCGAACCACCCCAGGGGCTGGCCGATGCGCCGGAACTCGGGCCGCAGGTCGTTCTCGGTGTGGCCGTTGCCCAGGTCGCGCGCCACCGCGGTCGACTTCTCGCCGTAGAGGTCGCCGATGCCGCTGTCGGCCACGCTGAAGATCGACGAGTGGACGAACTGCGGGTGGTAGCCGTCGGTCTCGTTCTCCAGCAGCATCTTCCAGTTGGCCTTGACCTTGTGCTGGAGCCAGCCGGCGGTCAGCTCGACCTCGCCCGTCGGCGAGAGCGCGACGAGCCGGTCGAAGGCCTCGCGAGCGGCGCCGAGGTGCTCGAGCAGCGTCGGCCCCTCCTCGGCGAAGGAGCCGAAGACGAAGCCCTGGTACTGGGCGACGCGCGGGACGCGGCCGAGGCCGAGGTCCTTCTTGGCCTCGCGCCCGCCGTAGCCGCTGTTGAAGGGGTACCCGAGCAGCTTGCCGGTGTTGGAGAACGTCCAGCCGTGGTAGGGGCAGCGGAACGCGCTCGAGTTGCCGCGGGGCGCGTCGCAGACGAGGTTGGCCCGGTGGGTGCAGCGGTTGAGCAGCAGGTGGATCTCGCCCTGCTTGTCGCGGGACATGATCACCGGCTGCGGGCCGAGGGACTTCAGGACGTAGTCGTTGGGCTCGGGCACCTCGGACACGTGCCCGACGTAGACCCACTCGCGGTACCAGATGCGCTCGAGCTCGGCCTGGTAGATCGCGGGGTCGGTGTAGAGCGACCCGTGCACGCGGTCGTGCTCGATCAGGTCCGCCCAGGGCGTGAGGGGCTCGACGGCGGTCATGGTGCTCCTACGATCGTACATGCTGTCCAGACACCTCGCGTGGAGTTGTCGTCCGATCGGCGGCGGGCACGAGCGCGAACAGCGCCTGCGCGACGGCGTCGGCCGCCGCGGTCGTCCCGCCGGCCAGCCGGCGGGCATGCTCGGCGCGCCGGTAGGTCAGCGAGGCGTCGTGCTCCCACGTGGCACCGACGCCGCCGTGGACGAAGATGCTCTCCAGCGCGCAGAAGCCCAGGGCGTCGGCGGCGGTCACCCGCGCGGCGTTGGCGGTGAGGGCGAAGCGCTCGCGCTCCTCGTCCCACTGGCGCGCGGCGGCGATGACGACCGACCGCGCACCCTCGGTGCGCCGCAGCATCTCCACCAGCTTGTGCTTGATCGCCTGGTAGGAGCCGATCGGCCGGCCGAAGGCGACGCGGTCCACCGCGTAGTCGCGCGCGAGCTCCAGCGCCGCCGACGCGGCGCCGACCGACTCGGCCGCCAGCAGCAGCCGCTGCAGGTCGGCCCCGTCGCGCGCCCGCGCGGGCGCCAGGTCCAGCACGCGCACCTCGAGGTCGTCGAGCGCGACGTCGCCGACCGCCCGCGTGGCGTCGTAGCCGGCCACCGCGTCCAGCGCGACGCCGCCGGCCTCCGCCGCCACGACCCCGGCCGCGGGCAGCCCCTCCTCGTCCTCGCCGACGAGGACCAGCACGTCGGCGCCCGGCGCGTCGAGCACCCCCGGCACGTGCCCGGTGGCCCGGGCCACCGCGCCGTCGCGGCGCAGCGTGAGACGCCCGCCGCGCCCGCCGACCGCCGGGTCGACCAGCGCGGCGCGGCGCGTGCCGTCGGCCAGCTGGCCCAGGAGCCCGCCGCCGGCGTCGGGGGCCGCGCCGAGCAGCGCCGTCGCCGGCAGGTGGCCGAGCAGGCGGGCGTCGGCCAGGCGCCGCCCGCACTCCTCCAGGACGAGGGTCGCCTCGGCGGCCGACAGGGCGGCGCCGCCGGCGTCCTCGGCGACCAGCAGCCCGGCCCAGCCCGCCTCGCAGGCCAGCGGCCAGAGGTCCGGGGCCGGCCCTCCGTCGAGCGCCGCCCGCGCCGCCTCGAGCGTCGCGACGCGCCCCAGCGCGTCGCGCGCGGCCTCGACCAGGAAGCCCTGCTCGTCGCTGAGCGCCCGGAACATCGCCGCCGCGCTCACGCCGCCACCCGCGGCTCGGGCGGCAGGCCGAGGACCCGCTCGCCGATGACGTTGCGCAGGATCTCCTCGGTCCCGCCGGCCGACCGCACGCCGGGGAGCATCGAGACCTGATGGCCCCACTCGGGCGCCACGAGCGCCTGCGCGCCGCGGACGTCGACGGCCAGCCGGCAGGCGTCGAGGGACGCCAGCACGCTGGTGATCTTGATCAGCCCGGCCTCCGGGCCGGGGACCTGGCCCTGGGAGACCTGCTCGACGACCCGCTCGCTCGTGTGGCGCAGGGCCAGCAGCTGGGAGGCCACCTCGCCCAGGCGGACGCGCACGGCCGGGTCCTCGCGGTCGTCGGCGTGCGCGCCGACCGCCGCCACGAGCTGGTCCAGCGGCGTGGCGTGCAGCCCGGAGCCGACCGCGACGCGCTCGAAGCCGAGCATCGTCAGGGCGACCTTCCAGCCCTCGCCCGGCGCGCCGATGACGGCCTCGGCGCAGAGCCGGACGTCGTCGAGGAAGACCTCGTTGAACTCCGCGTCGCCGGTGATCTGGCGCAGCGGACGGATCGTCACGCCCGGTGCGTCCATCGGGACGACGAACATCGTCAGGCCCTTGTGCTTGGCGACGTCCGGGTCGGTGCGCGCGAGCAGGATCCCGAAGGCGGCGTGCTGGGCGAAGGACGTCCACACCTTCTGGCCGTCGACGGCCCAGGTGCCGTCGTCCTGGCGGCGCGCGCGGGTCTGCACCGCGGCGAGGTCCGAGCCGGCGCCCGGCTCGGAGAGCAGCTGGCACCAGGGCTCGTCACCGCGCAGCAGCGGCTCGAGGTGGCGGTCCTGCTGCTCGGCGCTGCCGTGCACCATGAGCGTCGGGCCGACCATGCCGATGCCGATGAAGTCGAAGGCGGTCGCGACGCCGTGGGCCTCGAGCTCCTGCTCGACGGCCACGGCCTCGGCCGGGCTGCCGCCCGCGCCGCCGAAGCGCTCGGGCCAGGTCACCCCGGCGTAGCCGGCCTCGCTGAGCGTCCGCTGCCACGCGAGGCGGCCGCGGACGTCGTCGTCGTCGAGCGGCTCGAGCACCGTGCGGCGCGGGGCCGTCTCGGCGTGGGCGGCCAGCCACTCCCTCAGGCGCGCCCGGTAGGCGCGCAGCGCGTCGTCGTCTGCCATGTCGAGCGGCATCGTACGTGCTGTCCACACATGGTGTCCAGCACGGTGTCGGTGCCGCCTACGCAGCGCGGCCGGCGGCCGCCTCGGCCTCGCGCGTGTGTCCGGCCAACCCGATCAGGTCCTCGTGCAGCTCGAACCACACCGTGTGGTAGCTGTCCACCACCGGGCGCAGGAACCACGCGTGGTCGCCCGCCTGGATCGTCGCGAGCGCCGCATCGAAGCGCCCGGGGTACGGCGCGAGGCGCGGGGCGACCGCGACCAGGCGGTCCAGCAGCGCACGCAGCGGCGGGTGGACCTCGTCGGCCAGCCGCCGCAGGATCGCACCGTCGTAGGCGGCGTCGGTGTGGTCGTTGGGCGCGCCGTCGCGCTGCTGCCAGGCGGTCGCGAGCTCCTTGAACGTGGCGTTGAGCGCGGTGAACTCCTCGTAGAGCGCCGCCAGTGCGTCCTGATCGACACCCGCGCGCTCGCGGGTCAGCAGCTCGCCGAGGCGCGCCTTGCCCTCGGGCGTCATCCGGTAGCGCTCGCCCTTGTCCACCAGCAGGCCCGCCTGCGCCAGGCCGGCCAGGGCCTGGGTGGCGTCGGCGCCCGTGACGCCGGCCACCTGCTCGGGCGTGGCCCGCCCCTTCAGGCGCACGGCCTGCAGCACCTCGATGTCGTCCATCAGCTCGCTCCTCCTGCTCGTGGGGTCGAGGCACTATGAGACACCATGTACGTACAGGCTGTCCAGCCGAGGTGTGGGAGCGGGCCTCAGACCGCGAGGTAGAGCACCACGAGCGCGCCGCCGACGGCCAGGCACCAGCCGTCCAGGACGCGGCGCAGGGCGAGCGGGGCTCCGCGGACCTCCATGAACTCGCGGCCGACCCATCGGGCCTTGAGCAGCGCGACCGCGAGAGCGACGGCGGCGCCGGCGTGGACGGCGCCCGTCGCCTGGTGGTGCGCCCCCACCGCCCACGACAGGACGGTCGCCGCCACGAGGACCGTCCAGGTGACGAGCTGGCGGCGGTCGAACGCGGCGGCGCTCATGCGGCGGCCATGTAGAGCAGCGGGAAGATGAGCAGCCACAGCAGGTCGACCATGTGCCAGTAGCCCGCCGCGCACTCCACCACGAGCTCGTCGCGCGGCCGGCGCGCGGGCCGGCGCACGGTGCGCCACAACAGCGCGAGCGCCCCCACGCCCACGACCAGGTGCAGGGCGTGCACCCCGGTGATGGCGAAGTAGTACATGAAGAAGTCCGCGCGCTCGGGCGTGTCGCCGGCGCCGAGCAGCTCGGCCCACTCCAGGCCCTTGACGGCCAGGAAGGCCGCGGCGCAGGCGAGCGTGAGGGCGACGAACCGGCGGGCGTCGCGCTCGCCGCCCTCGAGGCGGAACGCCCGCACGGCCGAGGCGACGAAGAGCGAGCTGGTGAGCAGCACCAGCGTGTTGAGGACGCCGAGGCCCGGCGACAGCGCGCTCCCCGCCTCGGCGAAGCCCGCCGGGTCGCCGCCGCGGGCGACGAGGTACGCGCCGAAGAACAGCGCGAAGACGGTCATGTCGCCCAGCAGCAGGACCCACAGTCCTGCCTCGCCCGGGACGCGCCCCGCCGCCGGCCGGACCGGCGCCGACGACGCGGCCGCCACGGGGCGCCGGGCCCGCGGGGGCGGCGGCTGGAGGAAGGCGGGGAGGTCGCTCACACGCCCTCGAGGCGCTGCTGCTGCAGGACGGCCCGCCGTGTCGCCCAGGCCATGATCGGCAGCCAGAGGCCGTAGGTCACCGTGGGGATCCAGAACGCCGCGAGCCCCTGCACGGCGAACGGCCCGGAGTGGAAGAAGCCGAGCAGGACGTCGGGCAGGAACGAGGCCGCGATCAGCAGGTTGGCCCAGGCCACCCACCGCGGGAAGACCGGCTCGGCCGCGTCGTCGGAGAACGTCGTGACCGCGATCGCGACGTTCTGCACCACGAAGGGCGCGATCGGGATGAGGAACATCACCCACGCGAGGTCGTGCAGCGTGCGCGTCAGGGCCGGGTCGCGGTCGGCGCGGTAGGCCGCCACGAGCATGATGAGCAGCGGGACGGTGAGCATCACCCACACCACCGCGCCCGCGACGAGCTGGAGGAACGCCATCGTCGGGTGGCGTCCCTCGACGCGCAGCATCTGCATCGAGATGGCCGCCACGAGCGGTCCGACCAGGCCGATCGCGAGGAACGACACGACGATGCCGGCGATGCGCAGGTCCGTGTGCTCGGCGTAGAACGCAGCGATCTGCGCGTCGCTGTGGTTGGCCGGCTGCGGGGGCATGAGCCCCGTGCCGAAGAGCGCCAGGAGCACGACGGGCGGCACGAGGAAGGCGAGGGTCGCCGCCCAGCGCTGGACGGCCATGGCGCGGGCCAGGCGCCGCAGCTCGTGCGCGTCCTCGCCGAGCGGCGCCGCGGCTTCGGGGACGACCGCCACCGCGCTCACGGCCGCGGCCTCCCCACCGTCTCGACCAGCTGCATGGCGCGACGCTAGCGCAACTTAGTTGTCGCGTGGCAATAAGTTCGGTCCCGGCTACGATCGCGACGTGCCGCGCCCCCGCCGGACCCAGCAGGAACGCGTCGAGGAGTCCACCGCCCGGCTCTTCCGCGCCGCGGTCGAGCTCATCGCCGAGGGCGGCTACGAGGCCGCCACCGCCGCCGAGATCGGCCGGCGCGCCGGCTACAGCCGGTCGATGGTGCGGGCCCGCTTCGGCTCCAAGGAGCAGCTCATCGACGCCGTGCTGCGCTCGGCCTACGAGGCGCCGTTGACCAGGTCGCCCGACGACGACGCCTCCGGCCTGGAGCGCGTCCTGGCGCGGCTCGACACGGTCGCCGCCCTCGTCGAGGACGACCCCGCGCTGATGCGCACGATCTTCTCCGTCGAGTTCGTCGCCGCGGGCAGGGGGTCGGCCCTCACCGACCGCGTCGCCGCGTGGGTCGCGGGCCTGCGCGCCGACGTCCTGGCCGCGGTGCTCGACGGCCAGGCCGACGGCTCGGTGCGCCCGGAGCTCGACGCCGAGACCACGGCGCACGCCATCGTCGCCGAGGGCATCGGCTCCGCGTTCATGTGGACCGTGAACCCCGACGAGGACTTCCGGGCGCGGATCCCGCAGTGGCGGGAGCGCACGCGCGCGGCGCTCGAGGCGTGAGGGCTGTCACGCGGCGGTCGCGGGCGGTGTCTCCGTGCCATGACGACCACCACCCACCGCATCCCGCCCGCCGAGCTCAGCGGCCTCTCCGGCGCGCTCGTCAAGCGCATGGCCCGCAGGAAGGTCGGCCGCGTCCCGGACTCGCTCGGCGTCGCGTGGCACAACCGCAGGGTCATGCGGTTCATGTTCGGGCTCGGGCGCAAGGCCGAGCGCTGGGACGCCTGCGACGCGCAGCTCAAGGCCTTCGCGCACATGGCGACGGCGAGCGTCGTGGGCTGCAGCGCCTGCCTGGACTTCGGCTACTACCAGGCCCACCACGCGGGGCTGGACCTGGCCAAGGCGCGGCAGGTGCCGGTGTGGCGGGGCTCGGACGCGTTCACGGCGCTCGAGCGCGACGTCCTCGAGTACGCGGAGGCCATGGCCCAGACGCCGACGGCGGTGACCGACGAGCTGTCGACGCGCCTGCGCGAGGCGCTCGGTGCGCCGGCGCTCGTGGAGCTGACGGCGTTCATCGCGCTTGCGAACCTCTACAGCCGCATGAACACCGCCCTGGGCATGGAGTCCGAGGGGCTGTCGGCCTCCTGCGACCTGCCACCGCTGACCCTGGCGACGGCGACGGCATGAGCGACGACCCCTGGGTCGCCCACCGCAGCCTGCTCTTCACCGTCGCCTACGAGCTGCTGGGCTCGGCGGCCGACGCGGAGGACGTGGTGCAGGAGACGTGGCTGCGGTGGGACGCGGTCGACCGGGCGCAGGTGCGCGACCCGCGGGCCTACCTCGTCCAGGTCGTCACCCGGCAGGCGCTCAACCGGCTGCGGACGCTCGCGCGCCGGCGCGAGGACTACGTCGGCGAGTGGCTGCCCGAGCCGGTGCTCACGAGCCCCGACGTCGCGGAGGACGTCGAGCTGGCCGAGAGCCTCTCGCTGGCGACGCTCACGGTGCTCGAGACGCTCGGGCCGGCGGAGCGGGCGGTGTTCGTGCTGCGCGAGGTCTTCGACGTGCCCTACGACGAGATCGCGGCCGCGGTCGGCAAGCGCCCGGCCGCGGTCCGCCAGATCGCGCATCGGGCGCGCGAGCACGTGGCGGCGCGCCGGCCCCGGATGGCGGTCGACCGCGCCGAGCACCGGCGCGTGCTCGACCGCTTCGTGGCCGCGGTCCAGGACGGCGACGTGCAGGGGCTGCTCGACGTGCTGGCCCCGGACGTCGTCCTGCTCGCCGACGGCGGGGGCGAGGTCCAGGCCGTGCGCGTGCCCGTGCACGGCAGCCGCAAGGTGGCGCGCCTGCTGTCGCTCTTCCCGCAGCGCGCGCCGGGCGTGCGCATCGGCCGCGTGTGGCTCAACGGCGCGCCGGCCGCGCGGGTCGACCCGGCCGGCGAGTTCGACACCGCCGTGAGCGTCGCCGTCGCCGAGGGCCGGATCACCCACCTCTTCCTCGTGCGCAACCCCCGCAAGCTCCAGCGGCTCACCGACGAGGTCGTCGTCAGCCGGTGAGCCGGTCAGCGCGCCCGGCAGACCTCGAAGCGGCGGGTCTTCGCCACCCGCTTGCCGCCCTTGGTCCTGCCCGCGACGCGCACCCGCACCGTCCCGTCGGGGAAGCGCGAGAGCCGGACCGCCCGGCGCAGGCCCTTGCCGCGCAGGCGCTTCACGCGCGCGCCGTTGACCGTGACCGTCGCCGTGCGCAGCCACCGGGACGGCAGCGTGACGCGCAGCGCCCGGAGGTCCTTGCAGCTGCGCGACGGCGCCGGCGCGCCGAGCGGCTCGCCGCCGAAGACCGCCTTGCCCCGCGCGTCGCCGTAGCGCAGCCAGGGCACGGTCGGGACCTGGTCGACCCCCCGCGCCGACCAGTCGCACACGCCCTCCGGGAACGCGCGCTCGAGCCGGCGCCACTGCGACGCGGTGAACGACGCGCGGTAGTCCGAGGACGACAGCGGACGCAGACGGCACTTGTTCTGGTCGGTGGAGAGCGGCTCGCCCGCGATCGTGCGCGGGGTGCCGTACACCGGCACGACCACCGGGCCGCAGAGCCCGTCGGCGACCTTCGTGCCGTTGCCGTTGGAGCACTGGTCGCGGACGTCGGCGGGTCGGTTCGCGCGGACCTTCTGGGCCAGCGTGCGATCCGACCGGTCGGCCTGGACCGCGCCGAGCCAGCGGTCCATCGCGACGAGGGCCTGGGCCGTGTAGTGCAGGTCGCCGACGATCGGCACCGGGCCCTGCCACATCACCTGGTTGGCCGCGGTGCCGTGCTCGCGCACGAGGCGCTCGCGCAGCGCGAACGCGCGGTAGCTGTCGTGCGCCAGGCCGGGGTCGTTCGGGCCGGCGAGGTTGATGATCGGCACCCGGTCGAGGTGGTCGGCCTGGTTGACGATCCCGGTCCGGTAGGCGTTGGCCAGCGCCGGGCGGTCGGCCACCGTGCGGGCGGCCCGCGGCCGGAAGTCGACGTCGAGGCCGCCGATGGCCTCGTTGAGCTCGACGAACTGCTCGGGCGTGATCCGCCCGCCGCGCAGGGCGCCCAGGCCGTACTGCACGCCGACGTTGTCGACCGGCAGGCCGGCGAAGCCCCGGCCGGCCGCGCGCTCCTGCGGGCTCCACACCGCCGGGTCGCGCGGGCCCAGGAGGTTCATCGCCCAGTCGATGATCCCGCAGCGCACCCCGCCCGGCCGGTGCTGGGCGTCGTAGACCTCGTCGCGCTCGATGCCTGGGCACCGGTCGTCGGGCGCGGCGAGCCCGAAGTACGCCGCCGCGCTCACGCCCCAGTTCGCGCCGACCGGGAGGTTCAGGACGCCGTCGCCCGCGATCGCGGCGACGTGGGCGGTCGTCCAGCCCGCGCGCCGCGGCGCGACGACGCCGATGACGGTGTTCAGCGGGACGCCGCCGACGTCCCCGGTCCCGGGGCCGGAGATCGGCACGCCGAGGAAGTTCGCCAGCAGCGCGTAGTCCATGATCTGCTGCGCCGTGGAGCCGGCGTCCGGGAACGTGCACTGCGTGATGAGGCCGTCGTAGAGGCCGGGGTACGCGTTGGCGATCCAGAGCTGCGCGAGCGATCCGCCCGAGCAGCCGGTGCCGATGACGTAGCGCACGTCGCCGAGGCGCTCGACCACCCGCTCCTTGGCCATCATGATCGACTCGGCCTGGAGCGCCGGGTTGCAGTTCACGCCCGAGTTCGCGAGCGCCGTCGCCATGACGGTGAAGCCGCGGCCGAGCGCGACGACGGAGCTGTCCGGCGTCCCCACCCCGTCGAGCGTCCCGGAGTAGTCGGTGAACGGCGGGTCGGTCGGGCGGTACGCCGTCCCGCAGCTGCCGCCGTGCATGACCAGCACCTTGCCGTTGTACGAGCGCGGCGGCGCGAAGCGGTCCCAGGTGGTGCCGGGCTGGAAGAGGCTGTCGATGCGGTAGCGGCTGCGGTCCTGGTAGCCGACCTCGGAGCGCACGATGAACGGGACGGTCGCGCCGGTGTCGGTCGTCGTCGTCGCGACGTCGCTCGGCGGGCTGGCCGGGTCGTAGGGCTCGAGCAGCGACCGGCCGCGGGGCTGGTAGAGGAAGCGCACCTTCGGCGGCTCGTTGCACTGCCGGTCGACCGCCGTGGGCTGGCAGGTCCACGGCTGCAGCTGCGGGCCGGAGAAGACCGGCCCGCCGTTGGGGTGGTTGGTGACCTCGAGCCGCGCGCCGCGGCCCCCGGGCAGCGTGGCGGTGAGGACGTTGCGCCCGTCGGCGAGCCCCTCGACGAGGCCCTCGACCCGGCCGCTCGCGCGCTTGGCGAACGCCCCCGTCACGTCGCGCCGGCCGAGGCGGACCCTGAGGCCGTCCGCGGAGACGCCGGGTGCCAGGTCGACGGCGACGAGCGCGTCGCCCGCGGAGACGAGGTCGGCGCGGTTGGAGAGCACCTCGAGCTCCAGCGCGGGCGGCGCCGCGCTCGCGCTGCCCGCGCCCAGCGCCGCCAGGGCAGCCGCCAGCAGCCCCACCCGGCGCACGTCGAACGTCCTCGCCATCCTGACCCTGCCTCTCCGTCGTGGCTCCCCACCTCCGACGCGCCGACCATACGCGACCGAGCTGGCAGGATGGAACGCATCGCCCTGCCGGCCGCCGACATCACGCCGCTCGACGACCTCGACGTCTGGATCCGGGGCGAGCTGCTGGAGATCGTCCTGCTCATCCTCGGGTCGGTCCTGCTGGGCCGCTTCATCGGCTGGTTCCGCGACCGGCTGCTGCGCCGCATCGCCGAGGGCCAGGACGAGGACGCGCTGGTGCGCTCGGAGACCAGCAAGCACCGCCGCGCCGTCGTGCAGATCCTCGCGTGGAGCGCCGTCGTGCTCATGTGGACGATCACCGCGGCGCTCGTCGTCCACCGCTTCGGCATCCCGTTCGCGAGCCTGGCCGCGCCGCTCGCGGCCGGCGGCGTCGCCCTCGGCCTGGGCGCCCAGCGGCTCGTGAGCGACCTCATCGGCGGCGGCTTCATCATCGCCGAGCGCCAGTACGGCGTCGGCGACCTGATCGACATCGCCCCCACGCCGAACACGGCGGGCGCGACCGGCACGGTCGAGGACGTGACGCTGCGCATCACCCGGCTGCGGACCGCGGGCGGCGAGCGGGTGATCATCCCCAACGGCCAGATCGTCCAGGTCACGAACCTCTCCAGCGACTGGGCCCGCGCGGTCGTCGACGTCCCGCTGCAGCTGGGCACCGACCTCGGCCAGGCCACCGAGCTGCTGCGCGAGGTCGGCGCCGCCGCCTACGCCGACGACGAGGTCCGCCAGCTGCTGCTCGACGAGCCGTCGGTCATGGGCGTCGAGCGCTTCGAGGCCGACGAGGTGACGCTGCGCGTCGTCGCCCGGACCCTGCCCGGCAAGCAGTTCGAGGTCGCGCGCCTGCTGCGGGTCCGCATCGCCCAGGCCCTGCAGCAGGCCGGCATGAGCTCGTCCCCCGACAGCGCGGCCGGCACGCCGACGGCGGACGCATGAGTGACGGCCGCCGGATCCCGCCGACCGTCCTGGGCGGTCGCATGCGCACCTCGACGGCGGTGCTGGCCTTCGTCTTCGCCGCGGTGCTGGCGCTCTACGTCGTCGTCCGCCCGCCGCCCGAGACCGGCCCGAGCAGCCGGCCGGCTGCCGCCGCCCGCGCGCTCGAGCGCGAGCAGGAGCGCGAGCGGGAGGAGCGCGAACGGTCGCGCACCGTCCCGACCGCGCCGCAGACGACCACCACCACGACGCCGACCACGACCGAGCCGCGGGAGCCGCGCACGACGACGTCGACGACGCCGCGCACCACGCCGACGACGCCGCGGACGACCACGGCGCCGGCGACGACGCCCACGACGCCCGAGGGCGAGGGCGAGCCGCCGGTGACCGAGACGACGCCGGTCGCGCCCGAGGCGCCCGAGACCACGCCGGCGCCGTGAGCGCCCGAGGCGCGCGCGGGTAGCCTGGCGCCGTGCCTCTCCACGCGCCGATCGTCCCCACCTTCGCCGGAGGGACGCTCGACCGGGCGGGCCACCGGCGCACCGACGCGGCGTGGCAGGAGCAGGCCCGGCAGGACGCGAGCGCGCGCGTGGTCGTCGTCGGCCGCGCGGGCATCGGCGTCACCGATGGACCTGCGGGCCCCGACGCGATCTTCCTCGGGCTCGACGGCGAGCGTCCCGTCTTCGCGCGGGCGGCGGACGGCGGCGACGGCTCGCCGGTCGAGCTGCGCGACCTGCGCGGCCTCGCCGCCCGGGCCGACGCCGCCGAGGCGGGCCTGCTCGCCCACGCGCAGGCGATGGTCGGCTGGCACGCGGCCACCGCGTTCTGCGGCCGCTGCGGGACGGCGACGCAGGCCGGCGAGGCCGGCCACGTCCGGACCTGCGCCAACGGCCACCAGCACCACCCGCGCACCGACCCGGTCGTCATCGTCGTCGTCGCCGACCGCGAGGGCGACCGGCTCCTGCTGGGCCGCCAGCCGTCCTGGCCCGCCGGGCGCTTCTCGGCGCTCGCGGGGTTCGTCGAGCCGGGCGAGACGCTCGAGGCCGCGGTCGCCCGCGAGGTCGCCGAGGAGGCCGGCGTCGCGGTGCGCGACGTCCGCTACGTGGCCGGACAGCCCTGGCCGTTCCCCGCGAACCTCATGCTGGGCTTCGAGGCGACCTGGGACGGCGGCGAGGCCCATGTCGCCGACCCCGAGCTGGAGGCGGTTCGCTGGTTCACGCGCGAGGAGGTCGCCGCGGCCGCGCGCCACGAGGAGCCGTGGCCGACCGAGGGCGCGCCGCCGCCGCCCCAGGTGGAGACCGACCTCATCCTGCCGCCGTCGATGGCCATCGCCCGCGACCTCGTCGACGGCTGGCTCGCCGCCGGCGCCTAGGCCGCGCGCGCCATGGCCCCGCTGCCCACCACCCTCACCGAGCCCGCCGCCGCGGTGGCCCAGCGCCTCGAGGACCGCGGCGAGACGCTCGCGCTGGCCGAGTCCTCCGGCGGCGGCCTCGTCACCGCCGCCCTCATCGCCGTCCCGGGCGCCTCGGCCTTCCACCGCGGGGGCGTCGTCATCTACACGCTGGGCGGGGCGAAGGCCCTCCTGGCCGACGCCCGCCCCCTCGACGAGGGCGTGCGCAGCGCGTCCGAGCCCTTCGCGGTGTGGCTCGCCTCGGCGGTCGCCACGAAGCTCCGCGCCGACTGGGGCTTCGGCGAGACGGGCGCCAGCGGCCCGACCGGCAACCCCTACGGCGACCCCGCCGGCCACTCGTGGCTCGCGGTGCACGGCCCCGACGGCCCGAGCACGCGGCACGTCCTCACCGGCGACGACGACCGCGCGGCGAACATGGAGGCCTTCGCCGCTGCGGGGCTCGCGCTGCTGCTCGACCGGTTGGGCTAGCGCGCCACCGCCCTAGGCCGCGGGCGCGTGCGCCCCGGGCACGGCCGGCGAGGTCGCTCGCGGCTCGGGGCCGCGCTCGCCCTCCGGAGGGCAGGCGGTGTCGCAGCTCCAGCAGCTGGCGTCCTGACGCGCCAGGGGTCGCTGGCAGGCGGCGCAGAGGCGCGGGACGTGCCGGTCGCGCATGCCTCAGCGCTCCGAGGTCCGAGGCACGCTGCGGACGCGGGCCGTGGGCGGTTCGCCGCGGGCGGCACTCCAGGGCCGGGCGGGGGCGGTCTTCATGGCGACGACCTTCCTGAGCGGCGGCACGGCCGTGGGCGGCGTCGCGGTGCTCGAGCGGGATGGAACTGCCCTGTCTCGACGAGCGTACTCCGTCGGGGGTGCCGCCCCAGGGGGGCCCCGCGCGGGGAGGGGTACACTCGACCCTCCGGGCTCTACTGGAAGGTCGTCCATGACCCACGCCTGCTGCCCAGGCTGTCGGCTTCGCGTCTCTCGCGCCGCCGCAGCACACCTCGTGGCCTGTCCCGCATGCGGCGCGCCACTCGAACCCGCCCTCGACGCCGAGCACGTCCTGGGCTTCCGCCTGCTCGACGACGACCTCGGCGAGGCCCTGCCCGTCGCCTTGGCCCAGGCGCTGTCCCACCTCCCGACGGACGAGCCACCGACATGACCGACCACCACCTGCGCATCCTCGCCGTCGCCGCGCGCCTCAGCCAGCGGCGGCTGGAGCAGCACGACGCCGGCGCGTCGCCGGAGGCCGCGGGTCGCGGCGCCCGGCGGCGCGACCTCGTGGCCCGGGCCGCCCGCACCAGGGCGCAGCTCGCCGCGTCGAAGGCGCGGCGACGCCGCACACCAGGGACCTGACGTCGGACGGCCCGCGCGACCCTTCGAGCGTGGCAGGATGCGCACTCCGGGGATGAGCAAGGAGGCGGGCATGTCGATGCAGGTCGTGGGACGGCGGGGACGCCGCCGCGTCGTGCTGGGTCTCGTGGCGGTCGCGGCCGCCGCGCTGGGCGCGACGGGCAGCGCCTCGGCGGCGCCGCTGAAGTACGTGGCGCTCGGCGACTCGTTCAGCGCCGGCTCGGGCGTCGGACCGCCGGACACGAGCGCGTTCCAGGCCTGCATCCGGTCGGACCGCAACTACCCCAAGCTCCTCGCGCGGCGGCTGGGCGCCTCGATCAAGGACGTCACCTGCGCCGGTGCCGACACCCGCGCGTTCCGCAACGCGCAGTACCGCGAGGTCGGACCCCAGCTCAACGCGCTGAGCTCCGACACCGAGCTCGTGACGATGACCATCGGCGGCAACGACAACAGCGTGTTCTTCGGGACGCTCTTCGCCTGCGCGTTCACCGGCGGCCAGGGCGCGTCGTGCGAGCAGCGCTACGCCGCCACGAACGACGAGACGCTGCGCACCAAGACCTTCCCCGCGGTGGTCCAGGCGCTCAAGGACGTCCATGACCGCGCGCCGCGGGCGACCGTGGCGATCCTGACCTACCCGATGCTGCTGCCGCCGACGGGCGGCTGCCGGGCGCGGGTGCCGATCGCCGAGCGCGACGTCCCGTACATCCACCGCCTCCAGCTCCAGCTCAACGAGGTCCTGCGCCAGGCCGCGCGGCAGACGGGCAGCTTCCTCATCGACGTCGAGCCCGCGTCGGTGGGCCACGACGCCTGCCAGGCCGACGGCGTGCGCTGGGTCGAGCCGGCCTCGGGCGGCCAGAACATCCTGCACCCCGGCGCTCCCGGCATGAACGCCATGGCCGCCAAGGCCTTCGACGCGCTCAAGGACCGCCGCGACCAGACGACCTCCGCGGTGCGCGAGGCGACGAGGCCCGGCGTGGTGCTCACCCGGCGCGCCATCGGCAGCCGCCGCCTGCAGGTCGGCTGCACGCTGCGCGCCGCCACGATGCGGTCCTGCACCGTGACGGTGCTCTCGGGCTCGCGCCCGCTGACCACCGTGAAGCTCACGCGGAGCCGGTCGACCCGGACGGTCACCCTGCGCTCGAGCGCGCGGCGGCTGACCCTCAGGGCCACCGCGCTGAGCACGGGCGGGCAGCGCTACACCACCCGGCGCACCTTCACCCGGTCCCGCTGACGCGAGGCCGGGCACCGGTCAGCCCCGCAGCGCCTTGAGGAAGGCGTTGGCGGCGATGCGCTGACCGGGCAGCGAGAAGTGCAGGCCGTCGGGGTCGCGGACCTTCACCCCGTCGATCTCCTCCTGCCAGGTCGTCCCGAAGATCGCGTCCAGGGGCACGAGCTTGAGCTTCGGGCGCCGCGCCGCGACCCGCCGCAGCACGTCGTTGACCGCGGCGATGCCCTCGTCGAGCTCCTTGAACTTGCTCGCCGGCAGCAGCGCCCACACGACCTTGCCCTGGCCGTCGCGGCCCCAGGCGTCGGCCATCCCGTCGACGCGGCGGAAGTACTCCTTGCGCCAGGGCTCGCCGCAGCACTCGACCTTGCCGCCCTTGGGGGTGGTCATCCCGATCGAGTCGGTCCCGCCGAGCAGGACGACGGTCACCGCCGGCTTGAGCTTCGTGGCCTGCTCGCGGGCCAGGGTCGTCCACGGCTTGCCGATGTCCTTCGCCACGCCGGAGCCCGACCGGATGACGCTGGAGACGAGGTACTTCGAGCGCAGCTTCTCGGCGAGGATCGCGCCGATGCCCTGCATCATCGAGTCGCCGGCGACGAGCAGCCGGGGGCGGTTGACCTTGGGCGCGGCGCGGCCGACTCCGACCTGCTGGCGCTGGTGGAAGCGCCCGACGGCGACGTCGAGGTCCAGCAGCCCGACGCGCGAGCCGGCGTCGCGCGTGACGCTGACGGCGCGCTGGCCGGCCTTGAAGACCTCGGTGGAGCACTGACGCCCACCGCCAGCCCGGTGGGTGCAGACCTTGACCTTGACGTCGCCGAGCTGCCAGCGGTCCTTGAGCTTGATCCTCACGCGGCTGCCGGGCTGGACCCGCGAGCGCGTGGTCACCGAGATGCGGTCGCGGCAGTCGGGCGTGCGCCCCTGGTTGGTCGCCTCGATCGTCCGGCCGTCCTTGAGGAAGGCGGTCGCCTTGAAGTAGCGCACGGTGCGGTCGCAGCGCCACGGGATCGGCACCGGCGCGTAGGCGCCGCTCACGTCGCCCCGGCCGACATCGAGCGCGGCGGTCGCCTCGCCCAGCGGCTCCTGGGTCCCGCCCACCTCCTCGACGAAGCGCACGAGCGAGCCGGTGGGGGCGAACATCGCGAGCTTCACGTAGCTCTCGCCGACGCCGACCGTGAGCAGGCTCTCGGGCTCGGCCGGCGGGGTCTGCGCCGGAGCGGTCCCGGTCGCCGCGACCGCACCCGCCGCCAGCGCGATCGCCGCCGCCGTCGCCCCGCCCACCTTCCGTGCCCTGGTCATGCGCATCGCGAGCAGGGTAGAGCGCCCGTTCGCTCGTGAGCGCAGGTCGCTGCGGCGCCCGCGACGAACGGCGCCGGGCTCAGCAGGCCGTCGGAGAGGCGTCGGGCTGGGCCTCGGCTCGCGCCCGCAGGACGTCGAGGAGCATGAGCGCCGCCGAGGTCTCCAGCCGGCGGCTGTCGACCGGCCGTCCGAGGAGGCCGGCGGCCTTCTGGACGCGGTAGGAGATCGTGTTCGTGTGCACCCCGAGGCGTCGGGCCGCCGCCGCGTGGCTCGACCCCTCCTCGAGGTAGACCCGCAGCGTCTCGGCCATCCGGGGGCGCCGTCGTGGTCGGCGCTCAGCGGTCCCAGCTCGCGTGCCACGAACCGCTGCGCGCGCTCGAGGTCCCGGGTCAGGAGGTCGACCAGGGCCACCTCGCGGTAGCTCGTGGCGATCCCCACACAGCGACGTCGCCGGCTCGCCACGCGTTGGCAGACCAGCGCGTCGTCGTGGCTGAGCCGGAAGCCCTCCAGGCCGACCATCGGGTCGCCGATGGCGATGCTGACCGGGCCCGACGCGGTCGAGCGCCAGTCTGCGAGGATCGCGCCGGCATCCAGCGCGTCCCCGCTGAGCCAGCCGGCGAGGATGCCGTGGCCCAGCTCGAGCGTCGTCCGCCCCTCGGCGCCAGCGAGCGCGCGGGCCGCGTCCACCGCCGCCTCGAGCTCCGCCGGGCCGACGTCGTCGGTCTCGGCCCAGCAGACCACGCCCAGGTGCGCGCGCCCCAGCTCCTAGGAGATGCGCCGCGACGCCTCGTCCTGGTCGCGGTGGTCTCCGCGGGCGACGGCACGCAGCTCGTGGGCCCGCGCCGCCTCGGCGGTTCTGAGCCAGTCGGCCAGGGCCGCCTGATGGGCCCCGAGCGCCGCTCCCAGCGTCAGGTCGACGTACCGGAAGGTCCAGTCCAGCAGCGCCCGCGTCGCGGTGTCCAGCGCCTCCGTCGTCGAGGCCATCGCGCTGAGCGCCTCCCGGTCTAGAGCGTCACGATCCGCACGTCCGTCGGGACCGCGCGACTCCTGAACGACAGGCGGCGGCCGTCGAAGTCGAAGCCTCGGTCAGCGGTCTCCGGCGTGGCCACGTCCCGGCTCAGGCGAACCGTCATGCCGCTGTCCAGCCTCACGACGCCGACCTCGGCGCGTCCGTCGGCTAGTTCGCGCAGGTAGCCCAACCGGCGGCCTCGAAGCCGCACCCGGTAGCCACGTGAGGTGGGAAGGCGCAGGTGCTGCACGCGGCGCCCGTCTGCCGGGAAGAACACGACCCGGTAGCCCGGCGCCTTGATGTCCAGCCCCTCACGGCGAACGACCAGGGCCACGCTGCCATCTGGTCCGAGGTCGTAGCCGTTCGGCTCGACGCCTGTGGTGCTGAACGGCGCCACGAGGATCCGCCGCCGCACGTCTTGAGGCCCGTCGCGAGCCACCACGATCTCGGTGCTCTGCTTGCGGCGGTTGTAGCGCACCCAGCTCAGGAATCGGCCGGCGATCCGGCCCCGGCGTGCCGGAACCGGAACGTGAGCACGAGCGCGCAGCTGGAAGTCGCTCACCGCGACACCGCAGCGCGAGCTGATCAACACCTGCGCTCCACTTGTCGCCAGCCCGCCCGGCCGGCAGCCCGTGGCGCGCTGCGCCGGGGAGCCGAACGGCGCCGCAACGACGTACGTCAAGGATGCCGAGAGATCCCACACCAGGGCAGACCAGCCCAGCGGCGTCGCTGACGGCTCGATGCTGAGTTCCGATGGGGGTGCACCGGAGACCAGCGTGGCGAGCACCGACGTGCTCCCCGCGAACGGATGCCGGACCACGGTCGCCGGGCCCGTCTGACCCCTCGTGGCGTAGACGATGCTCTCACCCGCCAGGGCGGGGTAGCTCATCAGACCGGGAGCGGGCAAGACCATCTGACTGGCCGCCCAGCAGACCTGCCCGGACGTACACAGCAAGACGGCGCCGGCCAGCGCCCCGCCACGGAGCACGCGCGTCATCACCACCGCTCAGCCACCAGCTCCAGAACGTCCTCGAGCGGTGCCCCCGGCGCGGCGCACCGCCAGATCGCGGAGGTCTCAGGATGCATCGTGTTCTCGTGAGCTGTTGCAGGACTGCGGAGCCAGTCCAAGATCCTCCAACAGCGCCAGCTTCTGCTCCCCGGCGGCGAACGCCACGCTCGAGATCAGCTCGCTGCCGAGCTCGGGGTCCGCGACGTAGGCCACGAACTCTGGAGCAGCGGGCTGGACCGGAGGTTCTTGGGTGAGCCGCTGAGCCGTTCGATCCAGGACCACCGCGCCGGGTCCCGCACCTGCCGCTGGGTGAGGTGGCCCAGCAGTCGCTCCGCCGCGTCCGCGTAGCCCTCCAGCGCCCGAGGGTCCGTCGAGAGCGGGTGCTCCTCTCCCCAGCGAGGCATCCACAGGTCCCAGTGGGGGAAGTCGCCCACGAGGACGCGCAGGCGCTGCGCCTCGGTCCCAAGGACGACCGCGACCGGATCGGCTGCCGGACCATCAGGGTCGAGCCACAGGCCCAGCATGCACGCCGGTGATCCCAACACGACGCCGCTGAGCGTCGCACAGACAGCCTCGACGTTCACGCGCGTGATGAACCGCAGGTCGTCGACCCGGTCGGCCGGCAGAGCGTTCTCGGCGACGTCGCCCATCTGTGGAGCGAGATCCTGATCGAATCTGCGGGAAGTGGTCCCCGGAGCCGGCGCTTCGAGATGCGCCCGGGGGATCCGAGCGGCGTGCTGGGCGCTTGACGTCGCGTGCCGCAACGACGAAGGGCCCGCACTCGCGGGCCCTTCGCTCAAGTCGGGGATACAGGATTTGAACCTGCGACCGCCCGGCCCCCAGCGCCCCGGGGTGAGTTCCGCTGGGTGCGATTCCCAGCAGTCATGGCGGGCAAGTTACGCCGAGTTCGGCTCCGTGCGGCTCGCTTTGGACCCCGGATTGGACCCCGTCCACACCCATTCTGCAGCCCTTAGAGCCGATCGCGCGAAGCGCCGGTCCCGTGGACCTCGGGAGGACTCCTTGCGCTCGCTCCTCGATTCCATCCCTGCCGAGACCTAAAATCCTCGACATGGCCCTTGCTACCGCGACCCCCACCGCCCTCAGCAACGCGGCCGGCGACCTTTTCGAGGATGTCCTTGGAGCATGGGCCCCGGATGTCGCAGCTTGGGCCGATATCGAGACCCTCCTCAGCGACCCTGGGAATGTCGGGTCCTATGCAGCGCTCCCGATCACGGTCCCTGGAGTCGGTGGCGCGAGTTTCGTGGCGCGGATGCTCCATCCAGCCTTGCACGCGCGGATGCACGCGACGGTTGCGCCCCTGCGTGACACGGTGGACGCTGCTCTGGCCAAGACGGTGTTCGGCTACCGCCGAGGCGCCGAAAAAGGCCATCGCTACGCGGACGACTGGCGTGCGTTCAGCCAGTTCGTCGCCGAGCGAGCCGATAGCAGCTCACATCTCCTTCTGACCGACGTCAAGTCGTTCTTTGGGTCCACGCCGTGGACCACTGTCGAACGGTGCTTGAGGTCCTTCATCGGTGTCGAAGTGCCAGCGCTGTCGGATCTGGGACAGACGATGCACTCCGTCGGTGTCACAACGCTGCCGACGGGATACTCAGATGCTCGGTTCCTGGCCAACATCGTCCTCGCCGTTGCTGAATCGGGCGTAGGGACGACCTACGCTCGGTGGGTCGACGACTATCGCTTTTTCGTCGACGGCCAGGCCGAAGCGCAAGCCGTTCTTGCCGCTCTGGACCAAGGCCTCTACAAGGTCGGTTTGCGGCGCAACCTGGACAAGACCCGGTTGCTGCTTTCCCACGACGCGGTGGAGAGGCACCACCGTACGCTCGCAAGTGTCTACCACCCGGAACGTGACCCGGATGAGGTGGTAGCCGCCCGTCTGCACTCGGTGCTCGAGACCGCGTTGCTGGACCCGATCGCAAACCGCCGACAGCTCCGGTTCGTCCTCCCGCGACTTGCTGCGGAACACGACTCGATCGCAGTCCATTCCGCCCTCAACTTGCTTGAGCATGCGCCTTGGGAGGCACCCAGACTCACGGCCTACCTAGCGGAGTTCGCAACTCACGAAGAGGTTGGTCTCGGCGCCAACGCTTCCCTGAGGGCCGCAGCACTTGCGGGCGACTCGTGGCTCGTCTCGCGCCTAGTACCACTCGTCATTAGGTCTACCGTCGAGCCCGCGACCCTGCGACTTCTTCACGCGGCGATGCCGGCACTTAGGGGAACGCCGGCCTGGGGTCTCGCGCTTCGCCTACTTTCGCTGCACGGTTGCGGAAGCGAGTTCATCACCGACGACGCCGAAGACGGGCGAGCAGTCGTTGCCGCCGCTCGAGATCTGCAGACGCCAATTCCATCGCGGATTGCCCGAGCAGAAGGCCCATTGGTGCGGGCGACGGACCACAGGCCCGCGCCGCTACCTCGTGTAGACACTTTGCTCTGACACGTGGCGCAGGAAAACATCAACGCTTCTGGCTTCGAGTTCTACGAAGGCATCCGCATTGCTATCCCCGGGGCGCAGGTTCTCGGTCTCTACGTCGTTGTGACGGAGACCTTCGCGCTGGATGTTCCGCGGCCGTTTGATGACGCGCTGGCGGGCTTGGTGCTCACTCTCGCAGCGGGTCTATTCCTCTACTTCGTCGATGTCCCGGCACGTTCTCAGATCTACAACGCTGCTCTTCCGCATCGCGTGCTCGAGAAGTGGACTGCGAAGCCTCCCAACGGCGTCTCCACCAGCAACTATTACTTCGTCTTGCTGGACTCCTTCATGCCAGCGGGGATTAGGAGTCGCACGCTGTATTCGGGCTCCATCTTCAAGCTGGGCTTTGAGGCGATTGCCCTGTCGGGTCTCACGGCCGCCGCTGTGATCGGCGTGGCCATCGCCACTGACTCGCCGGCCGCGGCCCGTGAGACCGATCGAACGGTGCTCTGGTTGGCTCTCGGGCTTCACATCGCGGCCGGAGCGCTGGGAGTCAGGGAGGGGTGGACGTTGTCGAAGAAGGAGGGCCGCGCCGACCGTACGCGCGACCTAGCAAAGCGATTCCGGCAGCAAGTGGGTGTCGTGGGCGCAATCGTCCTGGCCCTTGCCGTCGTAGCGATCCTTCACCACACGGTTGTTGAGGACCATTGGTGGTCCGCCGCCGTCGCGATCGGCGGCCCGAGCGGCCTCTGGCTCGCTAGGTACGTCAGCGGTTATCGGCCTGACTCGGCAAAGTCGGCTCGTAGGAACGTTGATCCGCCTGCAGCCGCGCTTCTACTTTGCGCTGCGCTCTCGTCTGCAGTGCTGCTGGCTGCGTGCTCCCTTCCGGATACTTCCGTGCTCGGCACAGGAGCTGCCCTCGGATGGTCGGGCATCGGTCTGTTCGCCCAAGTCCTGCTAGCCCGTCGAGGACACGAGAAGAAACTCTGGGCCGCCTACCACACGCAGCGCGCGTGGATGGAGCTGCGGAAGCCACTACTGGTGAACAATGGCCGACTGGTGCTGCCAGACCCAGTGGCGTTGGACCCGACAGCTGCTGCACCAGGCGCGCCGGGAACCGGCCCGTCCTGAACACCAGGTCGTCCTTGAGCGTCGTCCCTCTTCGCGGTGCGCCCACAGGCTCGCGTCGGCGCGTCGTAGGCCGGGTGGCTTGGCTCAGGTCCTGCGTGCGAGTACTGGCGGATAAGTTGCGGCTAGGACGGCGGGCCGGCGGGCTTCTCAGGACTCGCCGCGGCGTAGCTATCGAAGATTGCGCCGAAGATGAGCTGGCCGGCCCGGGCCCGAAAGTCTTCGTCGTCGAGGAAGGCCTTCAGCAACGTGGCCTGCCGGTCACGGTCTCCGCCGACGGTAAGCGCGGCGTCAATTAGCAGGCCGTCGCGGTCACGGACGAAGTCCTCGCGCGTGTTGTTGGCCGCTTGCTCCTCGAGCTCGGGCTTGGTCTCGCGGATCGTGTCGCGGACGTCGGTGGCGACCTTGAGGAGGTCCATGTCGCCGAGCTCCTGCCCGTAGCGCTCGTTGAAGAGCTCGACGAGTTCGCCGAGCCGACTCATCGGGATCTCGCCGCGTCCCCCAACGCCTCCGTCGTCGGTAATGGACGGCTTCGGCTCGACGACTTCGTCGCCAAGGACAATCTGTTCCGTCCCGAGCTCCTGGAGGCGGTAGTGGGTGAGCACGAGCTCGCCCGCAAGGTCGAGGCCGCCATCGGGGGTGTCGGAGGCCAGGCGTTGCATAAGGACCTTGGCGAACTGGAAGAGCACCTCAGTTCGCGGCGGGGTGTACGGCAGCGCCTGGGAGAGGAACCCGTAGAAGCGAGTGAATCGGTTGAGCGCCTCGCGCAGCAGGAGGCGGGCGTCGGCGTCGAGGTCGCGGGCGGCGTCATACGCGACCTGCGTCGAGATCGACAGGACGGCGTGGCGCCTGTCATCGTCGATCTCCTCAAGCCGTGCCCACGAGTCGGCGGACGCTTCAAGTTCGGCGTCGGTGATGACGCCGTAGTTCATGACGGTGTCGGCGGCGTCGAAGAGGACGTTAGGGTCCGAGGGGACGCCCTCAGTGCGGCCGAAGAACGGCTCGAAGGCCTTACGGATCTCCTCACCGGTGTTGCGGAAGTCCAGGACGTAGACGGCGTCCTTGCCGCGATGCGCGCGGTTCAGACGCGAAAGGGTCTGCACGGCGTTGACGCCGGTGAGCTTCTTGTCGACATACATGCCGCAGAGCCTGGGCTGGTCGAAGCCGGTCTGGTACTTCTCAGCGACGACGAGCACGCCGTAGGCCGGCTTGTCGAACTCCTCGGGCAGCTTGGCCTCCGGCAGCGGCTTGCCGGCCGTCTTATTCATCTCCGACTCGGTGTACTCGAGGCCGACGTTGTCGGCCTCGACGTTGCGAATCTTCACCTCGCCGGAGAACGCGACGAGCGCCTTGACGTCCTCGTGGCCGTGGCGCTCGATCTCCTGGTCGAGGGCGCGCTTCCATTGCACGGCCTCCTCGCGGCTTTCGCAGACGACCATGGCCTTGGCCTCGCCGCCCAGCAGCGGCCGGACGACGCGCTTGAAGTGCTCGACGACGACGGCGGCCTTCTGGCTCTTGACGTACGGGTGCAGCTCGGCGAACCGCGCCAGCCGAGAAGACGCCTGGCCGGCGGGGACCTCGAGCTCCTTGCCGGCCTTGTCCTCCAGCCGGCGCAGCTGCTCGTAGGTCGTGTAGTTCGCGAGGACGTCGAGGATGAAGCCTTCCTCGATGGCCTGCCGCATCGAGTACGTGTGAAACGCCTTGAGACGGTCGTCGGCGCCGCGGGAGCCGAACAGCTCGAGGGTCTTGCCCTTCGGCGTGGCCGTGAAGGCGAAGAACGACAGGTTGGGCTGCTTGCCGCGGGCGGCCAGGCGGGCCAGCAGTGCCGGCGGGGTGCCGTCGTCCTCATCGAGGTCGAGGTCTTCGGGCTTCAGCGACCCGAGGGCCTCCTTGAGATCGGTGGCCGACTCGCCGGTCTGCGACGAGTGCGCCTCATCGACGATGACGGCGTAGCGCTTGTGCTTGAGCGCATCGTCGTCGAGGGCCTTGAGGACGAACGGGAACTTCTGCAGCGTCGTCGTGATGATCTTCGCCTGCTCAGAGCCAAGCGCGTCCTTGAGCTCCGAGGAGCCCTGCGTCACGGAGCGCACGACGCCGGCGACCTGCTCGAACTGGGCGATCTGGTCGCGGAGCTGGCGGTCCAGGACACGGCGGTCGGTGATGACGATGACCTTGTCGAAGACCTTGGCGTCGTCGTCCTGATGCAACGTGGAGAGGTCGTGCGCCAGCCAGGCGATCTCCTTGGTCTTGCCCGAGCCGGCGGAGTGCTGGATGAGGTAGTTCGTGCCCGCCCCATGCACACGGGCGTGGGCCTGGCAGCTCACGACGACGTGCCACTGGTGGTAGCGGGGGAAGATGATCGTCGGGCGCGAGCCCTTCTTGGCCGGGTCGGCCGCCTCGACGTGGACGAACTTCTGGATGAGCTCGAGCCAGCGGTCGCGGTCCCACACCTCGCGCCAGACGTAGGCGGTCGGGTGGCTATCGGCCTGGCCGGGGTTGCCCTTGCCGCCGGGCTCGCCGGCGCCGCCGGAGCCCTGGTTGAACGGCAGGAACGTCGTGCGCTTGCCCTCCAGGCGGGTCGTCATGAACGCCAGCTCGGCGTCCATGGCGAAGTGCACGAAGGCGCGACGCGCGAAGAGCGTGCTCTTCGGGTCGCGGTCCTCGCGGTACTGCTTGATCGCGTGCTCGACCTGCTGGCCGGTCCAGCGGTTCTTCAGCTCGGAGGTGGCGGTCGGCACGCCGTTGACGAACAGGACGAGGTCGACCGACTCGCCGGACTTCGGGTCGAAACGGACCTGGCGCACGACACGCAGTCGGTTGGCGGCGTAGCGGGCCTCGACATCGGCGTCGATGGCGTGCGCCGGCCGCAGCTGGCACAGCGAGAAGGAGACGCCGCGCTCGCTAAAGCCCGTGCGCAGCACGTCCACCGTGCCGGCCCGGTCAAGCTGGGCGGCCAGCCGCTTGAGCACGGCGGAGCGCGCGGCCGTCTCGCCGCCGGTCAGCTTCAGCAACCGCTCCCATTTCTTCGGCTGCGTCTCGGCCAGGAAGCCGACAACGTCCTCGGAGTACAGGCCGAGCTCGGCGT
Organism: Conexibacter sp. SYSU D00693; assembly: GCF_017084525.1. Lineage (GTDB taxonomy): Bacteria > Actinomycetota > Thermoleophilia > Solirubrobacterales > Solirubrobacteraceae > Baekduia. The sequence continues at coordinate 1,399,961 of NZ_CP070950.1, forward strand.
GGTAGCCCTTCGGGTCGCCGGTCACCCAGCCACCTGACCCGGTGAGCTCAGCGACGATCAGGCCCTCAAAGTCCTTCTCCGCCGACGGGATGGTCGAGCTCATGACGCGAGCACCTCCGGCGACTCGCCCTCGCGCACGGCGTGGATGTTCTCCTCCATGCGGGCGTCACTCAACTTCGCGAGATCGAGCCCGCCAGTGACAGCCTTGGTGATGAGCGCCGAGCGGTACTCCTCTAGCTCGCGGTCGAGCGCACCGAGCTCGTCAGTGAACGCGTCCCGCTCGGCGCGGTCCTGATCTGCACACTCGACGAACAGCGCCTGCACGTCCTTCGTCGGAAGCATCATCCGGACCTTGCGAATCTCACCGGCCTCAAGATGCGGGTGAAGCGCTCCGGTGGCCGACCGCATGAGCGCGGCACGTCCCGCGTGCGACTGAAACCACGCTGCCAGGTACTCAGCCGAGACGAGCACCGGATCGACCCTCGCGATCAGCAGCGCGTGGCAGCTCGCCGGGCCGAAGCCAGCAGGCACGAGCGCTGTCTCTCCGAGCTTGCCGGTCTGCACGATCAAGACGTCGCCCTCGCGCAGGCTGATGCGCGGCCGCTCGTCGTGCCATTCCCGTGTCACAAAGAAGGGTCGACGGAAGAAGTCGATCCTTCCGTCCTTGATGTGCGTCGACTGGATGTAGGGGACGCCGTCCTCGACGAGGATGTCCCTTGTCGGCCCGACGAAGCCGTTGGTCAACTGGCGAAGGACGCGACCCAGCAGCGGCGCTCTCCACCCCTCTGGCAAGTCCCCAAAGTCCTCAGGATCGGCCGACGACAGCGCAACACCTCTAGCGGCGAGAAGAGCTGAGACACGACCCGACGAGGACGCTCTCGCAGGCAGCAGCGCGGCGATCTCTCGGCGGACTCCAGCAATCCTGCTCGTCTCTGCGTCAAGGAAATCCGCGATGGCGACCCGGTTCTGCCATGCCGTCTCGGGGATCCGCGTGTCCTTGATGAACGCAGCCGACACGCGCTTGAGCCCGGCCACGCCGAACCAGGAGGCCTGACCCTCCCGTAGGAAGTCCGCAGCCAGTAGCCGGTACTGCAGGTACCGGGTTGCGTCACGGTCGTGAGGTCGCAGAACGAAGACTTCACTGGTTGCTAGAGCCCGACCTCCGTAGAGGCCGCGCGCGATGGCCGTTCGACCGTGGGCGAAGGTAGGCGACACCTTCGGGACGAGCAGATCGCCCTCGGACACGGCGTTGTAGGACTGCACATCGCCCGAGAACTCCACGGTGCGCGAGGGGTCGAAGCGCTCGTCACTCCAGACGGACTCCAACGGGAGGAAGGAGACCACCTCGCCCTGGTCGGCTGGCCCGAAGCCCGACACCGGGGGGTTCAATCGTGCGACGAAGCGGAGTCGCTTCATGCCAGCACGTCCTCCAGCAGCTGACGAACGCGCATCTCACGGGCGCGTAGCTCCGCCTTGATCTCCGCATCTGCCCGGGGCGGCAGGTATCGGTAGAACTGCCGCGTGAACGGAACTTCGTAGCCGATCTTGCCAGCGGCATCCGCCACCCAGGCGTCGGGTGCAAACGGGAGCACCTCCCTCTCGAGGTAGTCATGCACGTCCTCGGTGAGAGGAACCGTTTCCGTGTCGCGCTGCTCAGGATCTGGCACGAAGTTGCCCCTGGCATCGAGGACCGGCTCCGCCTCTGGATCCCGCACCATGCACCGCGCGACGAGTGCCTTGATCAGCGCCGCCGCCGGCTTGGCCATGCCGACGTCCTCGAGCATGCCCTTGACGGCCTTCTTCAGCTCGGCCTCGCCGCCAGGTACCTCGCCGTTGCCGAGCTCGACCATCGCGCGCGAGACGAGCTCGCGTTCGTCGTCGGTGAGCTTCGCAAAGGCCTTGTCCTTAGGCAGCGGCGACCAGGCAGCGGAGTCGAGGATCCACTTGGCGCGCAGCGGCCGGTCAACGGTGATGGTGCGGTAGCCGAACTGCTCGACGGGGACGAGCTTGACGTGCTCGCCCTCCTTCAGGGCGCCGTGCAGGCGGGTGATCTCGGCGATGTGCTCGTCGGTGAGGAAGCGGCGCTTCTCGCCGAGGCTCTTGCGCATCTTCGCCCACATGGCGCGCGCGTCAATGAGCTGGACGATCCCCTCGCGCTCGGGGGCCTTGCGATTGGAAATGAGCCAGACGTAGCTGGCGATGCCGGTGTTGTAGAAGAGCTGCTCGGGGAGGGCGACGATGGCTTCGAGCAGGTCGTTTTCCAGCAGGTACCGCCGGATCTCCGACTCCCCCGAGCCGGCGGCGCCGGTGAAGAGTGGCGAGCCGTTGTGGACGATGGCGATGCGCCCGCCGCCCTCCTCGGGGCTGCGCATCTTCGAGACGAGGTGCAGCAGGAAGAGCAGCTGGCCGTCCGACTTGCGCGGGAGGCCGGGGCCGAAGCGCCCGTGGAAGCCCTGCGCCTCGTGCTCCTCGCGGACGGCCTCCTCGACCTTCGACCAGTCAACGCCGAACGGCGGGTTGGCGATGGCGTAATGGAACTTCTCGCCGCGGTGGCCGTCCTCCGAGAGCGAGTTCCCGTGCACGATGTGGCTGGCGTCCTGACCCTTGATGAGCATGTCGGCCAGGCAGATGGCGTAGGACTCGGAGTTGAGCTCCTGGCCGTAGAGCATCACGTCGGCCGCTGGGTTGAAGCGGTGGATCTGCTCCTCGAGCTCGGAGAGCATCCCGCCGGTGCCGCAAGCGCAGTCGAAGACGCGCCGGCGCACGCCGGGCTGGCGCAGGACGTCGTCGTCGCCGTCCAGGAGGAGGTTGACCATAAGGCGGACGACCTCGCGGGGCGTGTAGTGCTCACCGGCCGTCTCGTTGGAGGCCTCGGCGAAGCGCCGGATGAGCTCCTCGAAGATCGCCCCCATGTCCGCGTTGGAGACCCGGTCGGGGTGCAGATCGACCGCGCAGACTCGGCCGATGACCTTGTAGAGGAGGTTGGCCCCCTTGAGGCGGTCGATCTGACCGTCGAACTCGAACTTGTCGATGGCCTGCCGGGCCAGCGCGGAGTGGCCGTCGATGTACGAGCGCAGCAGGTCGGCGATGTTGCCCGGGTCGTCGAGCAGCTGGTGGAAGCGGAGCCGGTGACGGCTGAAGAACTGCATGCCAGCGACCGAGCGCAGCGCGAGCTCGAGGTTCTCCACGCCGGCGGCCTCCAGCTGGGCGGCGCGCTCGATGACGCGTCGCGGGTCGGCTCCATCATCTGGTCGAGCCGGCGCATGACGACCAGCGGCAAGATGACCTTGCCGTAGTGGGCCTGCTTGTAGTCGCCGCGAAGGAGCTCGGCGATGTTCCAGATGAGGTTGGCGTGGTTGCGGACGTCGGTCATTCGGCCTCGGATTCGTCTTCGCCGCGGGTGTGCGAGCCGTCGCACTTCTATCGGCTCTGCGGTCGCGCATCGAGTCGCACGATGCGGTCGCGTCCTGACGCGGCCGTGTACATGCTCACTCGTCGACACGAGTGCAAATGTGTGCGGGTCTTGGTCGTTTGCGTTGTCGCGACGATTGTCGAGGGGGAAGTTCGGGCGGCTCGCACGACAGAGGGGCATGGGCAAGGGTGAAAGGCGGCGGAACGTAGCGGCGCCGTCGCAGACGGTGTGGCAGACGGCGCGGGTGCGCGTCGATGACGAGACCTGGGCCGAGTGGCGGCACGTGCTCGGGGAGCGGTCGGTGGCCGAGGCACTTGGGGCGTACGTGGAGCTCGAGGTGGCGCGTGCGCGGAAGCGGCGGGCGTCGCGGTCGGAGATCTCGGAGCGCGAGGCCGTCGAGGTGCTCGAGCGGATCGAGGCGACGCAGGCGACCCTCGAGAAACTCGTCAACCGGCTCGAGGGTCGCCTGCCGCTGCGGCGGGACTAGATGCCTGGCAGCCGCGGGCGTTCGTCGGCGCGAGCCGGCGGCGGCGGCTTGGGCTTGAACGCGTCGTTGACCATGGCGACCTCGTGCTCGCTTGGTGCGTAGTAAGCGTAGATCTCGGTGGTCTTCGAGTCGGCGTGGCCGAGGAAGGCTGGATCGCCTTCATCGGCACGCCGCTTGAGGCCAGGCAGGTCGCGAAGGTGTGGCGCAGGTCGTGAAAGCGGACGAGGTGAACACCGGCGTCCCGGCAGCCCTGCTGGAACTTGGCGTGACCTTCGCTCCGTCTAGCGGCGTGCCGGGCTGCGGGTGGGCGAAGACCAGGTCTGCATCGCCGCTGTACGCCGAGCGGCGCGACCAGTCGTCCAGGGCAGCGACGACGTCGTCGGCCAGCGGGACAGAGCGGCGGGTCGAGAGGTCGCTCTTGCCGCGGCCGGAGAACTCCGTGCGCCGCCAGGTCTGCCGGACGCGGAGGCGCTGGATCGACCAGTCGACGTCGCGCCAGCGCAGGCCGAGCAGCACACCTTGTCGCAGGCCGGTCATCGCAGCGGTCAGGACCATCACGCGCACGACCGGTCCGAGGACGTCGGGCGGTGGTGGCGGCGCCGGTCCGCGGCGGCCGGCGCGGTAGAGCTTGGGCTCGCGGACGACGACGTCGTCGGGGATCGCTCGGATCACAGCCTGCAGCTCCTCGACGGTGAGGAAGCGGAGGTCGGGGTCGGTGTCGCGGACGTGCTTCGGTCGTGCCGCGCGTCGGACCGGGTTGTCAGTGGTCCACTCGAGGTCGATGGCGTGCTCGAAGACGCCGTGCAGGACCTTCAGCGTGTTGGCGACCGTCTTCGGCGACAGGCCGCGGCCCAGCAGCGCGGCGCTCATGGCTTCGACGTCGCGACGATGGACCTTGCGCAGCGGCATCGTCCCGAGCTCGGGACCGAAGTGCAGCCGCCGCGCGGTGCTCAACGTCCCGAGGTTGCTCTTGCTGACGCCCTGCACGCGTTTGAACTCGATCAAAGCCAGCGCTGCGTCATTGACGGTCTGCCGCGCGGCGGCCGGCGGCGGACTCGGGCGCTGCTCCTCGGCGAGGACCATCTTGCGCAGCTGCGCCTCGGCCTCACGGCGCGTGAGGCCCTCGGCGGTGCCCGGCGGTCGGACCGGGCCGATGCGCCGCGACACGCGGCGGCCGTCGGGCAGCCGCCAGCGTCCGTACCAGGCGCCGTGCTTGGTGAAGAGCGAGCCGGTTCCGTACGCCCTCTTGCCGCTCACTTGCGCTCCCGTGTTCTGAGCCACTCGTCGATCGAGCTGCGGCGGTAGCGGTAGAAGCGGCCCATCGGGATGTGGGGCAGGCGGCCGGCGCGGGTCTCGGCCTAGACCCATGCGACCGTCATTCGCAGCAACTGAGCGACAGCGGGCGCATCGAGGAGCTCGTCGTCGTCACTGGGAGGACGCGAGAAGCGCCGGGAGGGCTCAAGTGGCAGCTGTTCGTGCATGCCCCTACGTCGGCCCAACCGAGAGAACTTCCCCGTGGATCCGGAGGCGCATTGGACCCCGAATTGGACCCCGTCGGTGTCGCGGAACCCGTCCAGAACGCCGAAAGCCCCGACGTCGTCGGGGCTTCCGTGAGTCGGGGAGACAGGATTTGAACCTGCGACCGCCCGGCCCCCAGCCGGGTGCGCTACCAGACTGCGCCACTCCCCGCGGTGCAAGCGGGCGACGGGAATCGAACCCGCCCTAAGAGCTTGGAAGGCTCCTGTGCAACCACAACACTTCGCCCGCCAGCTGAGCGGGATGCTAGCGCGAGGGGGCCGGGCGGCGCTGCTCGGTCGGGACGGTCCCGGTCTCGTCCTCCCAGGTGCGCGGGGGCCAGGCGCCCCACCAGTTGTCGCAGGCGCCGTCGAGGGTGACGACGGTGCCCGAGAGGGTCCGGCCGAAGGGTGAGGCGAGGAGGGCGACGAGCCAGCCGAACTCCTCCATGCGGCCCAGGCGCTGGAGCGGGACGGTCGCCGCGGCCTGGCGCCAGATGTTCTCCGGGTACTTGCGCAGCGACTCGGTGTCGAAGCGGCCGATGGCGGCGGCGACGAGCGCGATCCCCTCCCCCGCCCAGCGCTCCGCCAGCTCGCGCGTCAGCGACTCGACGGCGGCCCGCGCCGCGCCGGTGTGGGCCATCGCCGGCATCCCGTGGTGCGGGGAGACCGTGACGTTCACCACGCTGCCCGAGCGCTGCGGGAGGAAGGCGCGCTGCGCGGCGACGGTCGTCATCCGCAGCGTCCCCTCCACGTTGAGGCGCTGGACCGCCTGCCAGCCCTTGGCCGCGATGTCCTCGGCGGGGACGAAGTACTGACCGCCGGCGTTGTTGACGAGGACGTCGAGGCGGCCGTGGCGCTCGAGCGCCGCGCCGACGATCGCCTCGGCGCCCTCGTCGGTGCGGATGTCCCCCACGACCCAGGAACACCGCTCGCCGATCCGCTCGGCGGCCTCCTGCAGCACCTCCTCGCGCCGGCCGGCGATGACGACGTGCGCGCCGCAGCGGGCGAGCTCGGTCGCGGCCTCGCGGCCGAGGTTCGTCCCGCCGCCGGTGACGAGGCAGACGCGCCCGTCGAGCGCGCCGTCGGCGAACACGGAGGACGGGTCCATGGGCCGGGACCCTACGGCGCGGGCGCGGCTACGAGGTCTGGCGGCGGCGCAGGAGCAGCGCGCCGGCCGCGAGCAGGACGAGGCCCGCGGCGATGAGCGGCAGCGGCTCGGCGCCGGTGTTCGCCAGCCCGCCGCTCGTGCCCGTCGGAGTGCTCGCGGGCACCTGGGACGCGGAGGCGGGCGCGGCGCCGGCGCTCGGCGTCGGCGTCACGGGCGCCGGGTCGTCCGGGACCGTGACCGTCGCGCCCTCGTCGTCGCTCTCCTCGTCGGGGACCGTGACGGTGACGCCCGGGTCCTCCTCCTCCTCGGCGGGCGTGGTCTCGGCCGGGGCGGTGAGCGTCGGGTCCGGCGTCGTCGGCGGGACCGTCGTCGTGTCCTGCGCGAGCGCGCCGGGCGCCGGCAGCAGGACGAGGGCGGCGACCAGGGCAGCGAGGAGGCGGTGCACGACGCGCCTCACCTGCCCGCTCGGCGACGGGACGTGACAGCTCACGTCCGGGAGCGTACCCGTGGCTCAGGCGGCGCGACGCTGGGGCGCGGGGACCGCGCGCAGGCGTCGGCGACGGCTGCTGCCGGGCAGCAGGGCGCCCTCGCGGCGCAGCTCGCGGACGGCGAGCGCGGTGCTGCGCCGGGCCTGCTCGAGGACCTCGACGCGGCGGCCGTGGGCCATGAGGTTGACGCCCATGAGCGCGACGTCCTCGGCGCTGGGCTGCACGAGCAGGACCTCGGTGCCCCTCGCGCGCAGCTTGCGCGCCTCGTGGCCCAGGCGCTTGCCCGACGCCGCACGCATGAGGGCGCCCATGCGCTCGCCCGGCGTCCCGCCGGCGGCCTCGGCCAGCGACGAGGTCGGGTTGAGGCAGACGACGAGGTCCAGGCCGCGCCCGCACAGGAGGTCGAGGTTCGACATGGAGCAGATGCCGCCGTCGACGTAGGAGCGTCCCGCCACCCTGACCGGGTGGTAGAAGCCGGGGATCGCGCAGGACGCGGCGACGGCGTCGGTGACGTCGGCCACGGGCGCGTCCTCACGGCCGAAGGCCACGCGCCGGCCCGTGCCGTAGTCCGCAGCGACGGCCCAGAAGGACGGGTGCTCGGGCCAGGCGCCCCGGACCTTGTCGCGCACGAGGTCCTTGATGGGGTCCGTGGAGACGAAGCCGCGCGGCAGCAGGCCCGCCATGAGCATCGCGGGCGGCCGGCGGCGCAGGTGCACGAGGCTCGACAGCGCCAGGCGCGCCGAGCCGGGGCCGATCGGGGGCAGCGCCCTGGCCAGGCGCAGCTCGTGCCCGCCGACGCGCTCGGCCAGCTCGTCGGCGCGGTCGTCGGCGTCCTGGACGTCGTCGCCGGCCGGGCCCTGGAGGTGGGCGCCCATCAGCGCGGGCGCGAGGCCGTCGGCCACGATCGCGCCGACGACCGAGCCCGCCGAGGTGCCGACGACGTGCTCCGCCGAGGCCGGGTCCCACCCGGTCTCGTCGGCCAGCGCCTCCAGCGCCCCGACGAGCCACGAGGCGCCGACGACACCGCCGGCCCCCAGCACGAGTCCGATCCGCATGGCAGCGCCGCCTACCCGGGGAGGGTGTGCGAGAAGCACCGCGAGGGTCCGGGCCGGACGGCGGGATCGGGGCCCGACGCGCGATCATGGAGGCCATGACCACCCTGGAGGTCGAGGGCGAGCGCGTCGTGGTGCGGTTCTCGGGCCGCCACGCCGTGATGGCGCTGGCGCGCTCGGTGAGCGTCCCGCTGGCGTCCGTGCGCTCGGCCACCGTGGTCCCCGACAGCTGGCAGGTCCGCGTCGGCTGGCGCCTGGGCGGCACCTTCCTGCCCCGGCGGCTGGCCTTCGGGCGCTTCCGCAAGGGCCAGGTGCGCACCTTCGCGGCGATGTACGCCGGCGAGCCGGCGGTCCTCCTCGAGCTCGAGGGCGACCACTGGGACCGCCTCTGCATCGCCGTCGAGGACGCGGAGGCCGCGGTGCGCCGCATCACCGCGGCCACGGGGCAGTCGACGGACGCCGGCGGCTAGGATCCGAGGCACACCAGGGGGACTGGTGTAGTGGTAACACGGCGGTCTCCAAAACCGCAACTCGAGGTTCGATTCCTCGGTCCCCCGCTCGTCGCGCTGCGCTGAAGGCCCCGCTGTCCGACCGCGGGGCCGCCGCTCAACTGCGACGCCCTGGCGCCGACCATCGAGAGGGTCCACGCAAGGAGCTCTCTCTTGTCTCGCCTCCCCAGGCTGGCGGCGCTGTGCGCGCTGCTGCTGTGCGTCCTGGCCGCCCCGGCCCAGGCCGACACCCCGTTCGACGTCGCCTACTCGAAGAACACGACGGGCGACATCGCCGTCATCGGCAACACCCTGCTGTCGTGCGCGACCGGCGCGACCGGCTGCGCCGACGCCCGCAACGGCACCGGCACGCTGAACAACAACAACTGGCCGATGGCCTTCGTCGACGTCGACAGCGACGGCGCGACCTTCAACAGCAGCTCGGCCACCCTCAGCCTGCTCGCCGGGCGCACGATCCTCAACGCGCAGCTCGTCTGGGGCGCGAACACGAAGGCCGGCGACACGGTCTCGGGCGTCGCCGGTGCCGACGCGCCCGATGCGGCGCTGAAGGACCGCGTGCGGTTCACCACGCCCGCCGGGACCACGCAGGTCGTCGCCTCGCAGCTCGACACCGACGCGACCAACGGGTCCTCCCAGGACCGCTACGGCGCGGTGGCCGACGTCACCTCGCTGGTCCAGGCCGGCGGCGACGGCGTCTACGCGGTGGCCAACGTCCAGGCCGGCCGGGGCGGTGACCGCTACGCCGGCTGGGCGCTCGTCGTGACCTACGCCCACCCGTCGCTCGAGCCCCACAACCTGACGGTCTTCAAGGGCTACGTCCCCGTCTCGTCCGGCAACCCGAAGACCATCACCGTCAACGGCTTCCAGACGCCGAAGGCCGCGCCCTTCACCACGAAGCTCGGCCTCGTCTCCTACGAGGGCGACCTCGGCCTCGTCGGCGACCAGGCCTCAGTCGGCACGACGGAGCTCGCCAACGCGGCCAACCCGCTGAACAACACCTTCAACTCGACGATCGCCACCCCGGCGGCGTCGCGCACCCCCGGCTACGTCAACCAGCTCGGCTTCGACGCGGACGAGTTCTCCATCGACGGGGCGCTCGCCCCGAACCAGACCTCGGCGCAGATCCCGCTCGAGACCGACAGCGACCGCTACATCCCGAACCTCGTCACCTTCGTCTCCGACCTGCGCTCCCCGCGCTTCCTCCCCACCGAGTCGGTCGCCCCGTCGACGGGCGGCAAGGTCGAGCCGGGCGACGTGCTGACCTACACGATCGTCGCCAAGAACGAGGGCGACGACCACGCCAAGGACGTCGTCGTCGAGCGGGACCTCGACCCCGACGTGCAGTACGTCCCGGGCTCGCTGACGGTCGACGGTGCCCCGGTCACCGACGCGACCAACGACGACACCGGCGAGATCACGGGCGGCACGCTGAAGTTCCCGCTCGGCGTCGTCAACGAGGGCGCCACGAAGACCATCACCTTCCAGGTGAAGGTCCCCGAGGCGATCGCCACCGGCACGCCGATCACCGGCACGACGAAGATCGACTACTCGGGCACCACCATGGCCGGGCTCGACCTCGAGGGCGAAGGCTCGTCCTCCGTCGTCGTCGTGCGCCCGGACCTCGCGGTGAGCGCGACCCACGGGACGCTGACGCGTGGCGACTCGGCGACCTACGAGCTGACCGCGGCCAACGTCGGCCAGGGCGGCACGCACGGGACGACGACGCTTGCGGCGACGTTCCCGGCTGGCCTGTCGGTCACGGGCGTGACCGGCACGGGCTGGTCCTGCCTCTCGACGTCGTCGACGGTCTCCTGCACGCGCTCGGACCGCGCGGCCGCGGGGGCGTCGTTCCCGAAGGTCTTCGTGACGGTGGACGTCGCCGAGTCGGCCACGACGCTGGACGTCGACGCCTCCGTCGACGGCGACCAGGACCTCAACGCCGCCAACGACGCGGTGACCTCGCCGGGCAACGCCTCGAGCACCGCCGACCTGCGGGTGACGGCCGTCGCCACCGGTGATGCCGGGGTGGGCAAGCCGCAGACCTGGACCTACACGATCCACAACGACGGTCCGTCCTCGGCGACGGGCGTCGAGGGGGCGCTGTCGATCCCGGCCGGCCTGGTGCGCCAGGGCTCGGTCTCCTCGAGCCAGGGCAGCTGCGCCGCGGCCGGCCCGTGCACCATCGGCACCCTCGCCAAGGGCGCGACCGCCACGGTGACCCTCGTCGCCGTCCCGGGCTCGTCGCTCGCCGGCCTGACGACCGACCCGCGCCTCACCGTGAGCGCCACGACGACCGACCCGGACGCGACCGACGACCAGGGCGGCGACCCCGTGGCGGTCCGTCCCGCGGTCGACCTGATGGCCGGCGTCACCGCCGCGCCGACGGTCACGGCCGGCACGGCGGCGCAGTGGGACGTGACCCTGCGCAACGACGGCCCGTCGACGTCCTCGGCGACGCTGGCGGTGACGCTCCCCGCCGGGCTCGCGTCGCCGACGGTCGAGCTCTGGAACGGCACGGCCTGCCCGGTCGTCTCCGGCGTCGCCACCTGCCCGGCGGTCACCCTGGGCGCCGGCGTGCAGCGCACGGCGACGGTCCGCGGGTCGGTCCCGGCCGGAGCCACGGCGGGCTCGACGCTCGCCGTGACCGCCCGGGGCACGACCTCGTCGGCGACCGACGAGCTCGACGCCACCGACGACGAGGCGACCGCCACGTCGACGGTCACGGGCCGCGCCGAGCTGTCCGTGGGCCCGACCGCGGCGCTGCCGGCCCTGACGATCGGCCAGGGCACCGACACCGCGTTCCCGGTGGGGAACACGGGCCCGTCCGAGGCGCACGACGTCGTCCTCGAGGTCGCGCTGCCCGCCGGCCTCGGCTTCGACGCCGCCGGCTCGGACGTGCGCTGCGTCGTCGTGGGCGGCAAGGTCCGCTGCGCGCTGGGCACGCTGGCCGTCGGCCAGACCGTCGCGCCGGTCGTCCGCCTCGTCGCGATGCGCGACGGCGCGGGGGCGAGCCGGCCGGTCAAGGCCACGGTCGACGCGACCGAGACCGACACCGACCCCAGCGACGACGCGGTGACCGCCACGGCGACCATCGCCCCCGCGGTCGAGCTGTCGGTGAAGGCCGACGGTGCGCCGCAGGCCGCCGGTCGTGAGGTGTCCTACCGTCTCAAGGTCGCCAACGCCGGTCCCAACGAGGCCACCGACGTCACCGTCGAGGACGTGCTGCCCGAGGGCGCGGTCTACGAGAGCGCGACGGTCGAGGGCGGCGAGTGCACCATCGGCGGCGGTCGGGTGACGTGCCGTCTGGCGACCCTGCCCGTCGGCCAGGAGCGCACGATCTCCCTGCGCGTGAAGGTCAGCCCGCAGCAGGCCGGCCGGGCCTTCCAGACCGCGCCGGGCGTCGGTTCGGCCCAGGCCGCGCTGCGCGCCCCGGTGCTCGAGGCCCCGACGCTCGTCGTCGAGGCCGAGCGCGCCGAGTCGCCCGCCCCCGCGAAGGTCCCGGCGGCCTGCGTGTCGCGCCGGCGGTTCGCCATCCACTGGACCGTGCCGCGCGGCAGCCGCCCGACGTCCTTCCGGGTCGTCGTCAACGGCAAGACGGTCAAGCGCCTGGGGCGCTCGGCTCGGCGGTGGACGGTCGACCTCCGCGGCCGGACCCCCTCGACGGTCCGCGTGCAGGTCGTCGCGACGGGTCGCAGCGGCCGCAAGGTCGGGACGGCTCGCGTGTACCGCACGTGCCTGCGCAAGGCGGAGTCGGCGCTGCCGACGATCCGCCTGGGCAAGGTCCGCTAGGCGGCGGGGGACCCGTGGCAGACACTTAGGCAGATGCCTAAGTGTCTGCTACGGTCCCGGCCGTGTCGACGACGACCACCGAGGACCTCGACCGCGCCTTCCACGCGCTGGCCGACCCGAGCCGCCGCGCGATCGTCGTGCGGCTCGCCGAGGGCCCTGCGTCGGTGAGCGAGCTCGCCGCGCCCCTGCAGCTGAAGCTGCCGTCGGTCATGCAGCACCTCGACGTGCTGCAGCGCAGCGGGCTCGTGCGCTCCGAGAAGGTCGGCCGCGTGCGGACCTGTCGGCTCGAGCCGGCGCGGTTGCGCACGGTGGAGGAGTGGGTCGTCCACCACCGCCGGACCTGGGAGCGGCGGCTGGACCTCCTCGGCGACGTCCTCGACCGCGCCTTCCCCACCGACGACGAAGGGAGCTCGACGTGAGCATCCGCCAGCACGACTCCCCCTCCAGCGGCGCTTCGCCCAGTCGCCGGCGCAGACGTTCCGCGCCTGGTCGGACCCGGAGCTCAAGCGGCGCTGGTTCTCCCCGCCCGACGAGTGGGGCGACGCGGAGTGGTCGCTGGACTTCCGGGTCGGCGGCGGCGAGCTGAGCAAGGCGCGCGACACCGACGGCGTGCTCCACGAGTTCCGCAGCCGGTTCCACGACATCGTCGAAGGCGAGCGGATCGTCTTCGCCTACGACCTGCTGCTCGACGGCCGGCTGATCTCCGTCTCGCTCACGACGGTCGAGGTGCGAGCGGCCGATGATGGCGGCACGCGCCTCGTCTTCTGCGAGCACGGGGCGTTCTTCGACGACCTGGAGGACCCCGCGGAGCGCGAGCACGGCACCGGCCTGCTCCTCGACGGGCTCGAGCGCTTCCTCGCCGGCGAGTCGGCGGTCGCATGACGGTCGTCCTGCACGAGCACCCCTTCGCGGCCTACTGCTGGAAGGCGCTCGTCGCGCTGGAGGAGCGCGGCGTGCCGTACGAGACGGTGCTCGTCGAGGACCGCGCGCCGCTCGAGGCGCTGTGGCCGCTGGCGAGCATCCCGGTGCTCGAGGACGACGGCATGGTGGTCGCCGAGTCCTCCGTCGTCGTCGAGCACCTCGACCGCCACGGCAACGCTCCGCCGATGGTGCCGCTCGACCACGACGCGGCGCTGCGCGTCCGGCTCTGGGACCGCGTCATCGACGGGTACGTCGCGACGCCGATGCAGACGATCGTCGGCGACGTCCTGCGCCCGGAGGGGTCGGGCGACGCCTACGGCGTGGCGCAGGCGCACGCGCAGTTCGACCGCATCTACCGCGTGCTCGACGACCACCTCGCGGCGAGCGACGGGCCGTGGCTGGCGGGCGCGTCGTTCTCGCTGGCCGACTGCGCCGCCGCGCCGGCACTGCACTACGCCGACGTCCTGCACCGCCTCGACCGCGACGCCCACCCGGCGCTGGCGGCCTACGAGGAGCGGCTGTTCGCGCGCCCGTCGGTGACGCGGGTCGTCGAGCGGGCGCGGCCGTACCGGCACCTCTTCCCCCTGCCCTGGCCGGCGCACGTCGCCTGAGCGGCGGCGCCGGCGCGTCACCCGTCGGTCGATGCGGGTGGAGGGACTCGAACCCCCACGGCCAGGTGGCCACGAGGACCTAAACCTCGCGCGTCTGCCAGTTCCGCCACACCCGCGGGTCGCTTGGGCGAAGAACCGCTGCAAGCGCCGGACGCGGATTGTAAGGTCGCCAGCGAGATGGCTGCCGCTGCCCGCAACCGCGACGTGATCATCGAGCACCCGAACCGGGAGAAGGCCGCCTCCAAGGCGACGAAGGCCACGGTCATCGTGCTCCTCCTCGCGTCGGTCGCCCTCATCGCGATCGTCACGGTCGGCGGCTGGGACGCCCTCGAGGGCGCCAAGCCCGTGCAGCTCGCCTACCTCGCGATCTACCTCGTGATGGCCTACTACGTCGCCCGCTGGAACCGCGGCGTGCTGCCCGTCATCGCGGCCCTCGCGATCATCATGGCCATCTTCGCCGCGGTCGCCACGCCGGAGTGGTTCGACCGCACCAAGGACGGCTTCACGAGCCCGACCCTCGACGAGGGCGTCCTCGGCACCATCACGGCGATCATCGTCCCGGCCCAGGCCCTCCTCATCGCGTTCGCGATGCGCGGCTTCGCGCAGGCGTGGAACGTCGAGGTGGAGCGGCAGGTCGAGCGGTCGTAGGGCTCAGTCTCGCCCGGAGGCCGCGGTACGATCCGCGCGTCAAGCCCGGGTGCTGGAATGGTCTACAGGGATCCCTCAAAAGGATCTGGCCTTCGGGCCTTGCGGGTTCGAATCCCGCCCCGGGTACTCCATCGGTCGACTCGCGGACGTGGCCTCGATCCGTCACCCGATGGACGCCACTCGTCGGAGTGGCGCGACCGCCGGTCGCCGTCTACGTTCGTCGCATGTCCGAGCTACGGTCGGTGGTCGTCGGGCCTGGGGAAGGGACGACGATCGAGGGGCCCGCGGGTGGGCCGCTGACGTTCAAGGTCCGCGGCCAGCAGACCGGCGGGCGCCTGACGGCCCTCGAGAACGTCGTCGCCCCCGGCGACGGTCCGCCGCTCCACACCCACGACGCGCAGGACGAGGCGTGGCACGTGCTCGAGGGCGAGCTGCGCTTCCAGCTCGGCGAGGAGGTCACGAGCGCGCCGGCGGGGAGCTTCGTGTTCGTCCCGCGCGGAGTGCCGCACTGCTTCCAGAACGCCGGGTCGACCCCGGCGCGGATCCTCGTGCTCTTCACGCCCGCCGGGATGGAGCCGTTCTTCGACGGCTTCGCGCAGCTCACGCCCGAGGAGCTGGGACCGCAGGCGTTCGGCCGGCTCGGCGAGCCGGTCGGGATGCGCGTCGTCGGCCCGCCGCTGCGCTGACGGCCTAGCCGTCCTGGAGCACCTGGTCCCAGAAGGCCAGCTCGTGCTCGCTGCAGCGCAGGAACGCCCGCGTCATCGCCGCACGCGCTGCGTCGTCGACGCGTGAGGCGGCGCGATCCGCCTCGTCCCGGCACCAGGCCGCGAGCGCGGCGAAGCCCTCGTCGGCGTAGGAGCCGATCCACGCGCGGTAGCGCTCGTCCTCGGGCGCCGCGCCCTCGGCGGCCAGGCGCAGGCCGATCTCGCTGAAGCCCCACATGCACGGCAGCAGTGCGGCGACGAGGACCTCGTAGGGCTCGGCGACGGCGCAGCGCAGGAGGAAGTCGGTGTAGCCGGCGGTGGCGCGGCCGGGCGCGTGGTCGGCCAGCTCGTCCTCGGTGATCCCGAACTGGGCGGCGTAGGAGCGGTGCAGGCGCAGCTCGTCGGCCAGCGTGCTGTGCGCGACCTCGGCCCAGCGGGCGACGGCGTCGAGCTCCGTCGCGCGGCCGGCGGCGAAGGCCAGGACGCGGGCGTAGTCGACGAGGAAGCACCAGTCCTCGCGGACCCATCGCTCCAGCCGGTCGACCGCCAGCGTGCCGTCGGCGATCCCGCGGACGACGGGGTGGCGGTGCTGGGCCTCCCAGAGCTCGTCGGCCACCGCGCGTGCGGCGGTGCTCCAGCGCCCGTCGCCGGTCACGGGCCGACGAGCTCGCGCAGCTCGGCCACGAGCGCCGGGGGCGCGACGAGGATCCCCGCCGGCAGGACGCCGCCGCCGTCGAGGCGGACGACCTCCAGGCCCGCACGCGCGCACAGCAGCTCGCCCGCGCGGGTGTCCCAGGCCTTGACCCCGTGCTCGAAGTACGCGTCGTAGCGGCCGGCAGCGGTCCAGGCGAGGTCGAGCGCCGCCGAGCCCATGCGGCGCACGTCGCGCACGCGCTGGATCACCCGTGTCACGAGCTCGGCCTGGCGCCCGCGCTGAGCGGCGTCGTAGCCGAAGCCCGTGGCGACGAGGGCCTGCGAGAGCTCGTCCTGGGACGAGCCCTCCAGCGCCTCGCCGCCGAGCGTCGCGACGCCCTCGGCCGTCGCGCGGAAGAGGTCGCCGCGCACCGGGTCCCAGACCACGCCCACCAGCACGCCACCGCCGTCCGCGGTCGACTCGCACGCGACGCTCACGCACCACTGCGGCAGCCCGAAGAGGAAGTTCACCGTCCCGTCGAGCGGATCGACGACCCAGCGCCGGCCGGTCGTTCCCTCGACGTCGTCGCCCTCCTCCCCCAGGATCCCGTCGTCCGGCACGCGGGCCGCGAGGACCTCGCGGATCGCGCGCTCCGCGGCGAGGTCGGCCTCGCTGACGACGTCCGTCGGCGTGCTCTTCGTCGCCAGCGCGCGCTCGCGCCCGAAGCGCGCGACGAGGACGTCGCCCGCGGCGCGAGCGGCCTCCTCGGCGACGGCGGCGAGCTCGTCGCCCGTCACGCGCGACCACCCGGGCGGCGCTGCGCCCAGGGGTGGGTCTGCTCGAGCTGCGCGGCGAGGGCGAGGACCGTCGCCTCGTCGCGCGGGCGGCCGACGAGCTGCACGCCCAGCGGCAGGCCGTCGTCGTCGAAGCCCGCCGGGACCGACGCCGCCGGCTGGCCGGTGAGGTTGTACGGCGCGAAGTACGGGATGCGCCGCGCGGCGAAGGCCAGCCACCAGGCGGTGCCGTGCTGGGTGAACGTCCCGGCGGTGTAGGGACCATCGGCGCACGACGGGGTGAGCAGGACGTCCACGTCGTCCCACAGGGCCTCGATGCGCCGGGCGATCCCGTCCTCGGCGCCGCGCGCCCAGCGCACCGCGGCGTCGGGGATCCGCGCGCCGATCGCCGCCACGTTGCGCGACCGCGGCTCGAGGACCGCGGGGTCGTCGAGCTCGTCGCGCGCCTGGTCGGCGATGCCGCGCAGCACGCGCGTGTACGCCGCTGCCCAGAACGACGGCGGGAAGTCCGGGTCGCGCTCGACGACGTCGTGGCCGAGGGCGCGCAGCCGCTGCGCGGTGCCCCGCAGCGCCTCGCGCTCCTCGCGCCCCAGCGGCGCCACCACCCCGACCGGGACCTTCGTGGAGACCGCGATGCGCAGCCGCCCCGGGTCGGCCGCGCGCACGGCCGCAGCGAACCCGCCGTCCTCCAGCGGCGCGTCGTCGACCGTCGCGTCGAGGAAGAGCGCCGCGTCGAGCACCGTCCGCGCCAGCGGGCCGCGGTGGGCCATGCCCTGCCAGCCGTCGGCGGCGTCGGGCGTCATGGGAACGCGATCGCGCGTCGGCTTGATGCCGAAGAGCCCGCACCACGCCGCCGGCCCGCGGATCGACCCCGCGCCGTCGGAGCCCAGCGCGACACCGCACAGCCCGTCGGCCGCCGCCGCGCCGCTGCCGCCGCTCGAGCCGCCAGGCGTCCGGCGCAGGTCCCACGGGTTGCGGACCGACCCGTAGGTCGTCGTGTCGGTCGCCGGGCTCATCGAGAGCTCGGGGATGTGCGTCTTGCCGACCACGACGGCCCCGGCCGCGCGCAGCCGCGCCACGACGTCGGCATCCACCACGGCGCGCCCACGCGACGTCGCCGTCCCGTGGCAGGTGTCGAGCCCCGCGACGTCCGCGTCGTCCTTGATCGCCACCGGGACGCCGTTGAGCACCCCGCCCTCGCCCGCCGCGCGACGCTCGTCGGCCGCCGCCGCCTCGGCGAGCGCCTCCTCGCCCAGGACGACCCGGAACGCGTTGAGCCGCGGGTTGCGCTCGGCGATGCGGTCGAGCGTCGCCCGGACCAGCTCGACGCTCGTGACCTCGCCGTCGGCGACCGCCTGGGCCTGGCGGGCGGCGCCCGCGAAGAGGAGGTCGGCCGTGCTGGTGGTGGCGGTCATGGTCGGGCCCGGACGCTACCGTCCCGCCATCCGCCGGGCGACGAGGGAGACGACGGCGCCAGCCGAGCTGGCGCGCGAGCTGGCCAGCGCCAAGGGGCGTGGCGCCGGGACCGACGCCGAGCGCCGCGCGGCCAAGCGCCTGGCCCGCGAGCTGTGGGCCCACGGGCGTGAGGCGCGCGTCGAGACGCTGTGGGTCCGCCCGCAGTGGGCGGCGCCGTACGCGGCGGTCGCCGTCGGCGGCATCGCCGCGTCCGTCGTCAGCGTCGACCACGCCCGGACGGCCCTGTGGATCGCCCTCGCGTCCCTCGTCCTGCTCGTCCTCGAGCTCGCCGGTGCCGGCGTCCTGCGCCGCCTCACGCGCGAGCGCGCGACGCAGCTCGTGGTCTCCCCCGCGCGCGCCGCCGGCCGCCGCGTGACGCTCCTGGTCACCGCCTCGACCGACGCGCCCCGCCGCGGCGCGCTCACCGGCGTCCCCGGCGCCGTCCGCGTCGTCGCGTGGTCGCTGCTCGGCGTCGCCGTGTTCTGCGCGCTGCGCAGCCAGGACGTCGACGACGACTGGCTCGGTCCCGCGCAGCTCGTGCCGACGATCGGGCTCGTCGTCGCCTTCGGCGCGCTGCTGGACCACGCCTTCGCGCCGCCCGATCCCTCCCCTGGCGCCGCGACCGGGCCGGCCGCGGCCCTCGCGGTCGCGGCGGCGCTCGACGCGCGCCCTCCGCGACGCCTCGCGGTCGAGGTCGTCCTGTGCGGCGCCGGCGCGCTCGGGATGGCGGCGCACCTCCAGCGCCTGCGCCGGGCCGGCGTCTCGGCCGAGGAGGTCTGCGTCCTGCACCTGGGCGACTGCGGCAGCGGCCCCCCGCGGTTCTGGCGGCGCGAGGGGCTCGTCGTCCCGCTCGCCGCACACCCGCAGCTCGTGGCGCTGGCACAGCGCCTGGCGGCGGAGGAGACCCACCTCCAGGCCGCCCCCACGGCGTCGGCCACCACGTCGCCCGCACGCGTCGCCCGGGCGCGGCGCTGGCCGGCGATCCGGCTGGGCACCAGGCGCCAGGGCGGCGAGCTGGACCCCGCCGCCCTACAGGCGACCGTCGAGCTCGCGGTCGGCCTCGTCCGCCGGCTCGATGCCGAGCTGGGCGCCGCCGAGCCGGAGCCGGCCCGGCCGGCGAGCGGGCCGCGGCGCCCCAAGCGCCTGCTCGCGCGCACGCGCGCGTAGACGCGACGCACAGGCATAGAGTGCGGCCATGTCCGCGACCGCCGACGTCCTCTGGACCCCGTCGCCCGAGCGCATCGAGCGCGCGGCGGTCACGCAGTTCGCCCGCTCCCGCGGCCTGCCCGAGGACTACGACGCGCTGTGGCGCTGGTCGGTCGACGACCTCGAGGGCTTCTGGGCCGCGATCTGGGAGCACTTCGGCGTCGACTCGACCTACGAAGCGGTCCTCGCGTCCCGTGCCATGCCGGGGGCGGTGTGGTTCCCGGGCGCGCAGGTCAACTACGCCGAGCACCTGCTGCGCACGGCGCCCCACGACGACGCCGACGTGGCCATCCGCCACGCCTCCGAGCTGCGGCCCGCGGCCGCGATGACGTGGGGCGAGCTGCGCACGCGCGTGGCGGAGGTCCGGGCCGGCCTCCAGGCGCTCGGGGTCGGCCGCGGCGACCGCGTCGCCGCCTACCTGCCCAACATCCCCGACACGATCGCCGCGTTCCTGGCCACGGCCTCGCTCGGCGCGATCTGGTCCAGCGCAGCGCCCGAGTTCGGCGCGCGGTCGGTCATCGACCGCTTCGCGCAGATCACCCCGAAGGTCCTGCTGGCGGTCGACGGGTACCGCTACGGCGGCAAGGACTTCGACCGCACCGAGCAGGTCCGCCAGATCGCGGCGGAGGTCGGCGGCGAGGTCGTGCGCTTCGGCCACCTCGACGGCACGGGCTGGGAGGACGGCTTCCTGCGTCCCAGACCGCTCGCGTTCGAGCGCGTGCCGTTCGACCACCCGCTCTGGGTCCTCTACTCGTCGGGCACGACCGGCCTGCCCAAGCCGATCGTCCACGGCCAGGGCGGCATCCTGGTCGAGCACCTCAAGAAGATGCACCTGCACCTCGACGCGCAGCGCGGGGACCGCGTCTTCTGGTTCACGACGACCGGCTGGATGATGTGGAACTTCCTGGTCGGTGTGCTGCTGACCGAGGCCTCGATCGTCCTCTTCGACGGCAACCCGGGCGGCGACGTGCTGTGGGACCTCGCCGAGGAGACGGGCATCACGACGTTCGGCACCGGCGCGGCGTACCTCGCCGGCTGCATGAAGCAGGGCGTCGAGCCCGCGCGCGGGCGCGACCTCCAGGTCCAGGCGGTCGGCTCGACCGGCTCGCCGCTGTCGCCCGAGGGCTTCCGCTGGGTCTACGACCAGCTCGGCGCGGACACCTGGCTGTTCTCCACCAGCGGCGGGACCGACGTCTGCACGGCGTTCGTCGGCGGCGTCCCCACCCTGCCGGTCTACGAGGGCGAGCTCCAGGCCCGCTCCCTGGGCTGCGACGTCCAGGCGTGGGACGAGGACGGCAAGGCGCTGGTCGGGGAGGTCGGCGAGCTGGTGATCGCCCAGCCGATGCCGTCGATGCCGGTCTCCTTCTGGGGCGACGAGGACGGCTCGAAGCTCCGCGAGGCGTACTTCGAGCACTTCGCGGGCGTCTGGCGCCACGGCGACTGGCTCGAGCTCACCGACCGCGGGACCGCGATCATCTACGGGCGCAGCGACTCGACCATCAACCGCGGCGGCGTGCGCATGGGCACGAGCGAGCTCTACCGCGCGGTGCTCGCCGTCGAGGACGTCGTCGACGCGCTCGTGGTCGACGTGCCGCAAGAGGGTCGCGAGAACTGGATGCCGCTATTCGTCGTGCTGCGCGAGGGCGCGCAGCTCGACGACGACCTGCGCCGGGCCCTGGCCAAGCGCGTGCGCGAGGACTGCTCGCCGCGCCACGTGCCCGACGAGGTCTTCGCCGTCGCCGAGGTGCCGCGGACGCTCAGCGGCAAGGTCCTCGAGGTGCCGGTCAAGCGGATCCTCATGGGCCAGGACCCGGACAAGGCCGCGAGCCGCGACTCGCTGGCCAACCCGGCGGCGCTCGAGCCGTTCGTGGCGCTGGCGCGCGAGCGCGCGGGCGGCGCCGCCGGCTGAGGGCGCGCGCTACTGGTCGGCGCCGCCCTCGAGCCGGGCGGCGACCTCCTCGATGCGCCGGCGGGCGTCGGCGGGGTCGGTCGCGTAGGCGCCGGTCTCGCCCACGGGCGCGACGCCCGGCACGAGCAGGTCGGGCTCGAGCGCGGCCAGCAGGTGGAGGCTCTCGACGTAGCGCTCGCGGTCGCTGACGCCGTCGAGCAGCGCGGCGACCCACTGGCCGCCGCGGACGAAGAGCGTGTCGCCGGTGAAGAGGACGCGGCGGCCGTCGTCGTCCCAGACGTAGGCCGTCGCTCCAGGGGTGTGGCCGGGCACGGGCACGACCTCCAGGTCGCCGTCGTGGTGGCGGTCGGTGAACGTGGCGTCGACGCTGACGGTCCGCGCGACCTCGTCGGCGTCGGCGGCGTGGACGTGCACCGGGGCGCCGAGGGCGTCGCGCAGCTGCGCGGCCTCGGCGGTCGCCTCGTGGGCGTGGTTGAGGTACTGGCGCGCGACGCCGCCGACGTCGCGGACGGCGTCGAGCTCCGGCAGTGCGGCGGCGGCGCCGTAGAGCAGGACGTTTCCGTGGTCGGGCCGGACGAGGAGCGCGGCGCGCGCCTGCAGCGGGACGCGACCGAAGCCCAGGTCCAGCGGTGCGGTGAGGTGCAGGCCGGGGGCGATGAGGTCCATGGGCAGGACCGTAGGACTTCAAGCGTGGTTGAGGTCAAGGGCGCCGTTCACCGCAGCGTCCCCGGCGCCGGCCGAACGCTCGGATAGCGTCGCGCGCATGGGCGACTACCCCTACGAGCTCGAGGTCGACTTCGAGCCCAAGCGCAGCCGGCTCACGACGTTCTTCCGCTTCCTCCTCGCGATCCCGCACGTCGTCGCGATCGCCGTGGTCGGCCTGGTCTCGGTCTTCGCCGTCATCGCGATGTGGTTCAGCCAGGTCTTCGCGGGACGGTCGATCCCGGGCGCTCACCGGTTCGTGCTCGGCACCGTGCGGTGGTCGATCCGCCTGGGCGCCTACATGCTGCTGGCGACCGATCGCTACCCGCCCTTCAGCCTCGACCCCGGGCCCGACTTCCCGGTGCGCGTCGTCGGCCCGGAGGAGCCGGCGCCCGAGGCCTCGCGCTGGAAGGCGCTGCTGCGCTACTTCCTGGCGATCCCGTGGGGGATCCTGAACTTCGCGTACATGGTCGTCGCCTACCTGGCGGCGATCGGGTCGTGGTTCGCGATCCTCGTCACCGGCCGCCAGCCCGAGGGCCTGCAGAAGGCGATCCACATGGGCCTCGCCTCGAACCTCCAGTACTACTCGTTCTACGCGCTGCTGACCGATCGCTGGCCGCCGATCGAGCCGGAGCTGCGCCTGGAGCCGCGGGCCCGCGGGGCGCTGCCGTCCTCCGCACCGGCGACCGCGCCGGCGCCGGTGCCCGCGGCGGTGGGCCCTGCGCCGGCGCCCGAGGCGCCGGCCACGACGACGGCCCTCCCGGGCGTGCCGGGCCAGGACGCCGACGCCGGCGCGGCCTTCGGCGAGGAGCCCAAGCGCGGGGGCGGCGACGGTGGCTGGCTGCCGCCGGCGTCGCGCTAGAGCTCGCTCGGCCCGGGAAGCGGCAGGTTCGGCGGTGCCGGACCGGTCGCCTCGGGCGGCGGGGGCAGCGGCCGCGCGGGCCGCAGCCCGATGACGAGCAGCGCCCCCGCGCCGAGCGCCAGCACGAGCGGCCAGCCCACGAGCGAACCGTCGTCGGCGGCGAGGACGAGGAAGGCGACGAGATTGGCGACTCCGACGTAGGCCGGCCCGGGTTGGCGCTCCACGCCCGAGTACGCGCAGAGGCCGAAGCCGGCGGCGAGGACGAGGAGGATCCAGCCGGTGCCGGTGCCGTCGAAGGCAGGCCCCCCGATCAGGAAGCTGCCTCCTCCTTGCTCGGCGAAGTGCTCGACGTCGGCGAAGCCCGCGAAGATCCCGGCGACCAGGAGCTCGACGACGAACGTCGCGGCGATCCCCAGCGTCGAGAAGCCGCCGGCGACCGCGAGCATCGCCGCGCTGCGCGGTCGGCGATCGCGGACGGTCACGGCGCTCAGCGCGAAGACGGCGGTCAGCAGCAGGAGCATCCAGCGGATCGCGTTGGCGGAGTCCCAGCCGAGGAGCCAGTCGACCGCCGCGAGCACCGCGATGCCGCCCGCCGTCGCGGCGAGCAGCGCGCAGGTCCCCGAGCCGCGCTTGCGCGCGAACCACGTCGCGGGGGCGGCGATCGCGACGGCCTGCCAGGTGACGGCGCCGGCGCCCTCGGCCTCGAGGAGCTCCGCGACGCGGAAGACGGTGAGCGCGACGAGCACGACGGTCGTGACGAAGAGGACCGTCTGGTAGACGCGCGGGTCGCGCCCCTCGACGGGCGACAGCACGGCGACCGCCGCGACGAAGAGCCCGGCCGCCGCGGCGACGGCGAGCTGGACGCCGTCGGCCCAGTCGTCGCGCGCGTCGAGCAGCGCGACGAGCGTCGCGAGGACCACCGCGCCCGCGGCCACGGTGTCGCCGCGGAACGGCTGGACGCGGAGGGCGGCGAGCACGGGCGAGGCCATCGCTCGCGGGACCCTAACCACGTCGGCGGAGCACCAGCCGCGGAGTAGGGTCCCGCCCATGAGCATCGTCCTGACCGAGGACCGCGGCCGCGTGCGCCACGTGGTCCTCAACCGCGCCGAGAAGCGCAACGCGATGAACGCCGAGCTGCTGCTCGCGGCCAAGGAGGCCCTGGTCCAGGCGGCCGCCGACCCGGACGTCCACGTCGTCGTCCTGCGCGGCGAGGGGCCGATGTTCTCCTCCGGCGTCGACCTCACCGAGCTCGCCGCCGGCGCCGGCGGCGGCGGCCGCTCCCAGCTGCGCCACTTCCGCGAGCTCTTCCTCGACGTGCCGAACACCGCCGAGCGGATGACCAAGCCGGTCATCTGCCAGATCCAGGGCGGCTGCATCGGCGGCGCGCTCGAGGTCGCGCTGGGTTGCGACTTCCGCGTGGCGTCGGCCGACGCGCTCGTCGGCCTGCCCGAGGTGCGCCTGGGTCTCATCCCGGACGTCGGGGGGTCGTCGCGCCTGCCGGCCCTGGTCGGCCTGGGCCGCGCGAAGGAGCTGATCATGACCGGCAAGCTCATCCCGGCCGAGGAGGGCGAGCGCATCGGGCTCATCACGCGCACCGCGCCGGCCGACGGGCTCGACGACGCCGTCGGCGCGCTGGTCGACGAGCTGCTGCAGTGCGCGCCGATCGCCGTCGGGCTGGCCAAGCGCGTCATGGACGCCAGCGCGCGCCCGGCGCTGAGTACGACGCTCGAGCAGGAGGTCACCGCGCAGGAGATCTGCGTCGCCTCCGAGGACTTCGCCGAGGCCGCGCAGGCGTTCATGGCCAAGCGCCAGCCGGTCTTCGCCGGGCGCTGAGCGCCGATGGCCGGCGGGCAGGACGCCCCGACCAGCGCGTGCCCGGGCTGCGGCGCCGTCCTGCCGGCGGCCGGCGGCCCGACGCACGCGTACGTCGGCGCCTCCCCCGCGTGCTGGCTGCGCCACGGCGAGCTGCTGGCGCGCGAGTACCAGCAGCTGCAGCCGTGGCAGGCCCACGGCCTGTCGGTCGACACCTACGCGGTCCAGCACCCCGGCAAGCCCGAGCGGCGGACCACCCAGTCGCTGGCGCTGCACCTCATGGCCCTCGGCGACCAGCTCGAGCGCGGCGGCGACGAGGAGCGCCGGCTCCGGGTCCTGCGCGAGGCGGCGCGCCGGGCGCCCGACGGCCTCGAGTGGCTCGACCCACCCGGCCACTACGGCATGACCGTCGTCGACGTCCTCGACCGTGACCCCGACGAGCACCGTGAGGCCGTCCTCGCCTGGGCCCGCACGACCTGGCAGGCCTGGGCCCCGCACCACGACCGCATCCGCGGCTGGCTCGACCAGGTCCACGCCCGCCGCAGGTGAAAAGTGCCAGGCACCTTCCACCCCGCGCCCGGCGCAGGTGAAAAGTGCCAGGTACTTTCCACCCCCGCCCGCTGAGAGCAGGTGAAAGGTGCCTGGCACCTTCCACCCCTAGGCGAAGAGGTCTTCGTCCTTCGGGCGCAGGAGGGCGGCGGCGCCGGGGCCATCGTCGTCGGTGACCCAGCGCTCGAGGCCCTGGAGGACGACGGCGGGGGTGCGCCCGTCCTTGCCGGCGCGGGCCAGGTCGGCGGCTGCGGCGGCCTGGTCGGCGACGGCGATCCAGGTGGCCTTGAGCTCGCGACCGTCCGCGTCCGACCGCCCCCGCCAGTCCTCGAGCGGTGCGAGGCCCGCGACGCCGATGGCGACGTCGCACTGCCCGTGGCGCCAGGCGCGGCCGAAGGAGTCGGCGACGACGACCGCCGGCCGGCCCGGCAGCGCCGCGCGCAGCGCGCGGGCGCTCGCGTCGGGATCGCGCGGCAGCAGGACGACGTGCCCCTCCGCCCCCGCGTTGGAGCCGTCGACGCCCGCGTTGGCGCACACGAAGCCGTGGTGGGTGCGGCAGATGAGGACGCCCGGGCGCTCGCGGACGAGCTCCGCGGTCTCGCGCAGGACGACCTCCACGTGGCGCGGGTCCTTGTCGTGGGCCGCCGCGACGTCCAGCGCCCGCGGCGAGGGCTCGATGCCGGACAGTGCGACGACGCGGCCCTCCGCCTTCGAGACGACCTTGTGCGCGACGACGAGCACCTCGCCGGGCCCGAACCCCTCCCCACCGCGGGCGGCGGCCAGGAGCGCGGCCAGGTCGTCGCCCGCGCGGACCTCTGGCAGCCCCTCGAGCGCCCGCCCGCGCAGCACCGTCACTCCGGCGGTGTGGGCGGCGGCGGCGCGACCCGCGCGAAGCGGGCGAGCAGGCCGCGCGTGTTCGCGGCGTTGCCGTGCACGCGGGCGAGCGCCTCGCGCAGCGCGCCGAGGTCCTCAAGCGTGTCGACGTCGAGCATGAGCGACGGCACCTCGACGACCTCCGACCGCGCCCCCGCGCGCGCCGCCAGGTCCTCGTGGCGCTCGCGCGAGCCCGGGCCGAACGACGGCTCCATGACGCCGGGCGGCGTCAGCACGAGCGCGTTGGTGCCCGTCCCGTGGCGGTCCGGGACCACGAGCACCTCCGGGCCCTGCCCGGCCCGCGCGACGAGGTCGTCGAGCTCGGCCGGCACGAGTGCCGGGCAGTCGCCGGGCAGCAGGACCACGCGCTCGGCGCCGAGCATGATCGCCGCCTTCACCCCGCGCAGCGCCGCCGCGGAGTGGCCGTCGTCCGAC
Organism: Conexibacter sp. SYSU D00693; assembly: GCF_017084525.1. Lineage (GTDB taxonomy): Bacteria > Actinomycetota > Thermoleophilia > Solirubrobacterales > Solirubrobacteraceae > Baekduia. The sequence continues at coordinate 1,426,438 of NZ_CP070950.1, forward strand.
GGGTCGGCGACCACGGAGGCGTCGTAGCCGCCGGCGAGCGCCTCGGCCGCCGGCTCGCCCGTCACGACCAGCGTGGTGTCGATGCGCTTGGAGCGCCGCAGGGCGATGAGGACGTCGGTCACCATCGCCTCGGCCAGCGCCCGCTTCGTGCCCTCCGACATCCCGTCGGTGAACAGCCGCTGCTTGGCGGCGCCGAAGCGCTTGACCGGGAGGACCGCGATCGTCTGGCTCATGCCGCCAGCGCCTCCGCGAACTCGAGCGCCGAGGCGGCCACGCGGCGGCGCGCGTCGGCGTCGGCCATGAGCGTGTCGATCTGGCGCACGGGGAGGTCGTGCCCGGCGTCGGCCTCGTCGCAGACCACCCCGTCGACCAGCGACGCGCCGCCGTAGGACGCGACGACGCCCGCGGCGTCCAGCGAGAAGCCCGCCCAGGCCATGAACGGCCCGGTCGGGCCCTTCACCACCTCGCCGCCCACCAGCGGCGAGACGCAGACGACCTTGGCCTCGGAGGCGCGCAGGGCGTCGACCATGCCGGGGACCTCGAGGATGGGGCGGATCGAGATGACGGGGTTGGACGGGCCGATGACGATCGCCCGCGCACTCGCCAGAGCGTCGAGGACCTCGGGCGGCGGGGCGGCGTCGTCCAGGCCGTCCCACGCCACGTCCTGCACCGGGCCGCGGGCACCCTCGCGGATCATGAAGGCCTGGAAGTCGTGCCACGCGTCGCGCGCCTTGACGCGCGTGCGCACGGGCGCGTCGCTCATCGGCAGGACCCGCGCGCGGACGCCCAGCGAGGCCGCGACCTCGCCGATCGCCTCCGTGAGACGCGCGCCCTCGGCCAGCCGCCGCGCGCGCAGCAGGCAGACGGCCAGGTCACGGTCGCCGAGGTTGAACCAGACCTCCTCGCCGAGCTCGCGCAGCCCGTCCATGACGTGGAACGTGTCGCCCTCCAGCCCCCAGCCCCGCGCGTCGATGCGGTCGGCCAGCCAGAACGTGACGAGGTCGGGATCGGGCGCGACGTAGCCGCCGTAGAGCTCCACGTCGTCGCCGGTGTTGGCGACGACGACGAGGTCCTCCCCGACGACGTCGAGCATCCCGCGGGCGAGCTTCGCCCCGCCGGTCCCTCCGGCGAGCACCACGACCGGCCGGCTCACAGGCCCGTGATCTTGATGCCCGCGTGGGTCTTGTAGCGGACGTTGATGCCGATGAGCAGCGGCGTCAGCTGCTCGGTCAGCCGCGCCATCTCCAGCTTGCCGCAGTCGACGCAGCGCAGGCCAGGGATGCGCTCGACGAGCTCCATCACGGGTCCCTTGTCGGCCTTGCGGTCGCCGCACACGAGGATGTCCTCGTCGAGCGTCGCGTCGAGGTCGCGCAGGACCGAGGCCGCCACGGTGTGCAGCGCGCTGACCACCCGCACGCCGTCGGGCGCCATCTCCTGGGCCTGCTGGGCCGCGGAGCCCTGCCAGACGCCGAGCGTCCGCGTCGCCTTGCCGCTGACGGCGGCCGCGAGCGGCACGGTGGCGTCCACGAGGAGCTGCCCCTCCTGGAGCACCTCCTTGAGGTTCGTGAGCGTCTCGGACTGCGAGCGGAACGGGACGGTGAGCAGGACGGTCTGCGCGCGCTGCGCGGCCTCCGCGTTGCCCAAGCCCTCGAAGGAGCCCTCGGGGACCAGCTCCGCGGCCTTGCGGGCGGCGTCCGCCGCGCGGTCGGCGTCCCGCGACCCGATGACGACCGGGACCCCCGCACGGCCCCAGCGCAGCGCGAGCCCGAAGCCCAGCGCGCCGGTGCCGCCCAGGATGGAGACGGGCTGCTCGTCTGGCACGGCGGCGCAGTCTACGTGGCATGCTCCCGCACTGATGACGCGACGTGCCGCTGTCCCGCTGGCCGCCCTCGGCCTCCTCGCCGCGCCCTCCGCGCTCGCGCAGACCGCCGTGCCGGACTACCGCTCGATGTTCGTGCAGTACGGCGGCAAGACGGTGCAGGCGAAGCTCGGCAGCTACTGCCATCCCAACGCCCAGGGGACGGGTGAGTGCCTCGAGCTGGACCCGAAGAAGGACTACCCGCTCAAGGACGCCGCGACCATCACCGTGCGCCAGGGCGAGGACGTCACCCTGCTGTTCAAGCACACCGTCTCGCACCTGGCGTGGCGCGCCGCGCGCATCGACGGCCTCGGGGAGGAGCGCATCACCTGGACCGGCACCGGCCGGGCGGTGACGAAGACCTTCCGCCGCTGGAAGATCAAGCTCCCGCGCACCATGGCGCGCTCCAGCGACGTCCTGGGCTTCGACGTCAACTACCCCAACGCGTACTCGTCCTTCGAGGTCCGGATCAAGGTCCTCAAGGCCCGCGCCGCGGCCAAGAAGTAGCGCCGGCGGCTAGCCGCCGAGGCGCACGACGCGCAGCTTGCGCACGCCGCGCGGCGTGGGCACGTCCACGACGTCGCCCGCCGCGGCGCCCATCAGCGCCTTGGCCACCGGCGACTCCGCCGACAGCTTGCCCTGCTTGAGGTCGGCCTCCGTCGGCCCCACGATCGTGTAGGTCGACTCGCGGCCGGACTCCTCGTCGGCGACGACGACGGTCCCGCCGAAGAGCACGACCGACGCGTCCTCGGGCGCCTCGACGACGCGCGCGCCGCGCAGGCGCTCCTGCAGGCGCAGGATCTTCGTCTCGAGGTGGCCCTGGTCCTCCTTGGCCGCGTGGTACTCGGCGTTCTCCGAGAGGTCGCCGAGCTCGCGGGCCGTCTGGATGCGCGCCGCGATCTTGCGGCGCTCCTCGCCCTCGAGCTGCTCGAGCTCCGCCTTCAGGGCCTCCAGGCCCTCGGCGGTGATGGCCTCGGTCGTCTGCTCGCTCACCCGATGACCGTAGCGCCAACCCGCGCGGCGCGACGGCTCGTCAGGCGGCCCGCGGCGCGGCGAGCGGGAAGGCGCGGCGGCGCTCGTAGAGCGTCGTGCGCTCGGCCGCGGGACGCCCGGCGCGGTGCGCGGCGCCGACGAGGTCGTCGACCTCGAGGCGCACGCCGTGCTCGCCGCCGGCCATGCGGGTGATCGACTCCTCCATGAGGGTCCCGCCGAGGTCGTCGACGCCCCAGCGCAGCGCCTCGGTGGCGGCGTCGAGGCCCATCTTCACCCAGGAGGCCTGCAGGTGCTGGATCGAGCGCCCGAGCGCGAGGCGGAAGACGGCGGTGTGCTGGAGGTTGTCCTCGCGCGAGATCGGCTCGACGCCGTGGGTGCGCCCGAGGAGCGTCTGGTAGGGGACGAAGCTCAGCGGCACGAACTCCGTGATGCCGCCGGTGCGCTCCTGCAGCTCGCGGACGACCCGCAGGTGCTCGGCGAGCTCCCACGGCTCCTCGACGTGGCCGAACATCACGGTCGACGTCGAGCGCAGGCCGGTCGCGTGCGCGGCCTCGAGGACCTCGACCCAGCGGGCGGCGGGCAGCTTGTTGGGCGAGATCCGCTGGCGCACGCCGTCGTCGAGCACCTCGGCCGCGGTCCCGGGCACCGAGCCCAGACCCGCGTCGAGCAGGCGCTCGAAGACCGCCCGCGGCGCCAGGCCGGAGACGTCGCACATGTGCGCGACCTCCATCGGCGAGTACGCGTGGAGGTGGACGTCGGGCGCCAGCTCCTTGGCGAAGCGCAGCCACCGCTCGTAGTCCTCCAGGCCCCAGTCGGGGTGGATGCCCGACTGGATGCACAGCTCGGTCGCGCCGAAGGCGAGCGCGTCCTGCACCCGCCGCGCGAACTCGGCCTCGGAGTGCTCGTAGGCGTCGGGCGAGCGGCGCCCCTGGCCGAAGCCGCAGAAGGCGCAGCCGACGACGCAGACGTTCGAGACGTTGATGTTGCGGTTGACGACGAAGGTCACCTCGTCGCCGTTGAGCGAGGCGCGCAGCTCGTCGGCCGCGGCGCGGATCTCCTCGACGGCCTCGGGCCGGCGCTCGCACAGCAGCGCCGTCACCTCCTCCTTCGTGAGCCACGCGCCGTCGCGCGCTTTCTCCAGGGCGGGCGCGACGAGGTCGGCGTCGATGGCGAACGGTGCCTCGGTCCGCCCGGAGCCGCTGCGCGGGATGAAGCTCCAGAAGCGCGCCTTGATGACGTCCATCACGCCCTGGGCGACCCAGTCCGGGTCGATGTAGCGCCCGTGCACGCAGAGGCGCTCGGTCAGCGCGACGCCGTCCTGCGCCAGGCGCTTGCGGACCTGGTGGGGCGACGGGAACGGGTGCTCGGGCGAGATGTGGTCGCCGTTGGCGCTCAGGCCGCCGAGGTCCGAGGCGCCCGCGGCCACGAGCTGGGGCCACCAGTCGGCGAGGTTCGGCGGGATCTGCACGGCGACGTCGGGCATGACCTCGCGCGAGAAGCGGATCAGGTCCTCCATCTCGGCGATCGACACCGGCGTGGCCCACGCGGGCAGCTCCTTGAACGGCACCTCGTAGATGCCCGTCCGCCACGCGCGCGAGGCCGCCGCGTCGGCGATGTCGGCCACCTCGCGCCCGTAGTAGGCGTCGTGGGGGACGAAGTTCTGGAGGATGACCTCCTGCAGGTGGCCGAACTCGGCGTGGACCTCGGCCAGCGCCCGCAGCGCGCCGCGCCGGTCCTCGGGCGACTCGCCGATGCCGACGAGGATCCCCGAGGTGAAGGGGATGCGCAGCTCCCCCGCCCAGCGGATCGTCTCGAGCCGGCGCTCGGGGTGCTTCGTCGGCGAGCCCTGGTGGGCGACGAGGTCGGGGTTGACCGACTCCAGCATCAGCCCCTGCGACGCCGTGACCTCGCGCAGGCGGGCGAGGTCCTCGCGCGGCAGGACGCCGAGGTTGGTGTGCGGCAGCAGGCCGCGCTCGAGCCCGCGCTCGCACGCCCAGACGACGTAGGAGGTGAAGTCCTCGTGGCCCCACGAGGCGAGGCGCTCGCGGACCTCCGGGTTGACGTCCGGGCGCTCGCCCGTGAGGACGAGCAGCTCCTTGACGTTGCGCCGCGCCGCGCGGTCGAGGAACGCCTCGACCTCGTCCGGCGCGTGCAGGTGCGCCTTGTGGGTCTTGAACGCGCAGTACTTGCAGTAGGCCTGGCACGTCCGCGACAGCGAGAGCGTGACGTTGCGCGAGAAGGTGACGCGGCGGCGCACAGCGGAAACGTACCGCCGTGCGCCGCCCGCCCCTTGTGGCTTCCCGCTAGACCGCGGCGGGCTCGCGCTGGTCCTGGGCCAGCACCTCGCGCTCGTTGGGCACGCAGTGGGTCATCTGGTGGCCCTCGACGTCGCGCGGGCCGTTGCTGCCGAGGTTCTGCCGGCGACGCTCCTCCTCCTCGGAGAGCGTCTGGGTCTGCAGCGGCGGCAGGTCCTTGACGTCGTCGACGCCGATGCCGATGCCCTCGCCGACGCGCAGGCCCAGCTCGTCGTCGCACATGAGCAGGTGCCAGACCATGCGCTCCTGGATCGGCCGGTCGCACTGGGCCAGCAGGCCCGACAGGTTGGCGACCAGGTCGTCCTTCTCCCACTGCTCGGAGAGCTGGTAGCGCTCGCCGGCCTGCGCGTAGTCGTTCGTGCGCGGGATGCGCTTGCGGGTGAGGCGCCCCTCGATGACCGGGCCCTGCTCGTCGTGGGTCGGGTACTGCGCCTCGCGCAGGCCGCCCGTGATCGAGGGCTCGTAGTTCACCGACGGGTTGGCGCCCGAGCTGTCGACGTAGTACGTCATCTGCCCGTCGCGCTGGTTGGTGTAGGGCCGGCCGCCCTTGACGCCCTTGGGCGAGTTGACCGGCAGCTGGAGGTAGTTCGGCCCGACCCGGTAGCGCTGCGTGTCCGAGTAGGAGAACGTGCGCCCGACGAGCATCTTGTCGTCGGAGAAGTCCAGGCCGTCGACCAGGACGCCGGTGCCGAACGCGATCTGCTCGTTCTCGGCGAAGAAGTTCTCGGCGTTGCGGTTCAGGACCATCTTGCCGACCGGGCGGACCGGGAAGAGCTCCTCGGGCCAGACCTTCGTGTCGTCGAGCGGGTCGAAGTCGAGCTCCGGGTGGTCGTGGTCGTCCATGATCTGGACGTTGAGCTCCCACTCGGGGTAGTCGCCGCGCTGGATGGCCTCGAAGAGGTCCTTGGTGTGGCAGCCCAGCTCCTCGGCCTGCTTGACCGCGGCGTCGGCCTCGGTCCAGGACCTCACGCCCTGCTTGGGGTACCAGTGGTACTTGACGAGCTTCGTCTCGCCCTCGGCGTTCACCCACTTGTAGGTGTTGACGCCGAAGCCCTGCATGTGGCGGTAGGAGGCCGGGATGCCGCGCGGGCCGAAGACCAGCGAGACCATGTGCATGGACTCGGGCGTCTGGCTGATGAAGTCGAAGACGCGGTTGGCGACCTGGCGGTCGAAGGAGACCGGGTCCGGCTTCTGGGAGTGGATGAAGTCGGGGAACTTGATGGCGTCGCGGATGAAGAAGACGCCGAGGTTGTTGCCGACCAGGTCCCAGTTGCCGTCCTCGGTGTAGAACTTCACCGCGAAGCCGCGCGGATCGCGCACGGCCTCCGAGGAGTCACGGCCGCCGGCCACCGTCGAGAAGCGCACGGCGACCTCGCACTCGGCGCCCTCCTGGAGGACCTTCGCGCGGGTGTACTTCGCGATCGGCTCGTCGCCGACCTTGCCGTAGGCGGTGAACGTGCCGAACGCCGTGGTGCCGCGGGCGTGGACGACGCGCTCGGGGATCCGCTCGCGGTCGAAGTGGCTGATCTTCTCGAGGAACTGGTAGTTCTCGAGCGTGGCCGGGCCGCGGGCGCCGACCGTCCGCTGGTTCTGGTTGTCGTAGACCGGGTGGCCCTGGCGGTTGGTCAGGATGGGGCGGTCGTCGCCGCCGGGCGAGCCCTGGCTCGAGACGTCGGTCATGGGGTGAGAGACCTCTCCTCGGTGGTTGTCGATGCTTCTCGGCAGTCGGGGCAGGTGCCCCAGAAGGTCACCTCCGCCTCCTCGACGGCGAAGCCGTGGTCCGCGCCCGGCGCCAGGCAGGGCGCCGAGCCGGTGGCACAGTCGACGTCGACGGTCGCGCCGCAGGAGCGGCAGACGAGGTGATGGTGGTTGTCGCCGACGCGCGCCTCGTAGCGGGCCGGTGAACGTCCCAGGTCGATGCGGCGCGCCAGCGAGGCGCCCGTGAGCGCCTCGCAGACGTCGTAGGCGGCCTGCGTGGAGATGCTCACGCCGGACGCGCGGACGCGCTCGATGACCTGGTCGATGCGGGGGTGGTCGTCGGCCTCGGCGAGGACGCGCAGCACGGCGACCCGCGGGCCCGTGACCCGGAGTCCCGCGCCGCGCAGGGCGTCTTCGACGTGCTCGACCAGCACCGCCGTCGACCCTAGCGGAACCGATCCTGATCTGGAAGGACTCCAGACAACGACGTCCGCTGGACCACCCGTAGTGTCTGGCGGCGATGCGCCGCGCCGCCGCCTTGCCCCTGCTGCTGGCCTGCGTGCTGGGCCTCGCCGGCTGCTCGCTCACCGGTGGCGGGGCCGGTCCCGACCAGGACGAGGCGACGCTGCTGCTGGACTTCCAGCCCAACGCCGTCCACGCCGGGATCTACCTCGCGACGGCGCGGGACTTCGACGGCGCCGAGGGCGTCGACCTCGACGTCGAGGTCCCCGGCTCGTCCACCGACGGCGTCGCCCAGCTGCTCAGCGGCCGCGCCGACTTCGCGGTGCTCGACATCCACGACCTCGCCCTTGCGCGGGCCCGCGGGCGCGACGTCGTCGGCGTCATGGCGCTCGTGCAGCGCCCGCTCGCCGCGGTGCTCGCGCAGCCGTCGATCCGGACGCCGCGCGACCTCGAGGGCCGGCGCGTCGGGGTCACCGGCCTGCCCAGCGACGTCGCGGTGCTCGACTCCGTCGTCGCGGGCGCCGGCGGCGATCCGGACAGGGTCCGCCGCACGGAGATCGGCTTCAACGCGGTGCCGGCGCTGCTCTCGCGCCGGGTCGCGGCGGTCACCGCCTTCTGGAACGTCGAGGGGGTCGAGCTGCGCGCGCGCCGGCCCGGCATCAAGGAGTTCCGCGTCGACGAGCTCGGCGCCCCGTCCTACCCGGAGCTCGTGCTCGCCGTCGCCCGCACGACCATCCAGGACGACCCGGAGCTCGTGCGCGCCGTCGTGGGCAGCCTGCGCCGCGGCTACCGCGAGGTGCTCGGCGACCCGGAGGCCGGCATCGGCGCGCTGACCGAGGAGGAGCCGGACCTCGGCCGCGACCAGCTCGAGCGCGAGCTCGACGCGGTCTCCCCCGCCTTCACCGCGGGTGCACGGACCTACGGCGAGCTCGACCCGGCGCGCCTGGAGACCTGGGCGCGGTGGGAGGCCAGGACGGGCATCGTCGACGAGCCCCCGGTGGTCGCGCAGGCCTTCGCCCCGCGGTTCTCGACCGCGGGCCAGATCGAGTAGGTACGAACCGAGGTTTCGGCATGCCATAATCCCGCTCATGGTGGGACTGACCCGGCGTCGCCTGATCGCCTCAACCGCGCCGGTGGTGGGGCTCGGCGCCGTCGCGCTGGGCCAGGGGTCGGCCGGCGCGCAGCACGCGGGGCACGCCCCGGCGGACGCGAACGGCCACGGCGGCGGGAGCGGCGCAGGGATCGCCGGCCACGGCGGCCACGCGGCGTTCCGCGGCGGCGACGTCGACCACGAGGGCAACGGCTTCGACCCGCACGAGGTGCTGCGCGACTTCGACTGGGGCCGGACGCGGCGCCTGCCCAGCGGCCGGGTCGTGCGCGAGTGGACGCTCATCGCGGGCGACCGCGAGGTCGAGCTGGCTCCGGGCGTGCGCTTCGCGGCCTGGACCTACAACGGCCGCATCCCCGGCCCCACGCTGCGCGCCCGGGAGGGCGAGCTGCTGCGCATCACCTTCGTCAACGGCTCCGCGCACCCGCACACGATCCACTTCCACGGCATCCACCCGGCGGCCATGGACGGCGTCGCGGGCCTTGGCGACGGCGAGATCGCCCCCGGCGGGCGGACCGTCTACGAGTTCGACGCGACCCCCGCCGGCGTGCACCTCTACCACTGCCACGTGCGGCCGCTGGCCGAGCACATCGCCAAGGGGCTCTACGGCACGTTCATCGTCGACCCGGCCGAGGGGCGCGAGGACGCCGACGAGCTCGTGATGGTGATGAACGGGTTCGACACGAACTTCGACCGCGCCAACGAGCTCTACGCGGTCAACAGCATCGGGTTCGCCTACATGGACCGGCCGGTGCAGGTCGTGCGCGACGAGCTCGTGCGCATCTACCTCGTGAACGTCCTCGAGTACGACCTCATCAACTCGTTCCACGTCCACGGCAACTTCTTCGACTGGTACCCCACGGGGACCAGCCGCCGGCCCGCCGAGCACACCGACACGGTCATGCTGTGCCAGGGGCAGCGCGGCATCGCCGAGATGCGCTTCGGCCACCTCGGGCGCTTCATGTTCCACGCCCACCAGTCCGAGTTCACCGAGCTGGGCTGGCAGGGGTTCTTCGAGGTGTGCGAGCGCCGCGGCGGCCGTCTGGTCTGCGACCTCCCGGAGGGCCGCCCGTGAGCGCGCTCGCCCAGGCCGGTCGCCTGCGCCGGGTCCCGAGCTGGGTCCTCGGCGTCGTGCCGCTGCTGCTCGTCGCGCTGGCCGTCGGCGCGTTCGCGGCGCTGGACGGCCCGGGGCTGGGGGACCGCAAGGGCCCGCCGATCGAGGAGCTCGCGGTCGAGCGCACGACGCTCGAGCCGGGCGTCATCGAGCTCACGGTCCGCAACGACGGACCCGACCCCGTGCACATCGCGCAGGCCAGCGTCAACGACGCCTTCGTGGCCTTCGAGGGCGGTGAGCGCGCCATCGGCCGCCTGGGCACGGAGACCTTGCGCCTGCGCCAGCCGTGGGTCGAGGGCGAGGCCTACGAGGTGGCGCTGCTGACCTCCACGGGCGCGACCATCGTCCACGAGGTCCCCGCCGCGGTGCAGACGCCCGACCCGGACGTCTCGTTCTTCGCGCTCATGGCGCTGCTGGGCGTCTACGTCGGGGTCATCCCGATCGCGCTCGGGATGCTCTGGCTGCCGTGGATCCGGCGCATCCCGCCGTCGTGGCTGCGCGGCGTGATGGCGCTGACGGTGGGGCTGCTCGTCGTGCTCGGCATCGACGCGTGGCTCGAGGGCGGGGAGCTGGCGGCCGAGGGCTCGCAGGCCCTGGGCGGCACCGCGCTGGTGGCGCTGGGCGCCGTCGTGGCCTACCTGCTCCTCTCGGGGGTGGGCGCCTGGCTGGACGACCGCCGTCGCCAGGCGGCCGAGGACGGGGCCACCGGTCAGCGGCTCGCGCTGCTCGTCGCGATCGGCATCGGCCTGCACAACCTCGGCGAGGGGCTGGCCATCGGCTCGGCCTACGCGACGGGGGCGCTGGCGCTCGGCGCCGCGCTCGTGGTCGGCTTCGCCCTGCACAACACGACGGAGGGCCTGGCGATCATCGGGCCCATGGCGCGCCAGCGGGTGGCGCCGCGGCGGCTCGCGCTGCTCGGGCTGCTGGCCGGCGGCCCGGCGGTGGTCGGCGCGTGGATCGGCGCGACGCTCTACACGCCGAGCGCCGCCGCCCTGATGCTCGGCTTCGGCGTCGGCGCCATCGCCCAGGTGGTCGTGCAGATCGCGCCCACCATCCGCGACGACCGCGGGCGCCTGCTCCATCCGCCGGCCGTCGCGGGGATGCTCGGCGGGATGGCGCTCATGTTCGGCACCGGCCTGCTGGTCACCGCCTGACGGCGGCGCGACGTCCTACTGCGCGCGCAGGCGCTGGAACTCGCGGCGTGCCGACTCGGGCCGGCCCCACATCTGCACGGTCTCCGCGCGGCCGGCGCGGACGTCGCGCACGGCGAGCTCGCCGCCGATGCCCGAGTCGTCGAGGAGGCTCAGCGCCATGTGCACCGCGCTGGGGGCGGCGGCATGGCCGAAGCGGTGCGCGACGAGCAGCTTGAAGTGCCAGTCGTGCTTCGAGTAGGGCTGGGCGTTGCAGGTCACGAGGTAGACCGCGGCGTCGACGTAGCGGCTCTCGTCCCCGATGCGCAGGTCCAGCTCGAGGTCGGTCCAGTCGTCGGGGAGCGACCCGACGATCTCGTTGAAGTCGTCCGCAAGGCCCATGGAGCCCGGATGGTACCCGCGGGCCTCAGCCCAGGATGGTCTGCTCGAGCAGGTAGGCGTTCAGCGCGATGATGAGCGCCGCGACGCCCGAGGCGGCCACCGTCGTGATGCGGCGGTTGACGAGCTCCCCCATCACCGCGCGGTCACGGGTGAGCAGGACGAGCGGCACGAGCGCGAAGGGGATGCCGAAGCTCAGCACGACCTGCGAGATCACGAGCGCGCGCGTGGGGTCGACGCCGATGGCGAGCACGACGAGCGCCGGCGACATCGTGATGAGCCGCCGCAGCACGAGCGGGATCGTGCGCCGGATGAAGCCCTGCATCACCACCTGCCCGGCGTAGGTCCCGACGCTCGAGCTGGCGAAGCCCGACGCGAGGAGCGCGAGGGCGAAGGCCATGGCGGCGCCCGGCCCGACGAGGTCCTCGAAGCCCGCGTGGGCGCCCTCGATCGTGTCGACGTCCATGCCGCGGTCGTGGAACAGCGCCGCCGCGATGACGAGCATCGACATGTTCACGAGGCCCGCGAGGCCCATGGCGATCGTCACGTCGATGCGGTTGAAGCGCAGCATGCGCCGGCGGTCCTCGACGCTGTGCAGGGGGATCCGCCGCTGCGTCAGGGCGGAGTGCAGGTAGATGACGTGGGGCATCACCGTCGCGCCGAGGATGCCGACGGCCAGCAGGACGCTGTCGGAGCCGTCGAAGCCGGGGACGAAGCCCGCCCCCGCGTCGCCGGCGTCGAAGCCGATGCGCAGCGTGTCGTAGAGGAAGCCCAGCAGGATGAGCAGCAGGAAGCCCGCGATGACCGCCTCGAAGCGCCGGTGGCCGCGGCGCTGGAGGCCCAGGAGGGCGAAGGCGACGACCGCGGTGATCAACCCCGCGGGCAGCAGCGGGACCCCGAAGAGCAGGTTGAGCGCGATCGCCGCGCCGATGAACTCCGCGAGGTCCGTGGCCATGGCGATGAGCTCGGCCTGGATCCACAGGCCGATGCTCGTGCGCCGGCCGAAGCGCTCGCGGCACAGCTCCGCGAGGTTGCGCCCCGTCGCGATGCCGACCTTCGCCGTGAGGTTCTGGATCAGCATCCCCATGAGGTTGGCCATGAGGATCACCCAGAGCAGCGTGTAGCCGTGCGCCGCGCCGCCGGCGATGTTCGTGGCGAAGTTGCCGGGGTCGACGTAGGCGATGCAGGCGACGAACGCCGGGCCGAGCAGCGGCAGGACGCCGCGCAGGCCACGGCGCTCGCGGATGCGCTGGAGCTCCGAGGGCGTGGCGGCCGCCGGCCCGGGACCGGCGCCGGCGCGCTCGCGGGGGACCTCGACGGCGGCGCCGCCGTCCCCCCGCGGGGCGTTCAAGCGTCGACCTCGACGCGCATCGCCGCCGCGAGCGCGCCGCCCAGCGGGTGCACGTCGTCGCCGAAGCGGGCGAAGACCGGGCCGCCGAAGGGCTGCTTGTCCACGACCTCGACGCGATCCCCCGGAGCGATCCCGCGCTCGCCCAGCCAGCGCAGCATCTCCGGGTCGCTGTCCGAGACGCGCGTGAACGTGCCGGTCGCGCCGGCGTCCAGCGTCTGCAGGCTCACGCTCGTGCCCTCGTCGATGACGAGGTCGGCGGTCGGGATCGGGTCGCCGTGCGGGTCGTGGGTGGGGTGGCCGAGCTTGGCGGCGATGAGCTCCTCGAGCTCCTCGCTCAGGACGTGCTCGAGCACCTCGGCCTCGTCGTGGACGCGGTCCCACGGCACGCCCAGCTCCTCGGCGAGGAAGCGCTCGAGCAGCCGGTGGTGGCGGATGACCTCGAGCGCGACGCGCAGTCCGCGCGGTGTGAGCTGGACGCCCTTGTACGGGACGTGCGAGACGAGGCCGAGGCCGTCGAGCTTCTTGACCATGCCCGACGCGGAGGCCGGACTGACGCCCATGCGGTCCGCGATGGCGTTCGTCGTGACGGCACCGGGCCCACGCTGCTCGAGCGCGTAGATCGTCTTCGCGTAGTCCTGGACCGAGGATGAGACGTCCATCCGACCTCAGTTTAGCCATGCCGAAACCGCACCTGAGTACGTTGGGGGACATGGACGCGTACGAGGTGCTCACGCAGGGCTGCGGGCTCGTCGACCGCTCCGAGTCCGGCAAGCTCGCGCTGACCGGCGACCAGGCGGCCGAGATGCTCAACGGCCTGGTCACCAACGACGTCGAGGCCCTCGAGCCCGGGCATGGCCTCTACGCCGCGTACCTCACGCCCAAGGGCCGGATGCTCGGCGACGTGCGCGTCCTGCGCCGCGAGGACGAGCTGCTGCTGCTCTGCGAGCGCAGCGCCCTGCAGGACCTCTTCGACCTCCTGCGCCGCGGCGTCGTGGGCTGGCGCGCCGAGCTGCACAAGCGCACGGTGCAGATGGCGCTCTTCTCGCTCGTGGGCCCGGCGGCCGACGCCGTGCTCGACATGGCCGCGCCGCCCGCGCACGAGCACGCGCACGTCCCGGTCCTCGGCGGCGTCGCGGTGCGCACCGACCTCGGGGCCGACGTCGTCGTCCCCGCCGAGCGCGCCGGCGAGGCGAAGGCCTGGCTGCTCGAGCGCGGCGCGGTCGAGGTCGACGAGGCCGCGGCGGAGGTCGTGCGCGTCGAGCGCGGCCGCCCGCGCTACGGCGTCGACCTCGACAGCACGGTCATCCCGCAGGAGGCCGGGCTCAACGACCGCGCGGTGAGCTTCACCAAGGGCTGCTACGTCGGGCAGGAGACCGTCGCGCGGCTCTTCTACAAGGGCAAGCCGAACCGCCGCCTGCGCGGCCTGGCCCTCGACGCGCCGGTGGAGCCCGGCGCCGTCCTGCGCGCGGGCGAGCGCGAGGCGGGACGCGTCGGCTCGGCCGTCGTCTCCCCCGCGCGCGGGCCGCTCGCGCTGGCCTTCGTGCGCCGCGAGGTGGAGGACGGCGCGGAGGTCGAGGTCGGCGACGCGGGCGTGCGCGCGCGGGTCGTCGCGCTGCCCTTCGGCGACGCCGCCTAGGCCGCCGCTGCCGCAGCGTCGCCGGAGGCGGGCACCCGCACCGGCGCCGCACGCTTGCCCGTCGTCCTCGCCGCCGGCCGCAGGTCCTTCGGCATCGCGGCGCGCAGCCAGCGGTCGAACGTCGCGCGATCGGGCCGCGGCTCGAGCGCCAGCTCGTGGACCTCGTTGGCCGCGAGCCACGTGGTGGCGACTCGCGCCTGACGGGCCTGCTCGGCGGTGAGGGCGACCGGCCGGCCGTCGTGGCCGCGCAGCGCCGTCTGCGTGCGCTCCCACGCCTCGTCGGGACCGGCGACCTCGCCCCAGTCGGCGACCCGCCCGCCGACGAGCCACAGCAGGTCGGCCCGCGGCGCCTCCGGGTGGGCGGCGAGGACCAGGCGCGGGTGCGCGTGCGCCGCCTCGGCCGTCCCGCCGACGCGGTCCAGCAGCTCGGCGAGGCGCACGCGACGGCGGCGCAGCCACGCGGCGCGCTCGAACTGGTGGGCCTCGGCGGCGGCGCGCATCTCGCGGTCGAGGTGCGCGAGGACCGCGGGCTTGCCGGCGCGGGGCCCGCTGAACAGCGCGAGCGCCTGGTCCAGGCGCCGGCGGTAGGCGTTGGGGTCCAGGTCGCCGAGGCACGGCGACAGGCAGCGGCCCATCTGCCCGTAGGCGCTCGGGTGCTCGCGGCGCTGGAGCTTGCGCCCGCAGTGGCGCAGGCCGAAGAGCGACTGGAGCTGCTCGACGAGCTCGCCCGCGGCGTGGCGGCCGAGCAGCGGGCCGACCGAGACGCCGAGCCCCGCGGCCGGCTCCGAGGCGACCTCGAGCACCGGGAACGGGATGTCCAGGCGGCAGCGCAGGAAGACCCAGCGGTCCTCGTTGCGGTCGCGGCCGCGCAGGTTGCCCGGCGGGCGCAGCTCGCGGATGAGCTGCTCCTCGAGCAGCAGCGCACCCAGCTCGCTCGCGGTCGGCCGGCCCTCGGCCATCTCGACCTGGGCGATCCACGACGTGTCGGGCGAGCTCGGCGCGAAGTGCGCCTTCGCGCGCGTGCGCACGGAGATCGACTTGCCGACGTACAGCGGCTGGCCCTCGGCGTTGCGGAAGACGTAGACGCCCGGCTCGTCGGGCAGGTGGCTCATGTCCGGCTTGCGCTTGCGCGTCCCGCGCAGCGAGCCGCCGCCGTCCGTGCGCCGGGTGCGGCGACCGCCCGGCCGCGCGGCGCGCAGCAGCGCGAGCGCCTCCCCCACCGTCGCGGCGTTGCCGCACAGCCGCGGGAAGAGCGCGCAGAACACGCGCGCGCACGTCTCGGCGTCGGCCAGGGCGCGGTGGGTCACCCCCACGTCGATCCCGAGGGACTCGGCCAGCGGACCGAGCTTGCGCTGGCGGGCCAGCGGGTGCAGCCGCCGGGCGAGCGCGACGGTGCACAGCGACGGCGGGTCGGGCCACGCCAGCCCGGCGCGCTCGAAGGCCTGCGCCAGCACGCGCTTGTCGAACGAGGCGGAGTGCGCGACGAGCACGCGGCCCTCGAGGAGCTCGGCGAGCTCGGGCAGCGTGACCTCCGCCGGCGGGGCCTCGTCGACCATGTCCTGCGTGATGCCGGTGAAGCGCTGGATGCCGCGCCCGAGCGGTGCGCGGACGGGGACCAGCGTCTCCCAGCGGTCGTGCAGCTCGCCGCCGCCGACGAGCACCGCGCCGACCTCCGTGACCTCGCACGCGTCGCCGGCCTTGCCGTTGGTCTCGGTGTCCAGGGCGAGGAACTCGGCGGTGGCGAGCGGGTGGTCCAGCAGCGACATCGGGCGCGTGAGGGTGGCGCGCGCGTCGGACGGCTCGCACGCTCGGTTGCGGGCGCCCGGTGCTGCCGACCGCGGCGGTGGGTACCGTCAGCGCATGACGACCTCCGCCGAGGACCGCACGACCGAGGCGTGGACCCGGTACGCCGACCGGATCCGCGGCCTCGAGGGCCAGGAGTACGACGACGCCGAGCGCGAGGCGTGGGACGACCTGCAGGCCGAGCTCGGGGAGATCGCCGAGCCCGCGGTGCTCGGCGCGCCGTCCAGCGGCGCCTGACGCGCAGCGACGTCCTGTCGCGCGTCGCGGTTGACGCGGCGTCGGCGCGTTCGGCTAGGGTGTCGCCGGGGTCGAGGATGGAGATGCCGCACCGAGCTATGCGCATGGCCTGCGCGCTCGTCGTCGGCGCAACGGCGTTCGTCGCCGGGTGCGGTGACGACGAGGACTACCCGAACGAGGCGCGCCCGCCGTCGCCCATCGTCGTGACCGCGTCGATCTCGGCCGAGCGCGTGTCGATCTCCCCGCGGGACTTCGGCGCCGGCCCCATCGACCTCGTCGTCTCCAACCAGTCGGACTCCACGCAGCGCCTCACGCTGCAGACGGCGGGCGCCGACTCCGGGATCCGCCAGCAGACCGGCCCGATCAACCCGCGCGAGACGGCGACGCTGAGCGCCGACCTCCCGCGCGGCGAGTACGAGGTCGCGGTCTCGGGCGACGGCATCCGGCCCGCCCGCGTCGAGGTCGGCGCCGAGCGCGCCTCGGCGCAGGACCAGCTGCTCCAGCCCTAGCCCGGACACGGGCCCGAGCACCCGCTCGTGTGTGCGTCGTGTGACGCGCCGCACACCCGCACCCTTGCGAGCGCGCAATGCTTGCGTGCGTGCAAGCACCGAGTGCGTCGACGCAGGTGTCTCCCGCCCAGCTGGCCGAGGCCATGGGCGCGTGCTGGACCGACGTCATGCGCCACGGCCAGCGCTCGATGGTCGACGTCGTCGACCAGCTCGACCTCTCGATCACCCACATCAAGGTGCTCACCGCCCTGGCCACGACCGACGAGCCGCTGTCGGTCAAGGCGCTCGCCGAGCGCCTGGGGCTCTCGCTGCCGGGCACGAGCCGCACCGTCGACGGCCTCACCCGTCGCGGCTGGCTCGCGCGCAGCGAGGACCCCGACGACCGGCGCGTGCGCCGCGTCGCGCTGACCGCCGAGGGCCGCGCGGTCTTCGAGCGCGTGCAGCACGCGCGCCTCGAGGGCCTCGAGGCGTGGGCGGCCGACCTCGCGCCCGAGCTGCGCGCCCGCCTCCTCGACGTCCTGCGCGACGTCGTCCCCACCACGAAGACCGAGGACCCCGCATGACCGACGCCCTGCGCACCCGCCTCATCACCGACGCCAACCGCCGGTGGTGGACGCTCGGCGCGATGTGCTTCGCGCTGTTCATGGTGATGCTCGACAACACCGTGGTGAACGTCGCGCTGCCGGCGATCCAGGAGGACCTCGGCGCGTCGATCAGCGGCCTCGAGTGGACGATCAACGCCTACACGCTGAGCTTCGCCGTCCTGCTCGTCGCCGGCGGCCGGCTGGGCGACCTCTTCGGCCGGCGGCGGATGTTCCTCTTCGGCGTCGTCGTCTTCGCCGCGGCCAGCGGGCTCATCGCCCTGGCCCAGACCGAGACGTGGCTCGTGACCTTCCGCGCGGTCCAGGGCCTCGGCGCCGCGTTCATGATGCCGGCGACCCTCTCGATCATCACGCAGGCCTTCCCGCCCGAGGAGCGGGGCAAGGCGATCGGCACCTGGGCCGGCGCGTCGGCCGTGGCGCTGGCCATCGGCCCCGTCGTCGGCGGCCTGCTCGTCGAGTCGGTCTCCTGGCAGTCGATCTTCCTGCTCAACCTGCCCGTCGCGGTGCTCGCGGTCGTCGTGACGCTGTTCGCCGCGCAGGAGTCGCGCGACGAGACCGCGCCGGCGAAGGTCGACGTCCCGGGCACCGCCGCGCTGACGCTCGGGCTCGCGTCGCTCGTGCTCGCGCTCGTCGAGGGCAACACGTGGGGCTGGGGCTCGACCGAGGTCGTCGCGCTGCTCGCCGCCGCCGTCGTCGGGCTCGTCGCGTTCGCCGTCGTCGAGACACGGGTGGCGCACCCGATGGTCGACTTCTCCTTCTTCCGCGACCGGACGTTCTTCGGCGCCAACGTCGTGGCGTTCATCGTGAGCTTCGCGATGCTCGCGATGTTCTTCTTCCTCGCGCTCTACATGCAGAACGTGCGGGGCTACGACGCGCTCGAGGCGGGCGTGCGGTTCCTGCCCTCGACGCTCGTGATCATCGTCGCCGGGCCGGTGGCCGGACGGCTGGCCGACCGCGTCGGGCCGCGACCGCTCATCGCCTCGGGCCTCCTGCTCGTCGCGATCTCGCTGTTCTGGCAGGGCCACCTCGCGCCCGACACCTCCTACGCGGCGACGCTCCTGCCGTCGTTCGTGCTCATGGGCCTCGGGATGGGCCTGGTGATGTCGCCGATGTCGCTGGCCGCGATGAACGCGGTGGACCGCACGAAGGCCGGCGTCGCCTCGGGCACCCTGTCGATGAGCCGGATGGTCGGCGGCACGTTCGGCGTGGCGGCGATGGGCGCGCTCATCACGGGCATCGGGCGCAGCGAGCTGGCGGACGCGCTGCCGCGCGTGCCCGAGACCGCGCGCGACAAGCTGGCCGAGGGCCTGGGCGCCGGCGGCGGCGAAGCGGCGAACGCCTCGCCGCAGGTCGCCGACGCGGTGCGCGACGCGTTCCTCACCGCGCTCAACGACGGCCTGCGCGTCGGCGCGGTGGTCGCGGCGCTCGGCGCGCTGCTGGCGTGGCTGCTCATCGACGCCAAGCGCCCGGCGGGCGACGCGGCGACGGTGCCGGGCGCGGTCCCGGCCGCCCCGGCGGTCGACGCCGACGCCGTCCGCGCCTAGCGGCAGACTCGGGGCGGTGCTGGTCCTCGACCGCCCCGAGCCCGACCGCCTGCGCGAGCTGCTCGCGCGCGACGAGTTCTTCTGGCTCGACCTCCACGGCGCCACCGAGGAGGAGCTGGCCGACGTGGGGCAGCTGCTCGAGCTCCCGGGCCTCGCGCTCGAGGACTCCCAGGAGATGCACCAGCGGCCGAAGCTCGACGACTACGGGCGCGCGGTGCTGCTGGTCTTCTACGGCGTCGACGCGCGCTGCGGCCTGGTCGAGGTCCACCTCCACATCTCCGGCGACTTCCTGCTGACGGTGCGCGACAGCACGTGCTCGCACCTCGAGGCGGTCAAGGAGGAGGCGGCGCGGCGCGACGACGCCACCGAGGAGGGCGTCGTCGCCCTGGTGCTCGACGCGCTGACCGACTCGTTCACGCCGGCGCTCGACGCCGTCGAGGGCGACGTCGAGGAGCTCGAGGACGCGCTGCTGGGCCGGCCGACGGTGGCCCAGCGCCGCGCCCTGCTGGACCGCCGCAACGACCTGGGCCGCCTGCGCCAGCGGGCGATCGCCCAGCGCGAGCTGCTCGAGCAGGGCAAGGACGTCATCCACCGCGTGCCCGGCCTGGAGAGCGAGGGCGAGGACGAGCTGCTGCGCGACGTCCACGACCACCTCGTCGTGGTCGGCCAGCGCTGCGAGCGGCTGCTGGCCCAGCTGGCGTCCGCGCTCGAGCTGCACCTGTCGCTCGTCGGGGCGCGCCAGAACGAGGTGGTGGAGCGCCTGACGCTCGTGTCGACGATCTTCCTGCCGCTGTCGGTCCTCACCGGCTTCTTCGGCATGAACTTCGGCTGGCTGGTCGACCACATCGATCCGCTGTGGGCCTTCCTGGTCTACGGCCTGGGCGGCATGACCGGCGCCGTCTGCGTCCTGCTGCTGTACCTGCGGCATCTGCGGCGCGCCGAGTAGTCCTCCTTCCCCGTTCCTCCTCTATCTTCCCGCCCCTATGGCGGTCGATCTCAAGCAGGTTTCACAGGTGGAGACGGAGCCCGGCGAGCTCCCCAAGACGATGGCCGCGTGGGTCATCCGCGAGGAGCGCCAGGGCGAGCCGCGCGACGCGTTCCAGGTCGAGGAGATCGAGGTGCCCGAGCCCGGCGCCTTCGAGGTCATCGTCCGCGTCATGGCTGCCGGCGTCAACTACAACAACGTCTGGGCGGCCCTCGGCGAGCCGATCGGCGTCTGGCGCTACGGCGACCACCCGGAGTTCGGCCACCACATCGGCGGCTCGGACGCCTCCGGCGTCGTCTGGAAGGTCGGCCCGGGCGTCACGCGCTGGAAGGTCGGCGACGAGGTCGTCATCCACTGCAACCAGACCTCCTACGAGGACCCCGAGGTCCACGGCCTCGACCCGATGGCCGCGCCGTCGCAGCGGATCTGGGGCTACGAGACCACCTGGGGCTCCTTCGCGCAGTTCACGAAGGTCCAGGCCCAGCAGCTGCTGCCCAAGCCCAAGGCGCTGACCTGGGAGGAGGCCGCGTCCTACGGCCTCGTGTACTTCACCGCGTACCGCATGCTCATGACCCGCTGCAACCTGCAGGCCGGCCAGCGGGTCCTGGTCTGGGGCGGCGCGGGCGGCCTGGGCGTCTTCGGCATCCAGCTCTGCAAGGCCGCGGGCGCGGAGTGCGTCGGCGTCGTCTCCTCCGAGGAGAAGGGCGAGCTCGTCAAGCAGCTCGGCGCGGTCGACTACATCAACCGCGACGAGTTCAAGGGCATGATGCGCCGCGGCGGCGAGAGCGCCGACGAGGAGAAGGAGCGCTTCAAGGTCATGCGCGCCTTCGACAAGCGCGTCAAGGAGCTGCTCGGCGACAAGCCCGACATCGTCTTCGAGCACGTCGGGGCCGCGACCTTCCCGACCTCCGTCTTCACGGTCAAGCCGTTCGGCAAGGTCGTGATCTGCGCCGGCACCACCGGGTACACGCTCGACTTCGACGTGCGCTACCTGTGGATGAAGCAGAAGGAGATCATCGGCTCGCACTTCGCCAACGCGTACGAGTGCACGAAGGCCAACGAGCTGATCGAGTCCAACGTCATCCGCCCGGTCCTGTGGCGCACGCTGGGCTTCGACGGCGTCGGTGAGGCCCACCAGCTCATGCGCGACAACCAGCACCTGGGCAAGATCTCGATTCTCGTCGGCGCCGAGGAGACCGGCCAGGGCAAGACCGCCGAGGGCCCGGGCGCGATCTACGCCGAGGTCGGTGCCTAGGGCCGTGGCCGCCGTCGTCCACATTCCCTGGTACGCCACGGTCTTCCGCGGCGACAAGCTCGAGGCGGCGCTGGAGGACATCGCCAAGGTCTCCGTCCGCTACGGCGCGAAGTCCTTCGCCGTCTACCGCTACAACGACGACCGCTACAAGTTCCTCCAGGTCGCCGAGTTCGAGGACAAGACCGACTGGGAGCGCTACTGGGACTCCCCGGAGTTCACCGACTGGCGCATCGCCAACCAGTCCTACTTCCAGGTGCCGGTCGTCTACGGCATGACCGACCTCGTCGTCGCGGGGACGGTCAACCCGGAGCTCCTGCGCTCCGCCGCGGTCCCCGCCGGGGAGACCGAGGGCGACCTCGCGGGCTAGCGCCCGCCGCTGGTCGTCGTGCTCGTCGAAGGGCCCGCCTCGTGCGGGCCCTTCGTCGTCGTGGGGTCCGGTCGGCGCTCGGGCCGAGACCGTCGTGCCCGGACCACGGCGCACACGATCGCCGCGACGTCCTCGGGCTCCTCGTGCTCCCAGAAGCGCAGGACGGTCCAGCCGCGAGCTCGCAGCGCGGCGGTGTTCCGGGCATCGCGGGCCTGGTTGGCCAGGAGCTTCTGGCGCCAGTAGGCGGCGTTGTGCCTGGGCGCGTGGAAGTGGTCCGGGCAGCCGTGCCAGAAGCACCCGTCGACGAAGACCGCGACCCGCACGCGGGTGAAGACCACGTCGCCGCGGGTGATCTGGCGTGGCCCGTCGCCCCAGCGCAGCGGGAGGTCCTTGCGGAAGCGCTCGCCGCGGCGGTGCAGGGCCGACTCACAGAGGCGCGGCACTCCACGCGACTCCCGTGACGACGGGGTCTGACCCCGAGCACCGGCGACGCGACACGCCCTGGCACCACCATGCGACGGGGTCTGACCCCGAGCACCGGCGATGCGACACGCCCTGGCACCACCATGCGACGGGGTCTGACCCCGAGCACCGGCGATGCGACAGGCCCTGGCACCACCATGCGACGGGGTCTGACCCCGAGCGCGCGGAGGGCCCGGCGTCCGTGCCGGGCCCGTTCGCGGGGGTCAGGGTCTGCAGGGGGTCAGACCCTGGCGCTCCTCCTAGGCGGTCGCAGGGGTGACGACCGCCAGGCTGATGCCGTCCTCGCCGTCGGCGGCGTGGACGGTGGTGCCGTCGGGGAGCTCGCCGGCGAGGATCGCGCGGGTGAGCTCCTTCTCCAGCGTGCGGCGGACGTGGCGCTGGAGCGGGCGGGCACCGAAGTCGGCGTCGAAGCCCTCCTCGGCGAGGCGGGCGACGAGGGCGTCCTCGACCTCGAGCTCGATCCCCCGCTCCTGGCGCAGGCGGTCGGCGACGCGATCGACGACCATGCGCGCGATCCGGACGACCTGGTCGCGGGCCAGCGGCTGGAACGTCACGACCTCGTCGATGCGGTTGAGGAACTCGGGCAGGAACGCCTGCTTGGCGGCCGCGACCATCTTGGACGCATCACCCGCCTCGCCGGCCTCCGCCGCCGTGAAGCCGAGGCCGCGCTTGGCAGCACCGGCGCCGAGGTTCGACGTCATCACCACGACGGTGTTCGTGAAGTCCACCGTGCGGCCCTCGCCGTCGGTGAGCCGGCCGTCGTCGAGGAGCTGGAGCAGGACGTTCCAGACCTCGGGATGGGCCTTCTCGATCTCGTCGAGCAGGACGACGGAGTACGGGCGGCGACGGACCGGCTCGGTGAGCTGGCCGCCCTCGCCGTAGCCGACGTAGCCGGGCGGGGACCCGATGAGCCGCGCCACGGTGTGCGCCTCGCGGAACTCCGACATGTCCAGGCGCACGAGCGCGTCCTCGGTGGCGAAGAGCCGCTCGGCCAGCGCCTTGACGAGCTCGGTCTTGCCCACGCCGGTCGGGCCGAGGAAGAGGAACGAGCCGACGGGACGGTCGCCCTCGCTCAGGCCGACGCGGGCGCGGCGGATCGTCTCGGCGACCGCCTCGACCGCCTGCTCCTGGCCGACGACGCGGCGGTGCAGGTCGTCCTCGAGGTGGATGAGGCGCTCCAGCTCGGCGGCCACCAGCTCCCCGACGGGGATGCCGGTGCGGGCGGCGACGACCGCGGCGACCTCGGCCTCACCCACCACGGGGCGGCCGGTGTCGTCCTGGGAGGCCTCGGCGTCGGCGATGCGGCGCTTGAGCTCCGCCGCGCGCTCGAACTCCTCGGCCGCGACGGCCTCGGCGAGCTGCTCGCGCAGCCCGACGACGGCGCCGGGCCCCTCGGGCGCGGCGAGCCGCACGCGGGCGGCCGCCTGGTCCATGAGGTCCAGCGCGCTGTCGGGCAGCTGCTGCTCGGTCAGGTAGCGGTCGGCCAGGCGGGCCGCGGCGGCGAGCGCCGCGTCCTCGATGCGCGTCTCGTGGTGGGCCTCGTAGGCGTCACGGACGCCGCGCAGGACCTCGACGGTCTCCTCGACCGACGGCTCCTCGACGAGGATCGGCGAGAAGCGGCGGGCCAGCGCGCCGTCGCGCTCGACCTTCTTGTACTCGCGCAGCGTGGTCGCGCCGACCATCCGCAGGTCACCGCGGGCGAGCAGCGGCTTGAGGATGTTGGCCGCGTCCATCGCGCCCTCGGCGCCGCCGGCGCCCAGGACGGTGTGCAGCTCGTCGACGAACAGGACGATCCGGCCCTCGGAGGCACGGACCTCCTCGAGCGCGGTGCGCAGGCGCTCCTCGAACTGGCCGCGGTACTGGGCACCGGCGACCATGCCGGTGAGGTCGAGCGCCACGAGACGGGCGCCACGCAGCGTGACCGGGACGTCGTCGTGGGCGATGCGCAGCGCAAGGCCCTCGGCGATGGCGGTCTTGCCGACGCCGGGCTCGCCGATGAGCACGGCGTTGTTCTTGCGCCGGCGCGCGAGCACCTCGACGGTCTGCGCGATCTCGTCGTCGCGCCCGATGACCGGGTCGATCCGGCCGTTGCGGGCGTCGTCGGTGAGGTCACGGCCGAACTCGTCGAGCGCGGGGGTCTGGGACTGCGGCTGGCGCTGCGCGCCGGCACCGCGGCCCTGCGCGGGGCCGAACGGGCCCTGGGCGCCGGGGAAGCCGGTGAAGCTCGCGCCCTGAGCTCGGGCGAGCTGGGCGGCGCAGCTCTCGCAGAGGGCCGCCTCGCGGCGGGCACCGTCCTGGGCGAGAACGACCCGGACCGCGCTCGGGCGCTGGCCGCAGGCGTTGCAGAGGGAGATGGAAGTGGAGTCGGGCATCGTGTCCTGATCTACGTCGATGTGACTGAGATCGTAGCACCGTTGCAAGCGCAACTTCCGGGACGGGAGTGCCGCGGTTGACCACCAACGCATCGCGATGTATCGTGACTGCTCACAACACAGTCGACCGACAGGAGCCTGCAGATGCACCACGGCATCTCGATCACCGGCTGGGAGGCCTTCGGGCCCCGTCCCGGCCACCGCTTCCACATGCACGGCCGCGGCCGGCCCGGCCCGCGTGGCGGCCGCGTTCCGCACCGTGACCCGTTCGGGCCCTCTGGCGGCCCCGAGCGCTGGGGCCGCGGGCCCCGCGCCGCGCGCGGCGACGTCCGCGCCGGCATCCTCGCCCTGCTGGCCGAGGAGCCCATGCACGGCTACCAGGTCATGCGCGAGCTGACCGAGCGCAGCGGCGGCGCCTGGCGCCCCAGCCCCGGCTCGGTCTACCCCACCCTCCAGCAGCTGCAGGACGAGGGCCTCGTCCGCAGCGAGGAGGCCGAGGGCGGCCGCAAGGTGTTCCACCTGACCGACGAGGGCCGGCCCGCCGCCGAGGGGGCCGTCCACCCCCAGGCCCCGTGGGACGCCGTCAAGGCGGCCGAGGGCGGCGACGCCTCCGACCTGCGCGACGTCGTCGGCGGCCTGCTCGGGGCGACCCGGCAGATCGCGTTCGGCGGCACGCCGGAGCAGGTCGCCAAGGCGCGCGAGGTCCTGGTCGAGGCGCGCAAGCGCCTGTACCGGATCCTCGCCGACGACGAGGACTAGGCGGGCCTGCCCGAGGAGACCGGGCGCTCCGGACCGGAGGGTCCTGACGCCCGGTCTCCGCGGGCTGGACACCGCTCGCCCTGCGCGGGCCGCCGTTCGCCGCGGCTCCGTTCAAGCCCACGCAGGATGCGTCGATCGGTCCGCTTGAGCCGCGCAGTCCCTCGCGGCCGTCCTGGGGAGGACCTCCATGCTGAAGTTCCGCTGGACCGTCGGGCGCCGCGTGGGCGCCGCCTTCGTCGCCGTCATCGCCGTCTTCATCGGGGCACTCGGCCTCAGCCTGCACAAGACCGCCGTCTCCGAGGACGCCTGGCAGGTCGTCGGCAAGGCCGGCGCCCTCACCGCCGCCGGCGAGCGCCAGGTGGCGGGGACGACCGCCGAACGCGCGGCTCAGGCCCTCCTCGCCGCGACCGGCGACCGCCGCTACGAGCAGGTCTTCGCCGACGCCGTGAAGGGGACGGTCAGCGCCGAGGAGGCGATCTCCGCCATCGGCGACCCGGAGATCGAGCGCATCTCCGCCGCGGCGGCGACCTTCGACCGCCAGCACGACGCCACGATCGAGGAGCGACTCTTCCCCGCCGTCCGCCGCGGCGACCGCGCCGCCGCCCTGGCCGCGCTGCGCCAGGCCGACGGCTTCGTCTCCCGCGCCCTGGCCGGCAGCCGCTCGATCGCCGCGCGCCTCACCCAGCGCGCGCAGGCCGCGGAGGACCGCGCCAAGGCCAGCGCCGCCAGCGCGCGCCGGCTCGGCATCCTCGCCGCGGTCGCCGGCGTCCTGCTCGCCGCCGCCATCGCCACCATCGTGGTGCGCCGCCTCACGATCGGCCTGCGCGGGCTGTCGCGTGCCGCCGGCGGCCTCGCCGAGGGCGACGTCGACCAGCACCTCGAGGCGCGCGGGGACGACGAGCTCGCCGAGGCCACCCGTGCCTTCGCCGCCGTCGTCGACCACCTCCGCGCCCTCAGCGAGAGCGCCGAGGCCGTCGCCGACGGCGACCTGCGCCAGGAGGTCCGCCTCGCCTCGGACCGCGACGCCCTGGGCCGCGCCTTCGCCGGGATGCTCGAGGAGCTGCGCCGCCTCGTCGGGCGCATCACGGCGACCGCCGACCGCGTGGGCACCGCCGCGGACCACATGGCCTCCGGTGCCCGCCAGAGCCGCCAGGCGGTGGGCGAGATCGCCGGCGCCGTCGGCGAGGTCGCCACGGGCGCCGAGCGCCAGGTCGAGACGATCAACGCCGCGGCCCGCGTCACCTCCGACGTCGCCCAGCGCAGCTCCGGCGCCGCCGACGCCGCCCGCGACACCGCCGAGGCGGCCGCCCTGGCCCGCCAGGCCACCGGCGGCGGGCTCGACGCCGTCGCCCGCGCCACGAGCGCGATGGAGGGCGTCCGGGAGGCGTCCGGTGAGGTCACCGAGGCCATCCGCCTGCTCGGGGAGCGCTCCGAGCGCATCGGCTCGATCGTCGACACCATCGGCGGCATCGCCGAGCAGACGAACCTCCTCGCCCTCAACGCCGCCATCGAGGCCGCGCGCGCGGGCGAGCAGGGCCGCGGCTTCGCCGTCGTCGCCGACGAGGTCCGCAAGCTCGCCGAGGAGTCCCAGACCGCGGTGAGCCGCATCGCCGAGCTCGTGGGCGAGATCCAGCAGGACACCGCCCGCACCGTCGAGCTCGTCGACGCCTCGACCGGCCGCACCCGCGAGGGCGCCGAGACCGTCGCCGAGGCCCGGGCCTCCTTCGAGGACATCAGCCGCCACGTCGACGACGTCGACGGCCGGGTCGCCGGCATCGCGCAGGCCGCGGAGCAGATCGCGGGCCACAGCGCCGACGTCGAGCGCGAGATCGGCGACGTGGGCGCCGTCGCCGAGCAGACCTCCGCCGCCACCCAGCAGCTCAGCGCGTCGGTCCAGCAGACCGAGGCCGCGGCCGTCGAGGCCGAGACCTCCGCGGAGGAGCTGAAGGCCGTCGCCACCGAGCTGCGCGAGCTCGCGCGGGCGTTCAGCGTCTAGCGGCCGCCCGCGGACGGCCGGGCCTAGGCGGCCCGGTCGGCCTTCGCGCGCTCGATGTCCAGCCGCATCTTGTTCACCGACTGGCGGATGATGCGGCTGACCTGCATCTGGGAGACGCCGACGCGCTGGGCGATCTCCGTCTGGGTCATGTCGGCCTCGAAGCGCAGGCGCAGGACCTCGCGATCGCGCTCGCTGAGGACCTCCATGGCGTCGTCGAGCAGGACGCGCATCTCGGCGCGCTCGAGCTCGACGTCCTTGCCGCCGAGGGAGTCGGCCAGCGTGACGTCCTCGCCCGTGGGCTCGTCGAGCGAGCGGGTGCGCCGGGCGCCGGCGGACTGGATCGTCGCCAGCACCTCCTCGAAGGGGGCGTCGACGGCGTCGGCGAGCTCCTGCACGGTCGGCGAGCGGCCCAGCTCGTTGGTGAGCTCGTCGCGCTTCTTGGCGACGACGAGCTGGAGCTCCTGGAGGCCGCGCGGGACGCGCACCGACCACGTCTTGTCGCGGAAGTGGCGCTTGATCTCACCCAGCACGGTGGGCGTGGCGTAGGACGAGAACCGCACCTCCCGCGAGAGGTCGAAGCCGTCGATGGCCTTCATGATCCCGACGCACGCGACCTGCACCAGGTCGTCGAGCGGCTCCCCGCGGCCGGCGTAGCGCCCGGCGAGGGCGCGCGCCAGGGGGAGCATCTCCTCCGCGAGCTGGTCGCGGGCTCGCATGTCGCCGCCGACGTGGTAGCGCCGCAGCAGCTCCTGCTCCCGCGCCGCACGCGCGGCGTTTGCGATGTGTCCGCCCTCGTCCAAGGGCGCTGGAGTCTACCCCTGCTCGAGCGGAGCCATGGTGAGCCCCGCGTCGTTGAGCTGCTCCCAGTAGTGCTCGGCCAGCTCGCGGTGTCCGGACCAGACGACGGCGAGCCCGCGGTGGTGGATCGTGTCGGCGATCCGGTAGCCGTCGTCCACCGTCACGCCCGGCAGGACGCGCGAGAGCGTGAACGCGACGTGGTCGAAGGTGTTGTGGTCGTCGTTGCGCACGATGACGCGCCAGGCGCCGCCGAGGGCGCCTTCGGGACCACTGGTGAGAGGGAGCTCGATCGTCTGGGACATGGACGACCGTGCATTGAAGCGGGTCAGGCCCGCTTTTCCCAGTAGCGGTGCAGCCCGCCGTACAAGGTGTCGGGCGGCATCGCCCGGAAGTACGCGTCCGAGCCGCCCGTGCGCCGCTCGATCTCGCGCACGAAGACGTCCTCGTCGCCGTCGCGGGCGATCTCGGCCAGGCGGTGCAGCTCGCTGATGACCGTCTCGAGCTGGTGCCGGGCGTCGGGGAACGTACCGAAGTGCGCGATGGCGACCGCCGAGGGGTCCCAGGCGGCCACGAGCTCGGCCGAGCGCTCCCACGCCTCGACGTCGATGTCCGGCGGCGGCGTGGGCGGCAGGATTGGCCCGTCGCCCACGCGCACGCCGGCCACGTCACCGCAGCAGGCGATGCCCGTGTCGCGGTGCAGGTAGCAGGCGTGGTGGGACGCGTGGCCGGGCGTGTAGTGCCACTCGAAGGGCCCGATCGAGCCGGACTCGCCCTCGAGCGCCGTCACGTGCGCCGCGTCGACGGGGACGATCTCGCCCCACAGCGTCCTCATGCGCTCCTCGCCGTAGAGGCGCGTCGCGCTGCTGACCAGCCGCGACGGGTCGATGACGTGCTTGGCGCCGCGCTCGTGGACCCAGACCTCGGCGTCGGGCCAGCGGCGCAGCAGGACGCCCGTGGCCCCCGCGTGGTCGAGGTGGATGTGCGTGAGGCAGACCGCGCGCAGCTCGAAGTCGTCGGGCAGCGAGGCCACGAGCGTGTCGGCCGAGGAGGCCGGGCCCGGGTCGACCAGGACGTCGTCGAAGCGGTGGCAGCAGATCGCCTGCTCGGTCCCCTGGAACAGGACGTCGTGCTCGGCGTGCGTCGTGGCGTCGCTCATGCCCCGCGCACCTTACGATCCAGCCATGGAGCACCGCCTGCCCGAGCGCGACCGGCCGTGGATGATGCGCACCTACGCCGGCCACTCGACCGCCGAGAAGTCCAACGAGCTCTACCGGCGCAACCTCGCCAAGGGCCAGACGGGCCTGTCGATCGCGTTCGACCTGCCGACGCAGACGGGCTACGACCCCGATCACGAGCTCGCGCGCGGGGAGGTCGGCAAGGTCGGGGTGCCGGTCGCCCACAAGGGCCACATGCACACGCTGCTCGACGGCATCCCGCTGGGCGAGATGAACACGTCGATGACGATCAACGCGACGGCCGCGTGGCTCCTGGCCCTCTACATCGGGACCGCCGAGGAGAACGGCGTCGCCCAGGACCAGCTCCAGGGCACGACCCAGAACGACATCATCAAGGAGTTCCTCGCGCGCGGGACCTACGCGTTCCCGCCCGGGCCCTCGATGCGGCTCATCGCCGACATGGTCGCCTACACGGTGACCGAGGTCCCCAAGTGGAACCCGATCAACATCTGCAGCTACCACCTCCAGGAGGCCGGCGCCACGCCGGTGCAGGAGATCGCCTACTCGATGTCCAACGCGATCGCCGTGCTCGACGCCGTGCGCGAGCGCGTCGACCAGGAGCTCATGGGCAAGGTCTTCGGGCGCATCTCGTTCTTCGTCAACGCCGGCGTGCGCTTCGTCGAGGAGCACGCGAAGCTGCGCGCCATGGGCATCCTCTGGGAGGAGCTCGGCCGCGAGCGCTACGGCGTGCAGGACGCCAAGCACCTGCGCTTCCGCTACGGCGTCCAGGTCAACTCGCTGGGCCTCACGGAGAGCCAGCCGGAGAACAACGTCCAGCGCATCGTCCTCGAGGCGCTCGCCGTCACCCTGGGGCGCAACGCCCGCGCCCGCGCGCTGCAGCTCCCGGCGTGGAACGAGGCCCTGGGCCTCCCCCGCCCCTGGGACCAGCAGTGGTCGCTGCGCATCCAGCAGGTCCTGGCCTTCGAGACCGACCTGCTCGAGTACCCCGACATCTTCGAGGGCTCGAAGGTCATGGACGGCCTCGTGCAGGAGCTGCTCGACGGCGCCCGCGCCGAGATGGCGGTCGTGGAGGAGCACGGCGGCGCGGTGAAGGCCGTGGACTACATGAAGGCCTCGCTCGTGGACTCCCACCGCGAGCGCATCCGCCGCATCGAGCACGGCGAGCAGGTCGTCGTCGGCCTCAACAAGTACGAGGACTCCGAGCCCTCGCCGCTCGTGCAGGGCGCCGACGGCGGCATCCTCACGGTCGACCCGGAGGTCGAGGTCCAGCAGCGCGAGGCGATCGCCCAGTGGCGCGCCGACCGCGACCAGTCCGCGGTCGACCAGGCCCTCGAGGAGCTCGCCCGGGTCGCGCGCTCTGACGAGAACATCATGCCCGCGACGATCGCCGCCGCGAAGGCGGGCGCCACCACCGGCGAGTGGGCCGCGACGCTGCGCGAGGCCTTCGGCGAGTTCCGCGCCCCCACGGGCGTCGGCGAGGCCGCGGCCGGCACCGGCGCGGAGGACCTCGCCGCGCTGCGCGAGGAGGTCGACCGCGTCAGCGAGGCGCTCGGCCGCCGGCTGAAGATCCTCGTCGGCAAGCCGGGCCTCGACGGGCACTCCAACGGGGCCGAGCAGATCGCCGTGCGCGCCCGCGACATCGGCATGGACGTCGTCTACGAGGGCATCCGCCTGACGCCCTCGCAGATCGCCGCCTCCGCCGAGCAGGAGGGCGTCCACGTCATCGGCCTGTCGATCCTCAGCGGCTCGCACCGCGAGCTCATCCCGAGCGTCGTCTCCGCCCTGCGCGAGCGCGGCGTGACGGCCCCGGTCGTCGTCGGCGGGATCATCCCCGAGGCCGACGTCCAGCCGCTCAAGGACGCCGGCGTCGCGGGCGTCTACACGCCCAAGGACTTCGACCTCCAGGCGATCATGCGCGACATCGTCGAGCTCGTCGCCGCCGAGCACGGCGCCACCGCGGGCGCCTAGCGCCGTCCAACGAGTTCTCCCACGCCGTGCGCGCGGCGTGGGAGCGTCGGCCTCCTCGAACCCCACCTGAGGAGGGACCGGATGGTCCGCAGGCACCTGTCGTACGCGAACGTCATGGCGACGGTCGCGGTGTTCGTCGCCCTGGGCGGCAGCTCCTACGCGGCGACCAAGCTGGCGAAGGACACCGTCGGCTCGACCCAGATCCGCTCCGGCGCCGTCGGCTCGAGCGAGGTCAAGGACGGCTCGCTGCAGGTCAAGGACTTCTCGGCGTCCCAGCGCGCGTCGCTGCGCGGGCCGACCGGGCCGCAGGGGGCCGCGGGAGCGCCAGGGGCGAAGGGCGCCCCGGGCGAGAAGGGCGAGAAGGGCGAGAAGGGCGACAAGGGCGACGCCGGCGCCGACGCGACGAAGCTCTGGGCGGTGCTCAACGGCGACACGGCGCCGTTGGCCATCGACCGTCAGTCAGGCGCGGTGTCGACGGCGAAGATCGCCCCGGGCAACTACCGGGTCGACTTCGACCGCAGCGTGGCCGCGTGCACGTGGCAGGCGACGGCGGGCAGTGCCGACGCGCAGGCTGCTCCGTCGGTCCATGCGACGGTCGAGCTCGAGAACGCCGCGATCCCCCAGGCCCTGCGCGTGCGGGTCTTCAACGACGGCGGCACGCTCACCGACGAGGACGTGCACGTCGCGGTCTTCTGCTGAGCCAGCCGGGCCGGGCACGCGATCGCTAGCGTGCCCGGCCCGATGGGGCCCTCAGGATCCGAGCTCGGCGCGCGCCTGCGCGACCGCGACCTGTCCGCGGCGCCGGCCGTCCTGAACCTGGTCGAGACCCAGACGCCGCAGGCCCGCGAGGAGGTCGCCGAGCTGCTGCGCGCCGTGGCGCCCGGGGCGCTGGGGGGCGAGGCGCCGGGCCACGTCGTCGGCGTCACCGGACCGCCGGGCGCGGGCAAGTCGTCGCTGCTGAGCGAGCTCGTGGCCGAGTGGCGCCGGCAGGGCCGGACGGTCGCCGTGCTGGCGGTCGACCCGTCGTCGCGACGCTCGGGCGGCTCGCTGCTGGGCGACCGCGCGCGGATCGCGTTCGACCCCGAGGACCGCGGGTGCTTCATCCGGTCGACCGCCGCGGGGCGGCGGCTGGGCGGGCTGGCGCCGGCGACGCGGGCCGCTGCCCACGCGCTCGCGGCCGCCTTCGACGTCGTGGTCATCGAGACCGTCGGCGTCGGCCAGTCCGAGACGGAGGTGGCCGACGTGGCCGACACCGTCGCCGTCGTCGTCCAGCCGGGCTCGGGCGACGCGCTGCAGTTCCTCAAGAGCGGGATCATGGAGGTGCCGGACGTGCTCGTCGTCACGAAGGCCGACCTGGGGCAGATCGCCCAGCGGGCGCGGCGCGACCTCCACGCCGCGCTGCGCTCCGCGGGCGCGCGCGACACGCCGGTGGTCGCGGTGTCGTCGGTCTCCCCCGTCTCCGGGTTCGACGACCTCGTCGCCGCGCTGGACCGCCACCGCGAGACCCTCGACCTGCCGGCCCATCGCGCGGGGCGGCGGCGCGCCAGCGCGCTGGCCGACTTCGTGGCCGAGCACGGCGAGGCGGGGCTGCGCGAGCTCGGCGGCCCGCGGGCGGCCGAGAAGGTGCTGGCCGGTCAGGACGACGGTGCCGACGTCGCCTCGCTCGTCAGCGCCCTGGAGGCGGCACGGTGATCCGCGGCGTCCTCGTCCTCGCCGCGGTGTTCGTCGTGGTGACGCTGCTGGCCGAGCTGCTCGGCGCGGCGAACACCGGGACCGCGATGTCGTTCGGCCAGATGGCCTTCGCGCTCGCGGCGGTCGCGCTCGTCGTGTACGCCGAGCGCGAGCCCGACGACCGCTAGCCGGCCTGGGCCTGCTGCGTCGGCGCGGCGCAGTGCGGGCAGGCGGTGGCGCGCGCCGGCACCGGCTTGGCGCAGGCCAGGCACGCGACCGTCGGGCCGCCGAAGGAGACGACCTGGGCCAGGCGCTCGGTGGCCGACGCGGGCAGCGCCTCGGCGACCGGGACGACCTGCGGGGTCGGGAGCGTCGGACGGGTCATGCCGGTGACGGCACGCAGTGCCGGGGTGCCGGGCGCGGGCGCCCCGGCGACCGGGGTGATCTGCTCCATCCGGGCGACGTCCGCCAGGCGCGGGGTCTTGCCCTTGCGGGCGACCGGCTCGCCCGTGCGGGTCTGCTCGGAGCGCGAGAAGAGGGTGGCCCCGACCAGGAGGACGAGCGGGGCGACGATGGCGATGAGGTAGAGCGAGGTGATCACGATGCGGTCCCGGTGTGCGGCGGTGGCATGGAGGACAGTCGGCGATCCGCGTGTCACCTCCGCCTCGGCTCCGTATGACGGGGGTATGAGCGCCTACGGTCCTTCGCCCTCTTCGCAGTCGGCGGCGCAGCGGATGACTTGAGCGTCAGGACCCATCCGGGACGAACGGCCCATGACGACGGAGCGGCCGGCGCAGGGGCCGGCCGCTCGGGCTCACGACGTCGGTGGCGTGCCGAGCCCCCGCAAGGCGCAGCCGGACCGGGTCACGTCGATCCGAGGCTCCTGCAAGGCGTGGATCCCCAGCACGGTCAGCCGACAGGTGCCCAGGGGCGTGCCGGTGAGCGTGACGGTGCACTCGTCGGTGGGGGACCCCGCTGAGCCCGTCACCTCGACGCAGTCGAGCCGATGCCCCGCTACGTCGCAGGACGTCCGGTCCGACGTGCCC
The DNA here is from genome assembly GCF_017084525.1 of Conexibacter sp. SYSU D00693. GTDB lineage: Bacteria > Actinomycetota > Thermoleophilia > Solirubrobacterales > Solirubrobacteraceae > Baekduia. The sequence continues at coordinate 1,460,093 of NZ_CP070950.1, forward strand.
TGGAACTCCACGTACGTGTGCTCGCACTGCGCCGCGACGCGCTGCTCCCCGACCTGCACCGCCACGCCGCACGACCGTTGATCGCCCAGACCGAGGTAGCGGTCGACGGCCTGCGCGCAGGCGGCGTCGGCCGCCAGCCCCTCTGCGCGGACCGCCAGGGCGCACGAGCGATCCATGAAGTAGCCGCGGAACTCGTCCTGGCGGTAGCAAGCGCCTGCCACGGCGCCCAGGTCCGCCTGGCACTCGCGCAGGAAGTAGATGCCGCCGGGGTTGCTCTCTGAGCACCCAGGCAAGAGCGGCAGGAGCCCGCGCGGGATCTCGACCGGCGGCACGACGTGCGTCGGCAGCACGTTCAGCAGGTTGCGCACAAGTCCAGCGTGCGCGGATGACGTCATCAAGGCCGACGTCGCGATGAAGGCCGCCAGTGCGGCAGTCCACTTGATCCCCCTCATGGGAGCATTCAACACACCTCGAACCGGTTCTTCAACGGCGCCGCTAGGTTCCCGCCATGTCCCGCGGGTGCTTCGTCTCCGTCGGCCGCTCCGTGGACGAGGCCCTGGGCCGCGTCCGCCTGGTGGAGGAGCTCGGCTACGACCAGGTCTTCTGCACGCACATCAACGGCGCCGAGTCGCTGACGATGCTCACCGCCTACGCCGCGGCGACCGAGCGCGTGCGCGTGGGCACCGGCGTCGTGCCGATCTACACGCGCACGCCCGCGACGATGGCCCAGACGGCCGCGACGATCAGCGCGCTCAGCGGCGGGCGCGTCGTGCTGGGCCTCGGCGTCTCGCACCGTCCGGTGGTCGAGGGCTGGCACGGCCAGACGATCGACAGGCCGGTGTCCGAGATGCGCGAGTACGTCGCCATCGTGCGGGCGATCCTGCGCGGCGAGCAGCCGCCGGCCGGGGAGAAGTGGCAGACGGGGTTCCAGCTGCAGCGCCAGCTCCAGGCGCCCGACCTGCCGATCTACGTCGCGGCACTGTCGCCGCGGATGCTGCGCCTGGCCGGCGAGGTCGCCGACGGCGTGATGCTGTGGCTCTGCAACCCCGAGTACGTGCGCGAGGTCGTCGTGCCGGAGGTCCGCAAGGGCCGCGAGGCGGCGGGCAGGACGATGGAGGGCTTCGACGTCGTGGCCGCCGTCCCGACCGCCCGCGTCGAGGACCCGGCGCAGGCGCACGCCGCGATGCGCAAGGACCTGCTGCCGTACTTCTCGCTGCCGTTCTACCGGGCGATGCTCGAGCGCTCGGGCTTCGGCGACGACCTCGCGGCGTTCGACGCGGCGGCGCCGGAGGGCCCGGAGGCGATGGGCAACGCGATCTCGACGCGCTTCCTCGACGTCCTCTGCGCGATCGGCGACGAGGACCAGGTGCGGGCAGGCATCGCGCGCTACGAGGAGGCCGGAGCGACGACCGCCGCGGTCGGCGCGATCGCCAAGACGGACTTCGAGGCGGCCCTGCGGGCCGCCGCCGGGGCGTAGCGACCGCCGCCACCGGGCAGCGCCACGACGATGGGCCGCATCGTCGTCGGCACCTCGAGCTGGGCGGACCCCGGCTTCGTCGCGGAGTGGTACCCCGACGGCCTGCCTGCCCGCGACCGGCTGGGCTTCTACGCGCAGCGCTTCGAGGGCGTCGAGGTCAACAGCACCTGGTACGCGCTGCCGGGCCAGCGGGCGGTCGCGCGGTGGGTCGACCAGACGCCCGAGGGCTTCACGTTCGACTGGAAGCTGCACCGCGCGCTGAGCCGCCACGCGGCGCAGGTCGACGCGCTGCCGGCCGACCTGCGCGCCGCGGTGGACACGACGCCGAAGGGCCGCGTCCGGCTCGACGCGGTGCTCGAGGCCGAGCTGGCGCGCCGCACGCTCGAGGCCGCGGCACCGCTGGTGGAGGCCGGCCGCCTGTCGTCGTTCCTGCTGCAGCTCTCGCCGGCGTTCGCGCCGGGCAAGCACGCGCTGGACGAGCTCGACGACCTCGTCGCGGCGCTCGCGCCCCATCCCGTCGCCGTCGAGCTGCGCCACCGCGGCTGGCTGGGACGCGACGAGCGCGAGCGGACGCTGGGCTGGTACGAGGAGCGCGGCGCGGTGTGGGTGGGCGTCGACGCGCCGCAGGGCAAGCCGGCGACGCTCCTGCCACCGCTCGACGCCGTCACGGACGCGCGCCTGGCGTACGTGCGCGCGCACGGGCGCAACCTCGAGGGCTGGGTCCACGGCCGCTCCGTGGCCGAGCGCTTCGGCCACCGCTACGCCGACGACGAGCTGCGCGAGCTGGTCGGCCGGGCGCAGGCGCTCTCGCAGGAGGCCCAGGAGGTCCGGCTCGTCTTCAACAACAACCGCGGCAGCGACGCGCCGGTCGCCGCCGAGCGTGCCCGCGAGCTGCTGGGACAGGCCGTCGCCGCCTAGCGGCGCGGCGCCGTCCGAGGCTGGGCCAGCGCGCTGATGCGCCAGTCGTCGCCCTCGCGGACGAGCTCGAGGACGTCGTCGGAGGGCTTCTGGCCCTCGGCCGTCGACCGCACGCCGACCGAGGCGCGACCCTCGCGCACGGCGATCGTCTGGATCTCGAGCGCCGGCGCCTTCGTGCCCTCGAGGCCGCGGCGGACGGCGAGCTCGCAGGGCAGCCCGGCCTCCTCGACGGTCGCGACGAGCTCGTGGGACAGCAGGTCGTCGCAGATGCGCTGGTAGTCCTGCGTGCGGGTCGCCTCGGCGAAGCCCTCGACGGCGGAGCGCACCCGCTCGGGCTCGCTCTGCTTGCCGCACGCGGCGAGGGTCAGCGCGGGGAGGGCGGCGAGCAGGCAGGCGGCGGGGCGACGCACGGCGGCAGGGTAGCCTGAGGCCGATGCAGCGCGACGCCCTGGTGGACGGGCACGGCCGGCGGATCGGGGACGTCCGCGTCTCGGTCACCGACCGGTGCAACTTCCGCTGCCAGTACTGCATGCCGGCCGAGGGGCTGCCGTGGCTCGACCGCGACGCCGTCCTCACCTTCGAGGAGCTGACGCGCCTGGTCGGGCTGCTGGCGTCGATGGGCGTGGCCAACGTCCGGCTGACCGGCGGCGAGCCGCTCGTGCGCCGCGACCTGCCGCGCCTCGTGGGGATGCTGCGGGAGGTCCAGGGCGTCGAGGACCTGGCCCTGACGACCAACGGCTACCTGCTCGAGCGCGACGCCGCGGCGCTGGTCGACGCCGGCGTCCACCGCTTCAACGTCTCGATCGACTCGCTCCAGCAGGACCGCTTCTACGCGATGACGCGCCGCGACGCGCTCCCCCAGGTGCTCCGCGGGCTCGATGCGCTGCGCGCCGCCGGGGCAGGCCGGATCAAGGTCAACGCCGTCGCCCTGCGCGGCTTCACCGAGCAGGAGGTCCTCCCCTTCGCGGCCTTCGCGCGCGAGCGCCCGTTCGAGGTGCGCTTCATCGAGTTCATGCCGCTGGACGCCGATCGCGCCTGGAAGCCCGAGGACGTCCTCACCGGCGCGGAGCTCCGCGCGATCGTCGAGGCCGAGCACGGCCCACTGGTCGAGGAGGAGCGCGAGCCCCACGCGACGGCCCGCGTCTTCCGCTTCGCCGACGGCGCCGGGCGCCTGGGCTTCGTCGAGCCGGTCAGCAACCCGTTCTGCGCCGACTGCGACCGCCTGCGGCTCACCGCCGAGGGCGCGCTGCGCACGTGCCTGTTCTCCCTGCGCGAGACCGACCTGCGCGGCCCGCTGCGCGCCGGGGCCACGGACGCCGAGCTCGAGCGGCTCATCCGCGACGCGGTCTGGCGCAAGGAGCTCAAGCACCGGGTCAACGACCCGGGCTTCGTGCAGCCCGAGCGCTCGATGAGCGCCATCGGCGGCTGACCTCCGGTCATCGGCAGCGACGGTCCTGGGCTCAAGGTCCTGGAGGACCGTCCGACCACGGTGGCCGTGACCGCACTCCTCGAGCCCGGCCTGGTGGTGGACCTCGTCCTGGACGGCGGCTGGCGCCGCACCGCGACGGTCTCCTCCGTGGCCACCGACGCCATCGGCCTCGCCCCGTGCGGCGGGCCGCTCAGCCTCCCGGGCCAGCTGCGCTGGTGCCAGGCCGCCCTGGAGTGGCGCGCCGGCGGCGCCGCCGCCCGCACCGACGGCATCCTCCACACGCTGGAGGGCGGCGCGCTCAGCCTCGCGCCGATCCACGCCCCCGAGCGCGTCCAGCGCCGCCGCTTCGTCCGCGTGCAGGCCGAGGTGCCCGCCGCGATCGTCGCGCCGGACTTCGGCCGCATGCTCGCCCAGACCGTCGACCTCAGCGTCGGCGGCATGCTCGTCTCCGACGCCCAGACCCTCGAGGTCGGCCGGCGCATCCGCTTCGCGCTCGACCTGAGCGGCGAGGTCGTCGCCGGTGACGGCGAGGTCGTCCGCGGCACCGCCGCCGGCGCCCGCGGCGTGCGCTTCGACGAGCTCCCGGCGTCGGCCGAGCGCGCCCTCTCGCGCTTCGTGGCCGAGCGCCAGCGCCAGAAGATGGCGCTCGCCTAGCCCCCAAGGCGTTCCGGAGCTACCCCCGGATCGGGCCCCGCCGGCGCGTTCCCCGCGCCGGCGGCGGCATGAGCGCGGAGGCGTGCAGGAGGTCCTCCGGCGCGTTGACGTTGTGCAGTACCCGGCCGTCGGGCAGGTCGACGACGACCGGGTCCAGCGCCGCCACCACCTCCTGGGTGCGCGTCGTCGCGTCGAAGCCCTCGAGCCCCGCCAGCGCCCGCGGGCGGTAGAGCGCGCAGAGCGGCTGCAGGCGCCCGTCGGCCTGGGCCACCACCGCCGCCGCCCGTCCGCCCGCGTCGGCACGCAGCAGCGCCCGCAGCGTGGCTTGGTCGAGCAGCGGCAGGTCCCCCGCCACCAGCAGGACCGGACGGCCCCGGGCGAGCTTGATCGCGTGCACCACGCCGCAGAGCGGATGGCGCGGCTCGTCGGGCTCGACCCACACGTCGGCGCGCCCGGCCACCGGCGGCAGGCGGGTCGCGCGCTTGGCCACGACGACCACGTCGTCGACGACGGCTGACAGCACGTCCAGCGCGTAGTGCAGCAGCGGCCGCCCGTGGAGCTCGACCACGGCCTTGTCCCCACCGATGCGGCGTCCTGCGCCCCCGGCGAGGACCGCGCCCAGCGGTGCGCGCGCCGTGCCGAGGGCCATCGTGGGCCGGAGCATAGACTCCGCTCGATGGAGGGCTTCGCCGCGCAACGGCCCTGGCTGCGCTGCTACCGGTGCTGGTCGACCGACCTGGAGGTCCAGGTCCACTACGACGGCATCCACCGCATCGACCCGGTGACGGGCGAGCGCGCCGAGGTGGTCGACGAGGTGCAGGAGGCGGTCGTGCAGTGCCTGGAGTGCATGCACGACCAGCCTCACCTGACCTTCGCCGACGGCCGGGTGGGCGCCGTGGAGGACCGCTGGGAGCGGATGGTCACCGGCACGCCGTGGGTCGCCTCGTGCACCGTCACGGTCGATGCCGACGACGTCGAGACCTGCTCGGGACCCGAGGCCGGCGACGCGCTGAGCTTCGCGGCCTTCGGCGACCACGGCACGCGCGAGTTCTTCACCCACGTGCGCTTCCACAAGCACGAGGAGGAGCGCATCGTCGTCCACCTCCTCGTCGAGCTCTACGCGCGCGACAAGGTCGAGGCCACCGGCGTCCTCGAGGACGCCGCCCGCGGCCCGCTCGCCATCACCTCACTCGCCGAGGAGTCCCGGCCGCCAGCGGCGGCCGAAGACCGCCACTGAAAGGTGCCTGGCACCTTTCACGCGGGGCGGCGCAGCGCCTGGAGGTGGCGCACCGCGAGCGTGAGGCCGGCGAGGTCCGCCGGGGCGTCGTCGAGGCTGAGCGCGCGGGTGAAGGCCTGGAGGCGCCGGCCGGTCTCGGCGCGGCGCCCGAGGAAGGCCTGCACGGCGTCGGCCGGCGACGCGCCCGGGGCCTCCTCGACCGCGCGCTGGGTGAGCACGCGACGAGCCTCGAGGAGGTCGTCGCGCACGGCGTGCACCGCCCAGCGCTGCAAGCGGGAGGCGGCCGGCAGCTCGTCGCACGCGCGCTCGAGCCAGTCGAGGGCCAGCGCGTCGCCCAGGCCGAACGCCACGCCCGCCACGTCGAGGACCTCGCGGCGCGTGGCCTGCGCGACGGCCACGAGGTCCGGCGCGTGGACCAGGGCGGGTTGACGGGCGTGGCGGCGGGCGAGCCGCGCCGGCGCGCCGGCCGCCTCCAGCCGCTCGGCCTCCTGGTCGCAGCGCGCGCACCAGTCGGCGCTGCGCAGCTCGCCCATGGCGGCCTCGAGCTGCTCGAGCCCGGCGCGGTGGGTCGCCAGCGCGGCCGTCGGGTCCTCGTCGGCCTGCCGCGTCAGCCACCAGCGCGTCGTGTCCTCCACGAGGTCGTCCACCCCGCCGACGAGCTCCCAGTAGGCGCCGCGGTCGCGCAGCGCGCGGTCCAGCGCCTCCACGGCGGCCCACCGCTCGACGGCACCCGTGCTCTCCCGCGCCAGCCGGAAGGCGCGCACGACCGCGGCGGGCGACACCGCCCGCTCGACCGCCAGCCGCGACACGTACGTCGGGCCGAGGCTGTCGACCACGTCGTTGGCCACGAGCGTCGCGACCAGCTCGCGGCGCAGCGGGTGCTCGGCCAGCAGGTGGCCGAAGCGCTCGACGACCGGGTCGGGGAAGTAGCCGCGCAGCTCGGGCTCGGCGATCCACGGCTGGTCGGGCAGGGGCGAGGCCAGGAGCGCCGCCGTGAGCGAGCGCTTGGCGTAGGCGAGCAGGACCGCGAGCTCCGGACGCTCGAGGCCGGCGCCGGCGCGGCGGCGGTCGGCGAGCTCGTCGGCCCCCGGCAGCCCCTCGTCGCCGCGCACGAGCAGGCCGTCGGCCTCCAGCGCGGCCATCAGGTCCTCGTAGGCGTAGAGCGTGGAGCTGGCGCGGCGCACCTCCTTGGCCAGCACGGCGGCCTGCTGGGCGCTGTCGCGCAGGACGTGCGCGGTGACGTGGTCGGTGACTTCGCGCAGCAGCGCGTTGCGCCCGTCGCGGTCCAACTCCCCGCGGCGGACGGCCAGGTCGAGCAGGACCTTGAGGTTCACCTCGTGGTCGGAGCAGTCGACCCCGGCGCTGTTGTCGATGAAGTCGGCGTGGCACAGGACGCCCGACCGTGAGGCCTCGACCCGCGCGCGCTGGGTGAGGCCGAGGTTGCCGCCCTCCCCCACCACGCGGCAGCGCAGGTCGCGCGCGTCGACGCGGATGGGGTCGCTCGCCCGGTCCTGCGCGTCGTCGTCGCTCTCCGTGGAGGCCTTGACGACGGTCCCGATGCCGCCGTTGAACAGCAGGTCCACCGGCGCCCGCAGCACGGCGCGGATGACGTCGGCCGGCGTGAGGACCTCGTCGCCCTCGATCCCCAGCCGCGCGCGGACCTGCGGCGTGAGCTCGACGCGCTTGGCCCCGCGCGGCACGACCATCGCGCCCTCGCTGAGCACCTCGGGGTCGTAGTCGGCCCACGTGGAGCCCGGCAGCTCGAAGAGCCGCCGGCGCTCCTGCCACGAGCGCTCGGGGTCCGGGTCGGGGTCCAGGAAGACGTGGCGGTGGTCGTAGGCGGCGACGAGCTGGACACTGCGCGACAGCAGCAGCCCGTTGCCGAAGACGTCGCCGCTCATGTCGCCGATGCCCACCGCGGTGATGCGGTCGGTCTCGGGGTCGACGCCGAGCTCGCGGAAGTGGCGCTTGACCGCCTCCCACGCGCCGCGCGCCGTGATGCCCAGCGCCTTGTGGTCGTAGCCGTCCGAGCCGCCGGAGGCGAACGCGTCGCCGAGCCAGAAGCCGCGGCGCAGCGCCACGGCGTTGGCGGTGTCGCTGAACGTCGCGGTCCCCTTGTCGGCGGCGACGACGAGGTACGTGTCGTCCTCGTCGAGGACGCGCACGCCGTCGGGGTGCACGACGCGCCCGTCGTCGGCCAGGTCGTCGGTGACGTCGAGCAGGGCCTCGACGTAGCGCACGTACTGGCGCTCGACCTCGGTCCTCAGCGCGTGCGGCTCGTCCGGGCGCGCCTTGAGGAAGAAGCCGCCCTTCGCGCCCGCCGGGACGATGACCGCGTTCTTGGTCATCTGCGCGCGCAGCAGGCCGAAGACCTCCGTGCGGTAGTCCATGCGGTCCGACCACCGCAGGCCGCCGCGGGCGATCTTCCCGCCGCGCAGGTGGATGCCCTCCATGTCGGCGGCGTAGACGTAGATCTCGAACAGCGGCGCGGGCTGGGGCATCGCCGGGACCTGGGCCGAGCGCACCTTGAAGGCCAGCGCGTCGCGTCCGGGCCGGTAGGCGTTCGTGCGGACGATCGCGTCGATGAGGCCCAGCTGGTTGCGCAGGATGCGGTCGTGGTCGAGCAGCTCGACCGCGTCGAGCCCCTCGAGGACCTCGGCGCGCAGCGCCTCCTCGGCGGCCGTGTCGCGCGGGGCGTCAGGCCCGTGGGCGCCGTGGCGCAGCTCGAAGAGCGCGAGCTGCTTGGCGCACAGCTCCGGGTAGGCGGCGATGACGTCGTTCTGGAAGGCCTCGGTGTACCGGGATCCCAGGCGCTGGCGGTAGCGGCGGAACGCGCGCAGCAGCGCGACCTGGTGGCGGTCCAGGCCGCCGAGGACGACCAGGCGGTCGAGGCTGTCGGACTCGGCCTCCCCGCGCCAGACGGCGCCCAGCAGGTCGGCGACGCGGTCGGCGCACTCGGCCAGCGCCAGCGGGCGGTCGCCCGGGCCGAGCACCGTGAAGCTCTGCACCCACAGCTCGTCGTCGCCGGCCAGGCGGGCCGGCTGCTCCTCGATGACCCGCAGGCCGAGGTGCTCGAGCATCGGCGTCGCGCGCGAGAGCTCGACCTTCGGGCCGCGCTTGTGGAAGGCGATGCGCGTGCGCCCGCCGGCGTCCTGCAGCCCGACGGCGAGGTCGCGGCCGCTGGCGGTCAGCTCCTCGAAGCACCGGACGTCGTCGACGGCCAGCGCCGGGCCGGTGACCGCGCGGTAGGCCTCGGGCAGCCGCCGGGCCCAGCGGGCGGCGAGCATGCGGCCGCGCTCGTCGCCGTGGCGTTCGACGAGCGCCTCGGCCAGGCGGTCCTCCCACGTGCGCGCGAGCGCGCGGACCTCGTCCTCGAGCTCGCGGACGTCGACCTCGGGCAGGCCGCCGGCGTCGTGGACGGTGAGATGCACGCGCACGCGGTCGTCCTCGCCGAGCACCTCGCTGACCTGCACGTCGTCGACGTCGAGCGCGCGGCGCAGGAGCTCGACGATGCCCTCACGGACCTCGGGGCCGTAGGACGGCCGCGGCAGGGCGGCGATGAACGCCGCGTCGTGGCCCGTCGCCGCCCGGCGCCCGAGCAGCCGCACGTCGGACCCGCGCAGCGACAGCAGCACGCTGATGGCCCGGCGCAGCTGCTCGGCGTCCGAGGCGAACAGCTCGTCCTTCGGGAAGGTGTCGAAGAGGTGCACGGCCGCCTTGAAGTCGTGCGAGCCCTCGACGAGGTCCTCGGCCTCCAGGACGTGGCGCAGCTTCTCGGCCAGCAGCGGCGTGCGGCTGGCGGGCTCGGCGTAGGCCCGGCTCGTGAGCAGGCCCATGAACCGCGACGTGCCGCCGCCGGGCGTGCGCACGAGCACCTCGTCGAGGCGCTCGCGGCGGTGGACGGTCGAGATCCGCTCGCTGCGGCGGAAGACCAGCGGTGTGCCGTCGTCGGGCGGCGGCGGGGTGCCGTCGTCGCCGCCCTCGCGCAGGAGCCCGAGCGGCGGCTCGCCCGAGGCGCCGAGCAGGACGACCTGGTCGTCGGCCAGCCAGCGCAGGAACGCCGCGGCCTCCGGGTCGCCGACCTCGTCGGCCGCGCGCAGGAGGCGGTCGCGCATCGCCGGGAAGTCCTCGACGACGACGCGCACCGTGGCCAGCACCTGGCGCACGGCGTCCTCGAGCGCCGCGAGCTCCTCGGGCTGGGCTCGGCGCTCGAGCTCGAAGTGCATCACCGACTCGCGCCGCGGCATCTCGCGCGGGTGGCCGATCGCCTCGAGGCGCCCCGCCGCGGAGCGGCGCACGCCGACGATCGGGTGCACGACGCGCCGCACGCGGTGGCCGCGCGCCTCGAGCGCCTCGGTCACCGAGTCGACGAGGAACGGCAGGTCGTCGGTGGCGGTCTCGACCACGGAGCCGGGCGTCGCGTACCCGTCGCGCTCGCGCTCGGGGGTGAACGCCCGGACCGCCGCTGGCGTGCCGTTGCGCCGCTCGGCCAGCGCGAGGGCGCCCCGCGCCTCGGCGCGCAGCTCCTCGACGGGCCGGTCGTCGGTGTCGGCGCAGCGGCGCGTGTACATGGCGAGGAACGCCGCGGCCGGTCCCTCGCCCTCCTGCTGGCCCTCGTCGAGCGTGGACGCGCTCATGGTGCGCCCAACGTACCCGGACTAGGTGTCGGTGCCCGGCGCGTAGTCCCCGATCGACCACACGCGCCCGCCCGGGTCGCGGACGCCGAAGAAGCGCCCGTAGGACTCCTCGCGCAGGTCGTCGACGACCTCCGCGCCGGCCGCCCTGGCCTGCTCGAGCGCCGCGTGGACGTCGTCGACGACGAGGTACGGCACGTCGCCGTCGTAGGGCGATCCGTCGTTGCGGCGGCTGCCGACCATCACCCAGGCGTCGCCGCGGCGCAGCTCGGCATGGGCGACGGAGCGGCCGTCCTCGCCGGGGACGGCCATCACGCGCTCGAAGCCGAGGGCCCGCTCGAGCCACTCCATGGCGGTGTCGGCGTCGTCGTACTGGAAGCCGGAGATGAGCATGGGCCGACCCTAGGTCAGGGGCAGCGGCCCGCTCTTGGAGGAATCGGAACGGCGGACGGCGAGCAGGGCCGTCGGCGCCAGGCCCGTGAGGTCGCGGACCTCGCGAGAGAAGTGGGCCTGGTCGGCGAAGCCCGCCTCGGCGGCGGCGCGCGCGGCGCCCGTGCCGCCCTCGAAGAGCTCCCAGGCGCGCTGGAAGCGCAGGACGCGGGCCGCCTGCTTGGGCGGGATGCCGACGTGGTCGCGGAAGCGGTTGGTGAGGTGGCGGGTGCTGCAGCGCAGCTCGGCGGCGAGCTCGCCCACGCGCAGCCGGCCGTCCGTGGCCTCGAGCCGCGACCAGGCGTGGGCGACGTCGGGCGGTGCGGGACGGCCGTCGAGGATGCGGTCGAGCAGGAAGCGCTGGAGGAGCTCGAGGCGCGCCGTCCACGAGGGCGTGTGGCGCAGGCGGTCGACCAGCCGGGCGGCCTCGCGGCCCAGGACGTCGTCGAGGCGGAAGCTGCCCTCGGCCAGCTCGTGCATCGCGACGCCGCACAGCCGCTGGCAGCCCAGCGGCGTGATGAGCGCCTGCACGCCCTCCTGGATCCCGCCGGGCACGCTGGTGAAGACCGACCCCGTCCCCAGGCCGGCGACGAGGCCGTCCGGGAAGCACCGGTCCTCCGGCGTGGGCGAGCCGGCGACCAGCAGCGGCGCGCCGAGGTTCACCACGAGGACCGTCTGGGCGACCGGCAGCTCGCGCCGGCGCCCCGGCCGGACGGCGGTCTCGACGTAGCCGTAGAGCGCCCGAACGTAGGGGCGCAGCGCCGGATGCGGGACCGCCGTGCTCATGAGCAGCTGCGCGTCCGCCATCCGGTCCTCCCTCCTACGCCGGTTGGGGCTCCGGCTCGGGGGCGTGGTCGGCCGGCCCGGGCACGAGCGCGGCGCCCGCCACCACGAGGGCGAAGGCCAGGAGGCGGACGGCCAGGCCGCCGCTGCCGTCGGGCAGCGGCTCCTCGAAGACGATCGGCCCCGCCGCGATGGTCACGACGTTCGCGGCGGCGCTGGTGAGCGCGATGACGGCGACCGCGGGGCCGATCTGCAGCGACCGGGCGCTCACCACGAGGCCGATGAGCGACAGGACGGTGATGACGAGCGCCTCGGGCGTGAGGAGCACGAGCAGCCACTTCTCGTCGATCATCGGCGTCGCCGCCTTGATGGCGACGTCCGAGCCGCCCCACAGCAGGCCCGCGGAGACCGCCAGGACGGGGCCCGCACGCGGCGTGTCACCGAGGACGAAGCCGGCGCACGCGAAGGCCCCGATGGTCAGCGCGGCGACGTAGAGCCACATCGTCGCGGCGTCGAAGTCGTCGTAGGCGTGGTCGGCGCCGCCCTCGAGCGTCAGGGCGAGGAGCGCGAGGCCGGCGGCCACCAGCGCGACGCCGATCCACTCGCGCCGTCCAGCCGGCAGGCCGAAGACCCGGTCGGCCAGCGGGGTGAGGAGGACCAGGCCGCCGGCGATGACCGCCTGGACGATGCTGATGGGCGCCAGCGCCAGCGCGGCGACGTGGAAGGCCCACGCGCCGATGGCGACGAGGATCCCGAGCGTCCACCACCGGTTGGCGAACAGCGCGACGGTCGAGCGGACCGGGTGGCGCCACTCCACCGCCGGGGCGCCGGCGGCGCCACGCTGCTTGAACAGGAAGCCCAGGAGGGCGACGACCGAGCAGCAGAGCGCGAAGAAGAGGCCGAGGGCGACGGAGGCAGACACGGGGCGCGCCGCAGGCTAGCGACGCGCCCCGAAGGTGCCTGTTGCCGTCCCGCGGCCGGCTAGCCGAGGCGCTGCTCGAGCGCGTCGAACTGCGCCTGCACCTGGGCGGGCAGGTGGTCGCCGAACTTGGCGAGGAACTCGCGGACCTGCGGCAGCTCGTCCTTGACCTGCTGCGGGTCGACGGTGAGCAGCTCGTCGAGCGCCTCGTCGGAGATGCTCAGCCCCTCCAGGTCGAGGTCGTCCTTCTTCGGGACCAGGCCGATCGGGGTCTCGACGGCCTCGCCCTCGCCGTCGCAGCGGCGGAAGACCCACTCCAGGACGCGCGAGTTCTCGCCGAAGCCGGGCCACAGGAACCCGCCCTCGTCGTCCTTGCGGAACCAGTTGACGTAGAAGACCTTCGGGAGCTTGGACGCCTCGGTCTGCTCGCCGATCTTCAGCCAGTGGGCCATGTAGTCGCCCATGTTGTAGCCCGCGAAGGGCAGCTGGGCGAACGGGTCGAAGCGCAGCTGGCCGACCGTGCCGAAGGCGGCGGCGGTCATCTCGGAGCTCATCGTGGCGCCCATGAAGACGCCGTGCTCCCAGTCGAAGGCCTCGCGCACGAGCGGGACGCCGGAGGCGCGGCGGCCGCCGAAGAGGAACGCGTCGATCGGCACGCCGGCCGGGTCCTGCCACTCGTCGGCGATCGACGGGGCCTGGTCGGCGCTGACGGTGAAGCGCGCGTTCGGGTGGGCGGCGGGCTCGTCGGAGGCCGGCGTCCAGTCGCGGCCCTTCCAGTCGATGGCGTGGCCCGGCGCGTCGCTGAGGCCCTCCCACCAGACGTCGCCGTCGTCGGTGAGGGCGCAGTTGGTGAAGATCGTGTTCTCCCGGATCGCCGCGATGGCGTTCGGGTTGGTCTTCTCGCCCGTGCCGGGGGCGACGCCGAAGAAGCCGGCCTCGGGGTTGATGGCGTACAGGCGGCCGTCGTCGCCGAACTTCATCCACGCGATGTCGTCGCCGACAGTCTCGACGGTCCAGCCCTCGAGCGTCGGGATGAGCATGGCGAGGTTGGTCTTGCCGCACGCGCTCGGGAAGGCGCCCGTGACGTACTTGACCTTCCCCTCCGGCGAGGTGAGCTTGAGGATGAGCATGTGCTCGGCCATCCAGCCCTCGTCGCGGGCCATGATCGAGGCGATGCGCAGCGCGAAGCACTTCTTGCCCAGCAGGGCGTTGCCGCCGTAGCCCGAGCCGTAGGACCAGATCTCGCGCGACTCGGTGAAGTGGACGATGTACTTCGTCTCGGCGTTCGTCGGCCACGGCACGTCCTCCTGGCCGGTCTCGAGCGGCGCGCCGATGGAGTGCACGCACGGGACGAACTCCCCGCCGTCGCCGAGGACCTCGAGGGCGCCGGCGCCCATGCGGGTCATGATGCGCATGGAGACGACGACGTAGGGCGAGTCGGTGAGCTGGACGCCGATGTGGCTCTTGTCCGAGCCGAGCGGGCCCATGGAGAACGGGACGACGTACATCGTCCGGCCCTTCATCGCGCCGGTGAAGAGCTCCGTCATCTTCTGGCGCATCTCGTCCGGGTCGGCCCAGTTGTTCGTCGGGCCGGCCTCGTCCTCGGTCGGGGCGCAGATGAACGTGCGGTCCTCGACGCGGGCGACGTCGGACGGGTCCGACCACGCGAGGTAGCTGTTCGGGCGCTTGGCGTCCGAGAGCCTCTTGAAGGTCCCCGCGTCCACGAGCTCCTGGCAGAAGCGGTCGTACTCCTCGGCGGAGCCGTCGCACCAGTGGACGTCCTCGGCCTGGGTCAGTGCTGCGATCTCATCGACCCAGGCCACGAGCTTCTCGTGCTTGGTCGGGACAGTCATCTCGCTCACGTCCGGAGCTCCTCGTTCGCTTGCTCGCAAGAAGGTCGGTGGGGCGGGAAGGTCCGTCTGCGACCCACCGGAGGCCGGGACACTACCCCTTTGGCGTCGACGGGACGCCGACGTCTGGAGGGTGCCCGGCATCGCGCCCGGGCACCCCGTTCCAGCAGGTGTCCGTGCTAGTCGCCGGACGGCGCGGAGGTCGCGTTCGCGTCCGCGTCCGTGGAGCCGTCGGCGCCCTCGAGGCCCGGGTTCTTCTTGGGCACGAGGACCAGGCGCTTGAACTCGGCGACGAGCGTGCCGTCCTGGTTGAGGACCTTCGTGTGGACCTTCACGACGCCGCGGTCGGGCTTGGAGCGCGAGGCCTTCTTCTCGAGCACCTCGGTCTCGACGAACAGGGTGTCGCCGTGGAAGACCGGGTTGGGGTGGCTGAGCTCCTCCGTGGCGAGGTTGGCGATCGCCTTGCCCGAGACGTCGCTGACGCTCATGCCCAGGGCGAGCGAGTAGACCAGCGGACCCACGACGACGTTGCGGCCCTGCTGCGACTTGCCCGCGTACACGTCGTTGATGTGCAGCGGGTGGTGGTTCATGGTGATCAGGCAGAACAGGTGGTCGTCGGCCTCGGTCACCGTCTTGGCGGGCCAGTGCTTGTAGACCGCGCCCTCCTCGAACTCCTCGAAGTAGCGGCCGTACGTGTGGGCGCCGCTCGCCTCGCGCTCGCGCTGGTCGGTCGTGAATCCGTTGTCGCTCATGGGGGGCGAGAGTGTGCCCGACGGGGCCTACACAGGGTGTGGAGCCCTCGTCCGCCCGCCCTGATGACGTCGAGCGGCGACTTGAGGTCGCCAGGCGATCTCAAGTCGCCGGTCGACCTGACGACCACGCCGTGGCGGCGCTTGCGGCCAGGCAGCAGGGGCGCGTCACCTGGCCACAGCTGCTCACTCGTGGCTTCACCCCGGCCATGGTCCAGCGTCGCGTGCGCGCCGGGCTCCTCCATCCGCGCGGCCGCGGGGTCTACGCGGTGGGTCACCCGGCGACGTGGCGGGAGGCCCTGTTCATGGAGGCCGTCCTCGGAGCGGGGGCGGCCACGCGCCTGAGCCACAACTTCGCGTGCGAGCACCTGGGGCTGCTGCCGTTCCAGGCCGGCCCACCGCATGTGCTCAGCGAGGTCGATGGCCCGTCGGTCCGCCGCGAGTTCATCCGTCACCGCTCAGCGACCTTGCGACCTCAGGACACGATCGTCGTGCGAGGCGTGCCCTGCACCAGCGTGGCGCGGTCGCTGGTCGATCTCGCGTCGTTCGGCGACGTCGCGATGCTGGAGAAGGCCTTCGACCGCGCGCAGCTGCGTCGCGTCCTTCGCATCGAGGAGGTCGAGTCGGTGCTCGCCGCCACCACGCGACCGCGCGGCGCGGTCGCCCTGCGCAGGCTGCTGGCGCTCCATGGTGCGTGCCCCCTGACGCGCTCGGAGCTCGAGCGGCGGTTCCTGCAGGTCATCCGAAGAGCGCGACTGCCCGAGCCGCTCGTGAACCTCGCTGTCCGTCTCGAGGGGCGCAAGGTCGTCCCCGACTTCCGCTGGCCGCGCCACAGCCTGGTGGTGGAGGTGGACGGCGCGAAGTGGCACGAGGGACCGGTGCGGTCGCGTGCCGATCGCCGGCGCGACCGGCGCCTCTACCTCCTGCAGGGCTGGACCGTCCTCCGCTACGGCTGGGAGGAGGTCGTCGGTGAGGGCGCGTTGGTGGCAAGCGAAGTCGAGCGGGGACTTGAGGTCGCCGGGCGACCTCAAGTCGCCGCTCGACGCGCGATGTAGGTTCCCGCCCGTGGAGCACGCCGCCGACCTCCGCGCCACCGACGCCGACCGCGCGGCCGTGGTCGAGGCGCTGCGGGACGCCGGCGCGGACGGGCGGCTGGACGTCGACGAGCTCGAGGAGCGCGTCGGGCAGGCGCACGGCGCGAAGACGCACGGGGAGCTCGCGGCGCTGACCGCCGACCTCGGCGGCCACGCGCTGCCCGCGGCCGTCGGGGCCGCCTCGGGCCCACTCCCGGCGACGACCGGGCCGCGCCGCGAGCTCGCGGTCCTCGGCGACGTCGTGGTCGACCTGCGCGCGTCGCGCGAGCCGGTGCTGGAGCTCAAGGCCACGGCGATCCTCGGCGACGTCACCGTGCTGGTGCCGCCGGGGTCGCAGGTCGAGCTCGTCGGCGGCGCGGCGGTCCTGGGAGACCGCAAGGTCGACGTGGAGCCCGCGGCGCAGCCCGGCCCGAGGGTCCGCGTGCACGCGCTGGCGATCCTCGGCGACGTCCGGATCCGCACGACCACCCGCGGCAAGGCCGGGTGGTGGCGCCGGCATCTGGGCGGCCACGGGGCCCGGCATCTGCCGGAGCCGCCGGCGCCACCGCCCCCTCCCCCGCCCTCCCCGCACCGCTAGGCGGGCCGGCGGCAGCCACGCGGCCGACCACCACGTCCGACCGCTAGCGTCCTGCCCCTATGCGCAGCCCTCGGGACTTCTTCAAGCCGCTGTGCGTCGGCGCCCCGGATCCGGTCACCGAGATCCCGTTCCCGCCGTCGCGGATGATCCACTTCTTCGACGCCTCGAACGAGAAGATGGTGGCCAAGCTGCCCGACACGATCGCCAAGGCGGACATCGTGCTGGGCAACCTCGAGGACGCGGTGCCGGTCGACCGCAAGGAGGCCGCGCGCGAGGGCCTGGTGAAGGTCGGCAAGACCGTCGACCTCGGCGAGACGCAGCTGTGGACGCGCGTCAACGCGCTCGACAGCCCGTGGGTCCTGGACGACCTCACGACGCTCGTCTCCGAGATCGGCGACAAGCTCAGCGTGATCATGGTCCCGAAGGTCGAGGGCCCGTGGGACATCCACTACGTCGACCGCCTCCTGGCGCAGCTCGAGTCGCGCGCCGGCCTCAAGAAGCCGCTCCTGGTCCACGCGATCCTCGAGACGGCGCAGGGCGTCGCCCACGTCGAGGAGATCGCCGCCGCCTCCCCGCGCATGCAGGGCATGAGCTTCGGCCCGGCGGACCTCGCCGCCTCCCGGCGCATGAAGACCACCCGCGTCGGCGGCGGCCACCCCGGCTACGTCTCGATCTCCGACCCGGAGCTCGACGCCGAGGGCAAGATCGTCGAGGGCCAGACCCGCGCGACCGCCCAGCAGGACCCGTGGCACTACTCCATCGCGCGCATGGTCGACGCCTGCACGATGAACGGGATCCTCCCCTTCTACGGCCCGTTCGGCGACATCAAGGACGTCGCCGCGTGCGAGGCGCAGTTCCGCGCCGCCTTCCTGCTGGGCTGCGTCGGCGCCTGGTCGCTGCACCCGGTGCAGATCGACATCGCCAAGAAGGTCTTCTCGCCCGACCCCGACGAGGTGAAGTTCGCCAAGAAGGTCATCGAGGCGATCCCGGACGGCCGGGGCGTCCACATGATCGACGGCAAGATGCAGGACGACGCGACCTGGAAGCAGTGCAAGGTCATGGTCGACCTCGCCGAGCAGCTCGCCCAGAAGGACCCGGAGCTGGCCGAGGCCTACGGCTTCGAGCCCGCCGCCGCCTAGACGCCATGCTCGCGGCCGACCTCCCGCCGGCGCTCCCCCAGGGGCGCTCGGTGGAGGGCCGGCCGCTGCGCGCCCACTGCCGCGGAGCGACCACCGCGCCCCGGCGCCTGCTCGTCGTCGCCGCCGTCCACGGCGACGAGCCGGGCACCCAGGCCGTGACCCGCGCCCTCCGGCGCCGCACCCCGCCCGCCGGCCTGCGCGTGTGCGTCGTCCCCGCGCTCAACCCGGACGGCCTCCGGGACCGCCGCCGCACGAACGCCCGCGGGGTCGACCTCAACCGCAACTTCCCCTCCGCGGACTGGCGGACCGGCCCGCGAGGCCGCTACTTCCCGGGGCGCGGCGCCGCCAGCGAGCCCGAGACCCGCTGGGCCATGCGGCTGGTCGACGCCTACCGGCCCACCCTCACCGCCTACGTCCACCAGCCCTACGGCATCGTCGTCGACACGCCCACCGCGCCCCGTCGCCTGCTCCGGACCTACACCGCCCGCGTCGGCCTCCCGCTGCGTCGCCTCGGCCGCCTGCGCGGCACCGCCGTCGCCTGGCAGCGCCGCAACGCCTTCGTCGTCGAGCTGCCGGCCACCGCTCCCCTGCGCGCCGCCCGTCACGCCGCGGCGCTGCTCGACGCCGCCCGCGGGTAGGGTTCCGCGCCGCCATGAGCTTCACCACGCCGCCGAAGGACAGGGTCGCCTAGATGCGCTTCTTCGAGTACGAGGCACGCGAGATCGTCAAGCGCGCCGGCATCCCCGTCACCGACTACGGGTTCACCACGGACGCCGACGAGGCCGCCCAGATCGCCGAGCGCATCGGCGGTCCCACGGTCATCAAGTCGCAGGTCCTGACGGGCGGCCGCATGAAGGCCGGGGGCGTGAAGTTCGCCGACACGCCCGGCGAGGCCAAGCAGCACGCGGCCGACATCCTCCAGCTCGAGATCAACGGGCACATGCCGCGCGGCGTGCTCGTCGACCCGAAGGCCGAGGTCGACCAGGAGTTCTACGCCGGCGTCGTCTGGGACGGCATCCGCAAGAAGCCGGTGATCATCTTCTCGCCGGTCGGCGGCATCGACATCGAGCAGGTCGCCGAGGAGCAGCCCGACAAGGTCGGCCGCCGGCACTTCTCGAACATCCTGCCCTTCGGCGACTTCGAGGCCAAGGAGGTCATCGCCTCCACCGGCGTGACCGGCAAGGACCTCCAGCGACTGGTCCCCATCGTCACGAAGCTCGCGAAGCTCTTCGTCGAGAACGACATGACGCTGGCCGAGATCAACCCGCTCGGCAAGCTCAAGGACGGGTCGTTCGTGGCGCTCGACGCGCACATGGACATGGAGAACGAGGCCCGCGGCCGCCACAAGCAGCTGCTCAAGGACCTCGGCGTCGGCGACGAGGAGACGCGCGAGGCCCGCGAGGCCACGCCGTTCGAGCTCGCCGGCGAGGAGGTCGATGCCATGGACCACCGCGGCGTGGCCGGCAACGTCACCGAGTTCGACGGCGACCTCGGCCTGGTCATCGGCGCCGGCGGCGGCTCGCTCACCCTCTTCGACGCGGTCCGCAAGTACGGCGGCAAGCCCGCCAACTACTGCGAGATCGGCGGCAACCCGTCGGTCAAGAAGGCCAAGGGCCTGGCCAAGCTCGTGCTCCAGAAGCCGGGCGTGGACAAGATCGCCGTGATGATGTCCATCGTCTCCAACACCCGGGTGGACATCGTGGCCCGCGGCGTCATCGCCGCCTGCCTCGAGCTCGGGATGGACCCGGCGGAGAAGATCTCGATCTTCCGCATCCCGGGCGCCTGGGAGGAGGAGGGCTTCAAGATCCTCGACCACTACGGCGTGCGCTACGCCGACCGGACCGTGTCCATGCACGAGGCGGCCAAGATGGCCGTGGAGGCGTAGCCATGTCGATCCTCGTCGACGAGACCACCACCTTCATCGTCCAGGGCATCACCGGGCGCGAGGCCGTCAACCTCACGCGCGAGTGCCTGGACTACGGCGCCGGCGCGAAGGTCGTCGGCGGCGTCACGCCGGGCCGCCTGGGCCGCGAGGTCCACGGCGTGCCGGTGTTCGACACGGTCCAGCAGGCCGTCCAGCACCACGGCGCGCCGATCGACGGCTCCGTCGTGACCGTGCCGCCGGCCTTCACCAAGGACGCCGTCTTCGAGGCCATCGAGAACGGCATCAAGACGATCGTCATCGTCACGGAGCGCATCCCGCGCCGCGACGTCGCCGAGATGGTCGAGCTCGCGCAGCTGCGCGGCGCGCGCATCATCGGCCCCAACTGCCTCGGGATCATCGTCCCGGACGTCATCAAGATGGGCGGCATCGGCGGCCCCGCCAAGGACGCCGCCAAGGCGTACACCCCGGGCCCCATCGGCGTCATCTCCCGCTCCGGCGGCATGACGACCGAGATGAGCTCCACGCTCACCGCCGCGGGCCTGGGCCAGTCGACCGCCGTCTCCATCGGCGGCGACGCGATCATCGGCTCGACCTACGCCGAGCTCATGCCGCTCTTCGAGGCCGACGAGCAGACCAAGGGCATCGTCATCTACACCGAGCCGGGCGGCCGCATGGAGGCCGAGCTGGCCCGCTGGGTGACCGAGCACGACAGCCGCCTGCCGATCGTCGCCTTCATGGCGGGCCGCTTCATGGACGAGATGCCGGGCATGTCCTTCGGGCACGCCGGCACGATCGTCGAGGGCAAGGAGGACACGGCCTCCGAGAAGATCGCCCGCCTCGCCGAGGCCGGCATCACCGTGGCGGAGGAGATCTCCGAGATCCCGAAGATCATGCAGTCGAAGCTCGCCGAGCGAGGGGTGACGGTCTAAGTGCGCAAGGACGGGACGTTCATCGGCATCGAGGTCTCCGACGAGGTCGTCGGCGACACGGCGCTGGCCGCCAAGCTCGAGGAGGTCTGCCCGGTCGACATCTACGCCGAGGCCGGCGGGAAGGTCGACGTCGTCGAGCAGAACATCGACGAGTGCGTGCTCTGCCGCCTGTGCCTGGACGCGTCGCCCGCGGGCACCGTGCGCGTCCTCAAGCTGTACGACGGCGGCGCGGAGCTCTAGCCCGGCCTCGTGCCGGAGCTGCCTGAGGTCGAGGCGGCGCGCGCCCTCATCGACGCGCGCGCCCTCGGCCGGCAGATCACCGCGGTCGACGACGCCGACACGTACGTCTGCCGCCCCCACGCCCCCGGCGAGCTCGCCGCGGCGCTCACCGGCCGCACGCTCACCGCGGCCAAGCGCATCGGCAAGTCGATGTGGTGCGAGACCGACGGCGGCGTGCGCCTGGGCCTGCACCTCGGCATGGCCGGGCGGATCCTCGTCGACGGGTCCTCGGCGGGCGACCCGGTCGGCCCGGGGGAGGACGACCGCGCCCACGTCGACCCGCGCCTGACCGAGCACCCCGAGTGGGGGCGCTTCACGCTGGACTTCGCCGACGGCGGGCACCTCGTGCTCTTCGACAAGCGCCGCCTGGGCCGGGCGGTGCTCGACCCGGACCTGTCGCACCTCGGCCCCGACGCGGCGCTCGTCGGCAAGGACGAGTTCCGGGCGCGCGTCGGGCGCGGCGACGCGCCGCTGAAGGCGCGGATCATGGACCAGTCGGTCATCGCCGGCGTGGGCAACCTCCTCGCCGACGAGGCGCTGTGGCGGGCCAGGCTCTCGCCGAACGTCGCCGCGGGCAGCCTGAGCGAGGAGGAGCTCGACCTCCTGCGCCGCGAGATCCGCGCGACGACCCGCTCGGCCCTGAAGAAGGGCGGCGTGCACACGGGGCGGCTCATCCCCCACCGCGAGCGCGGCGGCACGTGCCCGCGCTGTGGTGCGACCCTCGGTCGCGCTTCCGTCGGGGGACGAACCACCTACTGGTGCACTGCGGAGCAGCAGGACTGATCAGGGTTCACTGAGGGCACCAACCGGCGGGCATGGACGCCGCGCCGCCCCCGGCCGACCCACCCCTGACGCCGGCGCGGAGGATCGTCCGCGGGCTGGCGGCGCTGGACTCCACGACCGAGGCGCGCCTGGCCGGCCGGGTCAACGTCACCATGTTCCTCGGCGGTGGGCTGGCCGGGATCGGGCTCGTGGTGCTCGGCGACATCCGCCACCAGGGGGTCCTGCTCGCCGTCGCGGCGATCGCGATCGGCTGGGCGCTGCTGGCCGCGCTGGTGCCGGGGGTCCGCCGCTCGCCCCGGGGCCTCACGACGTCGTCCACCCTGGGCCTCGCGCTCATCGCCGCCGGCTACGTCGGCACGGAGGGCGACGCGGTCGCGCTCCTGCCGCTGCTGTGGTTCGTGGTCGTCTTCTCCGCCGTCTTCTACCCCTGGCGGCGCGCGGCGGTCTTCATCGCCGGAGCGGCCGCGGTCGACCTCTCGGTCGCCGCGCTCGAGCCGGCCTACGACCAGCAGCTGAGCACCGCGGCCATCCGCGCCGGGACGTACGTCGTGGTCGGCGCCCTCGCCATCCTCTCCCGCCACGTCCTCCTGCACCTGCGCGACGCCCAGCAGCGCCACGGCGCCGAGCAGGCGGCGCTGCGCCGGGTCGCCACGGCGGTCGCCGCCGGCTCACCGCCCAAGGCGATCTTCACGCTCGTGGCCGCGGAGGTCGCGGGGATCCTCCACGCCGACGCCTGCGGCGTCATGCGCTTCCGCGACGAGGACCACGCCGAGGTCGTCGGCGCGTGGAACCGGCCGGGCGTCGGCTTCTACGCCGCGGGGACGGTCTTCCGGACGAGCGCCAGCGCCACGATGGGCGAGGTCCGCCGGACCGGCCTGCCGGCCCGCGCCGACCGCGCCGGCGACCCCGAGGTGCCGGGCATGGACCCGCGCAGCCGGGCCGCGAGCGCCCCCGTCCTCGTCGCCGAGCGCTGCTGGGGCGCGCTGGGCATCACGTCCGTGGCGCCCGAGGGCCTGCCGGCCGGCGCCGAGCACCGCCTCGCCGAGTTCGCCGCCCTCATCGCCACGGCGATCATCAACGCCGACGACCGCCAGCGGCTGCTCGAGCTCGCCGCGACCGACGTCCTCACCGGCCTGCCCAACCGCGCGGCCCTCGCCGACCGCCTCGAGAGCGAGGCCGCCCGCGCCGGCCGCCACCGCCGCGCCCTGTCCCTCGTCCTCGTGGACGTCGACCGCTTCGCGTCGGTCGTCGACCGCGTCGGCTCCGACGCGGCTGACGAGGTCCTGGCGCAGGTCGCGCGGATCCTCCAGGGCAAGGCCCGCGCCGAGGACTTCGTCGCCCGCCACGGCGGCGACGTCTTCGCCTTCCTGCTGCCCGAGACGACCGCCGAGCAGGCCTACGGGGTCGCCGAGCGCATCCGCCGCCGGCTGGGCGCCGAGCAGTTCGACGGCGGCCTGCGGATCACGGCGACGGTCGGCCTCGCGGACCTCGCCTCCTCGCCCTCCGTCGACCTGCTGGTGCGCGACGCGCAGCGCGCGCTGTACTGGGGCAAGTCCCACGGCCGCGACATCGCCTGGCGCTACGACCCCACGGTCGTCGGCGAGCTCGACGCCGCCGAGCGCCAGGTCGGTGTCGAGCACGAGGCGGCGATCGCCGGCCTGCGCGCCCTCGCCCGGGCGGTGGACGCGAAGGACTCGGCGACCCGCGAGCACGCCGAGCGCGTGGCGGCCATGGCCACGCGCCTGGCCGCGGCGCGGGGCTGGCCCGAGCGCCGGCAGGCGCTGCTGCGCGAGGCGGCCGTCGTCCACGACGTCGGCAAGATCGGCATCCCGGACGCGATCCTCCTCAAGCCCTCGCGGCTGACCGACAGCGAGTTCGAGGTCGTCAAGACCCACGCCGAGCTCGGCGCGCGGATCGTCGGCGACGTGCTGAGCCCCGAGCAGGTCGAGTGGATCCGCCGCCACCACGAGCGCCCGGACGGCCGCGGCTACCCCGCCGGCCTCACCGGCGACGAGATGGAGGAGGGCTGCGGCCTGCTCGCGCTCGCCGACGCCTGGGACGCGATGACCGCACCGCGCTCGTACTCCCCGCCGATGCCCGTCGACCTGGCGCTGCAGGAGATCCGCGCGCTGCGCGGCCAGCAGTTCACCGCCGAGGCGGTGGAGGCGCTCGAGGCCCTCGCCGAGGCGGGCGAGCTGCCGCTGGACCAGCCTGCGGGCTACAACCCGGCGCGGTAGCGGCGCATCACGCTCGCGGGGAAGTCGGCGTGCGTCTGGGTGCGCAGCCGCGCGACGCGCTCGCGGTGGTACGGGCTCGAGCGCGACTCGCGGTGGCCGATGACGTCCCGGGTCCTGATCGAGAAGCGCGCCTGCAGCCAGCGGGTCAGCGCCTGCGAGGCGCGCAGCATCCGCCGGTTGCCCATGACCGCCGCCTCGGAGGTCCCGACGTGCTCGATGCCGATCGCCGTCCAGTTCAGGCCGACGGTGTGGCGGCACATGAGCCCGAGCGGGACGAGCTGGTGGATGCGCCCGGCGGGGTCGATGACGAAGTGCGCGCAGGTCCCGGGCCGCTCCCCCAGCTCGGGATCGGGCCGGTTGGGCGCGAAGGTGTTCCACGTCGCCCGGTAGGACGAGTTCGCCGTGAGGTGCTCCACGACGACCTTCGGCGCACGCAGGCGCGCCGTGCGGATGCCGTAGTGGCGGATGGCGTAGGCGCGCATGTCGGCCTTGCGCCGGGCGTCGTAGGGGATCGCGTCCCAGTGGATGGCCGGACGCACCGCCGCCGGGGGCTGCTGGAGGGCGACCGCGTCGATCACCGGGCCTCCGCGGCCGGCAGGACGCCGTCGGGGTGGCGGCGCAGGACGGCCTCGGTGGCGGTCACCACCGCCGGGTCGAACTGCGTCCCCGCGCACGCGCGCAGCTCAGCCAGCGCGACCTCGGTGCTGCGCGCGCGACGGTAGGGCCGGTCGGTCGTCATGGCGTTGAACGCGTCGGCCACGCAGACGACGCGCGCGGCGAGCGGGATCGCGTCCCCCATGAGCCCGTCGGGGTAGCCGCCCCCGTCCCAGCGCTCGTGCGAGCCGCGCACGACGACGCCGACCTCCTGCAGGACCCCGCCGACCCGGTCGAGCATCCGCTGGCCCTCGACGGTGTGGGTGCGCATGATCGCCCACTCCTCGTCGTCCAGGGCGCCGGGCTTGTTGACGATCTCCTTGGGGATCGCGAGCTTGCCGACGTCGTGCATGAGCGCGCCGAGCTCGACGAGCCGACGCTCGTGCGCGCCGACGCGCAGCTCGTCGGCCACGGCCAGCGACAGCGCGACGACGCCGCGGGAGTGCTCGCCCGTGTAGGCGTCGTCCTCCTCGATGACGTCGCCGAGCAGCAGCGCGGTGCCGCGGTAGGCGTTGGACAGCTCGACGGCCTGTGCCATCCGCGCGTCGCGCTCGGAGGCCAGGCGGCGCAGGAGCGCGGCGACCGGCAGGGCGACGAGGAACGCCCACTCGTGCTGCATCGCGGCGAGCAGGCCGATCGGCGAGAGGGCGAGGTCGACCCACCAGACGTCGGACATGAGCCGCAGCTGCTCGCGCGCCGGCACCTCGAGGCGCATCGCGTTCTGCCAGGCCGCCGCCAGGAAGTCGACGCCGACCTGCGCGGCCAGCGCGGCCGCGTAGAGCGGCCAGTCCGACCACGCCGGCTCGGGCGCGCCGGCGAGCACGAGGACCAGGGCCGGCCCGAGCGCGTACGTCGCGTCGCTGAGGCTGAGCAGCGCCCGCTCGGGGTGGCGCTCCCCGCGGACGTGGCGCGGCACCTGCCCGAGGACGGCGCCGAGCGCGACGACGAGCGGCACGACGGCGGGCGGCAGGACGAACAGCGCCGGCACCAGCGCGAGCTGCGTGGGCACCGCGAAGCCGTGGCCGACGGGCAGCAGGACCTGGTGCAGGAGGGCGATCGCCGCCACCAGCGCTGCCGCGAGGCCGAGGTCGAGGTCGCGCTGGCCGCCCTCGGCGACCGCCAGCGCGACCGCGAGCACGAGGAACGCCGCGGCGGCCAGCAGCTGGACGCGCAGCTCCCGCGCGTGCACGGCCGCACGCTCCCGCCTGGTCGCCTCCTCGAACAGCAGCTCGTCGGCGTGGTTCAGGGACGACCCCGACACCAGGAGGACCCTACCGGGGTCGTTCTGCGTCCAAGCACCGCAGAACGGCCGGTGTCGGCGGGTGAACGGCGCCGTACGGTCCTCCCTCGTCTGACACGCCCACCCTGCCGATGTCTCTGACCATGCAGATCTCCTCCTCCCTCTCCGCCCGCCGCCTCGCCGCCGTCCTGTGCGGCCTCGCGGCCCTGGTCCCCGCCACCGCGTCCGCCAAGGGCGTCACGAAGGCCAGCGACTGCCCGACCCAGGTCCTGACCCAGCACTTCCTCTCCGAGGGCGACGCGAACTGGTACACGCCGGTGCCCGGCGGCGTGTTCAGCGTGGCCTCCGGCGCGACGTACGACTCCGGTGCGCTGTGCATCGGCGCCGAGCACCCGACCTTCCGCTTCCGCGCCAACGGCACGGGCGGCACGCTCGAGGTCCACGCGCGCTACCGCGACGAGGACGGCGAGCAGCAGGACCTCGTGGTCGCGAACCTCAGCGCCGCCACGGCGTGGCTGCTGAGCGACATGCTCGACACCCAGGTCGACGACATCGCCGGCGCGGCCGGCGCACGCACCTACGTGACGTTCCGCTTCGTCGCCACCGGCGGCGACTGGCAGGTCGACGACCTCTACGTCGACCCGTTCGTCAACCGCTAGGCCGCTAGCCCTGGGGGCGCGCCCGCTTGAGGCGGGCGCGCTCCTCGTGCTTCTCGACGACCTGCGCGATCAGCTTGATGTACTGCTGCACGCCGGTCGCCTTCGCGCGTCCCTCGAGGAACGCCATCCGCCAGTCCGACGCGCGGGCGCCGTGCTCGACCATCGCGTTGAAGAAGTCCCGGCGCATCTCGACGCGCACGCGCGCGTCGGTGGCCAGGTCCTTGGTCACCTTGACCTCGGGCATGTCCAGCCGGAACTGCTGCGTGTCGCCGCGGCCGTGGAGGTCCACGCCGACGACGAGCTTCAGCGGCTTGAGGGCCGGGACCTCCTCCAGCAGCGACCGGACGGCCGCCTCGATGAGCTTCGGCGCCTCCGAGCTCACTAGATCTTGTGGCGCTGGAGCAGCTTCTTGCCGATGACCATGCGCTGGATCTCCGACGTGCCCTCGCCGATGAGCAGCAGCGGGGCGTCGCGGTACAGGCGCTCGATCTCGTACTCCTTCGAGTAGCCGTAGCCGCCGTGGATGCGGAAGGACTCCTCCACGCAGAAGCGGCCGGCCTCCGAGGCGAAGAGCTTGGCCATGCCGGCCTCGAGGTCCGAGCGCTCGCCGGCGTCCTTCATCCGCGCGGCGCGGATGGTGAGCATGCGGGCGGCGTCGACCTGGGTGGCCATGTCGGCGAGCTTGAACTGGATCGCCTGGTGCTCGGCGATCGGCTTGCCGAAGGTCTTGCGCTCCTGGGAGTAGCGCAGGGCGAGCTCGAGGGCGCGCTGGGCGATGCCGACGCCGCGGGCGGCGACGTTCGCGCGGCCGACCTCGAGGGCGTCCATCATCTGCGCGAAGCCCTTGTTGAGGCCCGCGTCCTCGCCGCCGAGGATGTTCTCGGCCGGGCACTTGTAGCCGTCGAAGACCAGCTCGGTGGACTCCACGCCCTTGTAGCCGAGCTTCTTGATCTGCGGCGGGACGACGAGGCCGGCGTAGTCGCCCGTGTTCTCGGCGACCCCGCCCTCCTTCTCGGCGATGAAGCAGGTGAAGCCCTTGTGGCGGGGCTGGGCGTCCGGGTCGGTCTTCACGAGCACGAAGACGAGGTCCGAGCGCAGGCCGTTGGTGACCCACATCTTCTGGCCGTTGATCTCGTAGCGGCCGTCGTCGAGCTTCTTGGCGGCCGTCTTGATCGCCTGGACGTCGGAGCCGAGCTCGGGCTCGGAGAGCGAGAAGGCGGCGCGGATCTCGCCGGTGGCCATCCGCGGGAGGTACTTCTGCTTCTGCTCGTCGGTGCCGAACTTCATCAGCAGGTAGGAGCCGATGAAGTGCGTGTTGATCACGCCGGAGATCGAGATCCAGCCGCGCGAGAGCTCCTCGACGACCATGACGTAGGTCGTGAGGTCGAGGCCCAGGCCGCCGTACTCCTCCGGGATCGTGATGCCGAAGAGGCCGAGCTCCTTGAGCTGCTCGACGATCGGCTCCGGGTACTCGTCCGCCTGGTCGTAGTGCTCCGCGTTGGGGATGATCTGCTCGTCCGCGAACTGGCGCACCATCTCGGTGATCGCGCGCTGCTCCTCGGTCTTGTCCAGGGGGTCGATTGCGACGGCCATGTCCGGGAGGATAGGGCTCGGTAGCCTGCTTCGGCGTGCCCAACTTCGCCGTGGACGTGGTGGATGCGGCGGACCCGGCGCGGCAGGCGCTCGTCGAGCTCGCGCGCGACGGATCCCGGCGCGTCTGGAGCTTCGGCGAGGTGGCCGACCGGGCGGCGCGGCTGGCCGGCACGCTGGCCGCCCGCGGAGTGGCGCGCGGCGACGTCGTCCTGACGCTGGTCGGCAACCGGCCCGAGTGGGTCCTGGCCATGACGGCGTGCTTCCGCCTGGGCGCCGTGGTGCTCCCGTGCACCGAGCAGCTGCGGGCCAAGGACCTGCGGCTGCGCCTCGAGGCCACGCGCCCGGCGCTCGTCGTCTGCGACGTGCGCAACCGGGCCGTGCTGGACGAGGCGCTCGCGGAACTGCCCTTCGCGGTCGACGTGCTCGACGTGCCCGACGAGGACGTCTACCGCGCGGCGCCGGCGCCGGCGGTCGACCTCGCCCCCGGCGACCCGGCGCTGCTGACGTTCACGAGCGGGACCTCCGGCGAGCCCAAGGCGGTCCTGCACGGCCAGCGCTACCTGGGCGGCCAGGCGCTGCAGGCCGAGCACTGGCTCGACGCGCGGCCGGGCGACCTCGTCTGGTGCACGGCCGCCAGCGGCTGGTCCAAAAGCGCGCGCAACGTCTTCCTGGCGCCGTGGCTGCGCGGCGCGAGCGCGCTGCTGCACGACGCCCGCTTCGACCCCGACGAGCGCCTCGAGGTCCTCGACCGCGAGGACGTGGCGGTCCTCTGCATGGCGCCGACGGAGTACCGCGTGGTCGCCAAGCGCGCCCGGCCGCGCCACGTGCCGGGGCTGCGGGGGCTCGTCGCGGCGGGCGAGGCGCTCAACCCCGAGGTCCTGCGCGCGTGGGAGGAGGCCACCCGGCTCCAGGTTCGCGACGGCTACGGGCAGACCGAGACCGGCCAGGTCACCGGCAACCTCGCGGGCGAGCGCGCGCGGCCCGGGTCCATGGGCCGCCCGCTGCCTGGCGTGCGCGCGTGGGTGGCCGACGGCGAGCTCGTGGTCGACCCGCAGACGGTCCCGACGTTCTTCCTCGGCTACCTCGGCGACGACCCGTGGCCCCGCGACCGCCCGTGGCACACGGGCGACCGCGTCGTGCAGGACGACGACGGCTTCCTGCACTTCGAGGGCCGCACGGACGACGTGATCATCAGCGCCGGCTACCGGATCGGCCCGTTCGAGGTCGAGTCCGCCCTGGTCTCCCACCCGGCGGTCGCCGAGGCCGCCGTCGTCGCCGCGCCCGACGAGGAGCGCGGCGCCGTCGTGCGCGCGGTCGTCGTCCTGCGCGAGGGCCACGAGGGCGGCGACGCCCTGGCCCGCGAGCTCCAGGACCACGTCAAGGACCAGACCGCGCCGTACAAGTACCCCCGGCGCGTGGACTTCGCCGCCGAGCTGCCCAAGACGTCCAGCGGCAAGGTGCGCCGGGCGCTGCTGCGCGAGCAGGGGTCGGGCGCCTAGGCCATCAGCCGCGGCGTCCACCCCGCCGCGGCCACGGCCTGCAGGACCGCCTCGGCGTGGTCGCGGCCGCGGGTCTCGAGGACGAGCTGGACCGCGGTCTCGCGGACGTGGAGGTCGAGGCCCTCGCGCAGGTGCTGGACGTCGACGAGGTTCGCGCCCTGCTGGGCGACGCAGTCGAGGAGCCCGACGAGGCCGCCGGGGCGGTCCGGGACCCGGACGAGGACGACGAGGCGGCGGCCGGCCTCGGTCTCGTGGCGGCGGGCGACGGTGGCCAGCAGGCCGGCGTCGACGTTGCCGCCGCTGAGGACGACGCAGGTCATGCCGGCGTCGGCGGCCTGGACACGGCCGGCCAGCAGCGCGGCGACGCCGACCGCGCCGGCGCCCTCGACGACGAGCTTGTCGCGCTCGAGGAGGTGCACCATCGCCTCGGCGACCTCCTCCTCCCCCACGACCACCACGTCGTCGACCCACTCGCGGACGAGCTCGAGCGTGAGGCCGCCGGGGCGCTTGACGGCGATGCCGTCGGCGATCGTCATGCCGCCCGCGACCTCCACGGGCGCACCCGCGCGCAGCGAGGCGGGGAACGGCGCGTTGGCGTCGACCTGGACGCCGACGACCTCGACCTCCGGCCGCGCGGACTTCACCGCGATCGCCACGCCCGAGGCCAGCCCACCCCCACCGACCGGGACGAGGACGCGCGCCAGCGACGGCACGTCCTCGAGCAGCTCGAGGCCGAGGGTGCCCTGACCGGCGACGACCTCCGGGTCGTCGAACGGGTGGACGAAGGCCATGCCGGTCGCCGCGGCGCGCTCCTGCGCGCGGGCGACGCACTCCTCCACCGTCTCGCCGTCGACGACGACCTCGGCGCCCAGCGCGACGGTCGCCTCGACCTTGGCCAGCGGCGCCTCGGCGGGCATGTGGACCTCGCAGCGCACCCCGCGGGCACGGGCCGCCGCGGCGACCCCCTGCGCGTGGTTGCCCGCGCTGCCGCAGACGACGCCCGCCGCGCACGCGTCGCCCAGCGCATGGAGCTTGGCCAGCGCGCCCCGCAGCTTGAAGGCGCCGGTGCGCTGGAGCGTCTCGGCCTTCAGGACCACGGGCGCGCCGCAGCGCTCCGAGAGCGACGGCGACGGGAGCACCGGCGTGTGGCGCACGACGTCCGCGATCGCCTGCCGGGCGGCCACGACGTCCTGCGCGGTGACGGTCCCCTGCGCGCGCACGCGCTAGGGCAGCGCGACGACGGCGTCGAGCTCGACCTGGGCGCCCTTGGGCAGCGCCGCGACCCCGATGGCCACGCGCGCGGGCGGCTCGTCGCCGGCGAAGAACGCGCCGTAGGCCTCGTTGACCTCGGCGAAGGCGCCCATGTCGGTGAGGTACACGGTCACGCGGACCGCGTCGGCGAGCCGGGCGCCCGCAGCGGCGCACACCGCCTTGAGGTTCTGCAGGCAGCGACGCGCCTGCTCGGCCGGCGTGTCGCCCACGAGCTCGCCGGAGGCCGGGTCGAGCGGGATCTGGCCCGAGCAGAAGAGCAGGCCGGCGGCCCGCACGGCGTGGCTGTAGGGGCCGATGGCGGCGGGGGCGCCCTCGGCGCTGATGGCGTGGCGGTCCTGGGACATGGCGGGTCCCGCCAGGCTACTCGCGCAGTAGCGTGGCTCTCCGTGCCCCGCTCCGGCCGCCTGGCCGCCGCCCTGCTCGCGGTCGGCTCCACCCTCCTGGCCGTGCCCGCAGCGGCGCCCGCGGCCGCGACGTTCGCGCCGTGCGAGCCCCAGGGCTTCGAGTGCGCGACGGTCCCCGTGCCACTGGACCGCAGCGGTGCCGTGCCGGGCACGATCCGCCTCAACGCGACCCGGGCTCGCGCGGCCAGCAACCCGCGCAACGTCGCCCTCGTCGCGCTGGCGGGCGGCCCGGGCCAGGCGGCGACGCCGATCGCCGAGGAGTTCGCGCGCGAGCTCGGCGCCGGGCTGCGCGACCGCGACCTGCTCGTCTTCGACCAGCGCGGCACCGGGGGCTCGGGCTCGCTGACCTGCCCCGCGCTGCGCCAGGAGCGCAGCGCCGTGAGCGCCGCCCGCCGCTGCGCCGAGCAGCTCGGCGCGCCGCGCGGCTTCTTCCGCACGCCCGACTCGGTCGCCGACCTCGAGGCGCTGCGCCAGGAGGCCGGCTACGACAAGCTCGCGCTCTACGGCGTCTCGTACGGGACGAAGGTCGCGCTGCAGTACGCCGCCGCGCACCCCGACCGCGTCGAGCTCCTCGTCCTCGACTCGACGGTCCTGCCCGACGGCCCGGACCCGCTGCGCGTCAGCGCCCTGGGCGCGGTCCCGCGCGTGCTGCGCGAGCTCTGCGCCGGCACCGAGTGCCGCGGGGCCACCGACGACGTGGCGCGCGACGTGCGGTCGCTGGCGACGAGGTTGCGCATGCGCGCGCTGCGCGGGCGGGTGGTCGGCGGCGACGGGCGCCGGCGCAGCCTGGCGCTCACGCAGGCCGGCCTCTTCGGCGTCCTGCTCGCCGGCGACCTCAACCCGACGCTGCGCGCCGAGCTGCCGGGCGCGATGCGCGCCGCGCTGCGCGGCGACGCCCAGCCGGTCCTGCGCCTGCGCGCCCGCGCCGCCGGGCTCGAGCTCGGCGCCGGCTTCCAGGCGGCCGCGGCGCAGTCCGACGCCGTGTACCTCGCGACGCTGTGCGAGGAGGCCCCGTTCCGCTGGACGCGCACCGCCGGCGTCGACCAGCGCGCCCGCGAGGTCGAGGCGGTCGCCCGGTCGATCCCACGCGCCGCGCTCGGGCCGTTCAGCTCGAGCGTGACGCTCGAGAGCGGGCTGGCGCCGCTGTGCCTCGGCTGGCCGAACGCCACGCCGGCTCCCGCGCCGACCGGCTCCCTGCCCGACGTGCCGACGCTGCTGCTCGAGGGCCGCGGCGACCTGCGCACGCCGCTCGAGGACGCCGCGCAGGTCACCCGCGCCATCCCCGGCGCGCAGCTCGTGACCGTCCCGTTCGTCGGCCACTCCGTGCTGGGCACCGACCTCTCGGACTGCACGGAGACCGTCCTCGGGCGCTTCTTCGCCGGCCAGCCTGCGGGCACGTGCCCGGCGTCGGAGAACCCGTTCTCCCCCACGCCGCGCCCGCCCGCGTCGCTCGACGTCGTGCGCGCCGCGCGCGGCCTGCGCGGCAAGGTCGGCCGGACGGTGAGCGCCCTGCAGGCGACGATCGTCGACGCCAACCGCCAGGTCATCGGCGCGTCGCTCGCGCTCGACCGCCGGCCGAGCGCCGTGGGCGGTCTGCGCGCGGGACGTGCGCTGGTCTCCTCGGCGGGCATCGACCTGCGCGGCTACCAGTACGTGCGCAACGTCTCGATCACCGGCCGCCTGCGCCAGGACGGCTCGGGGACGTTCCGCGTGCGCGGCAGCGCCGCGGCCCGCGGCTCGATCACCATCACGAGCGCGGGGCGCGTGTCCGGCACGCTCGGCGGCCGGCGCATCAGCGGCTCCTTCGCCAGCGCCGCCGCCGCCCCCGCCCGCGACGGCCTCCCGCGCCTCGATCGGGTCCTCGCGCTGCCGGGCATCAGGTAGCGCACATGCCCAACGCGCTGGCGCACGAGACCTCCCCGTACCTCCTCCAGCACGCCGGCAACCCGGTCGACTGGCTGCCGTGGGGCGAGGAGGCGCTGCGCCGCGCGCGCGAGGAGGACCGGCCGCTGCTGGTCTCCATCGGCTACTCCTCGTGCCACTGGTGCCACGTCATGGAGCGCGAGTCCTTCGAGGACCCGGAGGTCGCGGCGCTCATGAACGCGCGCTTCGTGTGCGTGAAGGTCGACCGCGAGGAGCGCCCCGACGTCGACGCGCTGCACATGGACGCCGTGCAGGCGATGCGCGGCGGCGGCGGCTGGCCGCTGAACGTCTTCGTGACGCCCGAGCGCATCCCGTTCTACGGCGGCACGTACTTCCCACCCACGCCGGCCGAGGGGATGCCGTCCTGGACGCAGGTGCTCGAGGCCGTCGCCAAGGCCTGGGACGAGCAGCGCGAGGAGATCCGGACGCAGGGCGCCCGCATGCAGGACCGCCTCGCGGCCACGTCGCGCCTGCTGCCGAGCTCGCAGCCGGTCGGCGCGGACGCGGTCGAGGAGGCGCGCAGGGCCCTCGGGACGCTGGCCGACCGCGACTGGGGCGGCTTCGGCGGAGCGCCGAAGTTCCCGCCGTCCAGCGTGCTGCACTGGCTGCTCGAGCGCGGGGACGAGGAGCTCGCGGTGCCGACGCTGCACGCCATGCGCACCGGCGGGATCCACGACCAGGTCGGCGGGGGCTTCGCGCGCTACGCGACCGACCGCACGTGGACGGTCCCGCACTTCGAGAAGATGCTCTACGACAACGCGCTGCTGCTGCGCGCGTACGTCATGGGCTTCCAGCGCACCGGCGACGCGCGGCTCGCGCGCACCGCTGACGAGCTCGTCGGCTGGCTCGAGCGCGAGATGCGCCAGCCCGACGGCGGCTGGGCCAGCGCCCTGGACGCCGACAGCGAGGGCGTCGAGGGGCGGTTCTACGTCTGGCGCGCGGCGGAGCTGCGCGAGGCCCTCGGTCCGCAGGACGCCGAGGCGGCCGTCGCCTGGCTCGGCGTGACGGAGGGCGGGAACTTCGTCGACCCCCACCACCCGGCGGCCGGCCTGAACGTCCTCACCGGGCGCGGCCCCGAGCCCCCGGCCGAGCAGCGCGAGCGCATCCGCTGCGCCCTGCTGGCCGCCCGCGGGCAGCGCACCCGCCCAGGGCTCGACGACAAGCGCATCACGTCCTGGAACGCGCTCACCGTGGGCGCCCTGGCCCACGGCGGTGCGGTCCTCGGCCGTCCGGCGTGGCTCGACGCCGCCCGCGCGGGCGCCGAGTTCCTCCTGTCCTGCCTGCGCGACGCCGGTGGCGGCGTGCACCGCACGTTCAACCGCGGACAGGCCCGGCTCGACGGCGTGCTCGAGGACCACGCCTTCCTCGTCGAGGCGCTGCTCGACCTCTACGAGGCGACGTTCGAGACCCGCTGGTTCGCGGCCGCCCGCGGCCTGGCCGACGTCCTGCTCGACCGCTTCCACGACCCCGTCGCCGGCGGCTTCTTCATGACCGCCGAGGGCGCGACGGACCTCGTCGTGCGCCGTCGCGACCTCGAGGACCACCCGATCCCGTCGGGCTCCTCGAGCGCCGCGCTGGGCCTCCTGCGGCTCGCCGCGCTGACCGGCGACCGCGCCTTCCGCGACCCGGCGGTCTCGCACCTGCGCCTGGTCCACGAGCTCGCCGGCCAGCACCCGCAGGCCTTCGCCCACACGCTGCGGGCGATCGCCTTCCACACCGGCCCGGCCCGTGAGGTGGCGCTGGCCGGCGACCCGGAGGGCGTGGCGGCGCTCGCCGCCGTCGTGCGCGAACAGCCCCGCCCGGCGCTCGTCCTCGCCGGCCCGCCGGGGGACGGGATCGCGCTCATGGCGCAGCGCGGGCCGGTCGGCGGTCAGGCCGCCGCGTACGTCTGCGAGGGCTTCAGCTGCCGCGCGCCGGTGACCTCCGCGGACGAGCTGCGCGCCGCGCTGGTCTAGCCGACCGTCCGATCCGTAGGGTGGGCAACTGCCATGCTCGAACGGTTCCTCGCCCTGCCCGCCGGACGCCGCTCGAAGTGGGCCGTCCTCGGCTTCTGGCTCGTCGCGGTCATCGCGATCATGGCCACCGACCTGCCGTCGAAGTACGCCGACGCGGAGAAGAACGAGTCGACGTCGTTCCTCCCGGGCGACGCCGAGTCGACGAAGGCGCTCGAGGTCACCAAGCGCCTGCAGGGCGGCGAGCTGGCGCCGACGGTCGTCGTCTTCCAGCGCGACGGCGGCCTGCGGCCCGCCGACCGCGAGGCCATCGCCCGCGACACCGCGCAGCTCAACGCGCGCGCCTTCCGCGGCACCACGAGGTTCGGCGAGCCGACGCTGAGCCGGGACGGCAGCACCGCGCTCATCTCGAACACGATCCGCAGCGACGGCGAGTCCGACACCCTCCTGGACCCCGTCGACCACTACCGCGAGGTCCTGCGCACCGAGGACCGCGACGACGGCCTGCAGGTGAAGGTCACCGGCCCGTCGGGCGTCTCGGCGGACGCCATCAAGGTCTTCGAGGACATCAACGGCACGCTGATCCTCGCCGCGGGCCTGCTCGTCTTCGTGCTGCTGATCCTCATCTACCGCAGCCCGATCTTCTGGTTCTTCCCGCTGTTCAGCGTCATCGTGGCCGAGCTCGTCTCGCGCGGCGGCGGCTACGGGCTCACCGAGCTCGGCGTGACCGTCAACGGCCAGACGTCGTCGATCGCGTCGATCCTCGTGCTGGGCGCCGGGACGGACTACGCGCTGCTGCTCGTGGCCCGCTACCGCGAGGAGCTGCGACGCCACGAGGACAAGCACGAGGCGATGGCGCTCGCGCTGCGCACCGCCGGACCGGCGGTCATCGCGAGCGCCCTGACCGTCGCCATCGCGCTGCTCGCGCTCGTCCTGGCCAAGGTCAACGGGACCGCCGGCATGGGCCCCGTCGGCGCGTTCTCCATCGTCGTCGCGCTGCTCGTGCAGCTCACCTTCCTGCCCGCGCTCCTCGTCGCGGTCGGGCGCCGGCCGTTCTGGCCGTTCGTGCCGCGGCTGGGCGACGAGGGCGTCGACGAGACCCATGGCGTGTGGCGGCGCGTCGGCGAGCGCGTCGCGGCGCGCCCGCGGCGCGTCTGGCTCGGGACCGTGGCGCTGCTGGCGCTGTGCGCCGTCGGCCTGCTCAACTTCTCCAGCGGCCTCACGCAGGGCAACTCGTTCCGCGACTCGGTCGAGTCCATCGAGGGCCAGGAGCTGGTCGCGGCGGCGTTCCCGGCGGGCCAGAGCGCGCCGCTGGACGTCGTGGTGCGCGACCCGGGGCGGGCGCAGGCGGTCGGTGCGGCGGTCGCGCAGGTCGACGGCGTCGCCGACGTGCGGCCCACCGGCCAGCAGGGCGCCGAGGGCGTGCTGCTCGCCGCGGCACTCGACGTCGACCCCTACTCGACCGAGGCCTTCGACCTCGTGCCGAAGGTGCGCGAGGCGGCCGCCGCCGCGGCGCCGGGGACGCTGGTGGGCGGCTCGTCGGCGGTCGAGGCCGACGTGCGCGACGCGAGCGAGCGCGACACGCTCCTGCTCATCCCGATCACGCTCGTCGTCGTGTTCCTGATCCTGCTCGTGCTGCTGCGGGCGGTGACGGCGACGCTGCTGCTGATGGGCACGGTCGTCCTGAGCTTCGCCGCCGCGCTCGGCATCGGCTCGATCGTCTTCG
Organism: Conexibacter sp. SYSU D00693; assembly: GCF_017084525.1. GTDB lineage: Bacteria > Actinomycetota > Thermoleophilia > Solirubrobacterales > Solirubrobacteraceae > Baekduia. The sequence goes on from NZ_CP070950.1 coordinate 1,497,017, forward strand.
ACGTCGTCTTCGGCTTCCCGGGGGCCGACCCGTCGATCCCGCTGTTCGCCTTCATCTTCCTCGTGGCGCTGGGGGTCGACTACAACATCTTCCTCATGGCGCGCGTGCGTGAGGAGACCGCCAAGCACGGCACGCGCGACGGGATGCTGCGCGGCCTGGCGGTCACCGGCGGTGTCATCACCTCCGCGGGCATCGTCCTGGCGGGCACGTTCAGCGTCCTGGCGGCGCTGCCCCTCGTCTTCCTCACGGAGATCGGCTTCGTCATCGCGTTCGGCGTGCTGCTGGACACCTTCCTGGTGCGCTCCGTGCTGGTGCCGGCGCTCGTGCTCGACGTCGGACCGAAGGTCTGGTGGCCGTCGCGGCTGGCCCGTGAGGAAGCTGTGAGAGGTCCGGCAACCGACCCTCCTCATGGGACCGTCGCCGGATAGGGTCGCGGCCGTGACCGCCCGACACGTCCTGCCCGCCACCCTCCTGCTCGCCGGTGCCGGCGCCGCCGCCCTCCCCGCGGCCGCCAGCGCCCAGGCGACCGTCGCCACGGACCGCCCCTGCTACGTCGAGCAGCAGCCGATGGCGATCAGCGGCACCGGCTTCACGCCGGGCGCCCGCCTGTCCGTCGAGACCGAGCAGCTGTTCTCCGCCGGCAACGCCGACGCGGGCGGCGGCTTCGTGACGACGACCGAGACCGCCCCGATCGTCCCGACGATCACGCCCGACAAGAAGACCTTCACCCTCGTGGCCAAGCAGGACGGCGTCCCGGTCGCCCAGACGCAGTTCCAGGTGGCGAACTTCGCCTACTCGGTGACGCCGTCGCGCGCGCGGCCGACGTCGAAGGTGCGCTACCGCTTCTCCGGGTGGCCGACCGGCCGCAACGTCTACGTCCACGTCCGCCGCAACGGCAGGACGCTGGGCACGACGAAGCTCGGCAAGACGCAGGGCGCCTGCGGCGAGCTGTCCAAGCGCGCGCGGTTCATGCCGGTGCGCCGGGGCCGGGTGCCCTTCGGGACCTACCGCTACCAGTTCGACCTCACGCCGAAGTACTCGAGCAAGACCGTGCCGCGCATGACCGGCCAGGTCTCGATCGTGCGCACCTTCCGCTAGTCGCCCGCGGCGTCGAGCTGACGGACCTCGTCGTCGCCGAGCTGGAGCTCGGCGGCGGCGACGTTCTCCTCGAGGTGCTCGACCGACCCGGTCCCCGGGATCGGCAGCATCACCGAGCTCTTGGCCAGCAGCCACGCGAGGGCGACCTGCCCGGTCGTCGCGCCGTGGCGCTCGGCCACCTCGGCCACGGGGCCGCCGGGCTCGGCGAGCTTGCCGGCGGCGAGCGGGAACCACGGGATGAAGCCGATGTCGTGCTCCTCGCAGTGGTGCAGCACGTCCTCGGACTGGCGGTTGGAGAGGTTGTAGAGGTTCTGGACCGTGGCGATCGGGACGACCTTCCGCGCGGCCTCGACCTCCTCGACGCTCACCTCGGAGAGCCCGACGTGGCGGACCTTGCCCTCGTCGCGCAGCTCCTTGAGCACGCCGAACTGCTCCTCGCGCGGGACCTGCGAGTCGATGCGGTGCAGCTGCCAGAGGTCGAGCTGGTCGACGCCGAGCCGGCGCAGCGACATCTCGCAGCACTGGCGCAGGTACTCGGGACGGCCGACCGGGTGCCACTGCTGCGGGCCGGTGCGGGTGAGGCCGGCCTTCGTGGCGACCGTGACGCCGTCGTAGGGCCTGAGCGCCTCGGCGATCAGGTCCTCGGAGACGAAGGGGCCGTAGGAGTCGGCGGTGTCGACGAAGTCGACGCCGAGCTCGGGCAGGCGCTTGAGCACGGCGACGGCGCGATCGTGGTCGGCGGGCGGGCCCCAGATGCCCTCGCCGGTGATGCGCATCGCCCCGTAGCCCAGGCGGTGGACCGTGAGGTCCCCGCCGATGTCGAAGGTCCCGGAGGCGGCGGCGGTGGCGCTCATGCCGACCGCCTACCCACTCGGCGCCCTAGAGGACCGGCAGGTAGCGCTCGAGCTCCCACGACGTGACCTGCACGCGGTAGTCCTCCCACTCCTGGCGCTTGATCTCGACGTAGCGGTTGAACATGTGCTCGCCGAGCGTGCGCAGGACCAGCTCGGACTCCGCGGTGAGCTCGATGGCCTCGCCGAGGGTCTCGGGCAGCTGCTCGATCCCCAGCCGGCGCCGGTCGTCCGGGGCCAGGTGGTAGAGGTTCTTCTCCATCGGCTCGGGCAGCTCGTAGCCCTTCTCGATGCCCTCCAGGCCGGCCTGCAGGAGCGCCGCGAACGTGAGGTACGGGTTGCACGCCGGGTCCGGGCAGCGCAGCTCCATCCGCGTCGCCTGCTCCTTGCCGGGGTGGTAGAGCGGCACGCGCACGAGCGCCGAGCGGTTGCGCCGCGACCACGCGACGTACACCGGCGCCTCGTAGCCCGGCACGAGGCGCTTGTAGGAGTTCACCCACTGGGCGAAGATCGACGAGATCTCGCGGGCGTGCTTGAGCTGGCCGGCGATGAACGCCTTGCCGATGGGGCTCAGGAAGTACGGGTCGTCGGCGTCGAAGAAGGCGTTGCGGCCGTCCTTGAACAGCGACATGTGCGTGTGCATGCCGGAGCCGTTCTCGCCGAAGAGCGGCTTGGGCATGAACGTCGCGTGCCAGCCGTACTTCATCGCGTACTCCTTGACCGTGATGCGGTACGTCATGCAGTCGTCGGCCATCTTCAGGGCGGGCGCGTAGCGCATGTCGACCTCGTGCTGCGAGGGACCGACCTCGTGGTGGGAGTACTCGACGTGGATGCCGAGCTGCTCGAGCGCGATGACGGTCTCGCGGCGCACGTCGGAGCCGGCGTCGAGCGTCGTGAGGTCGAAGTAGCCGCCCTCGTCGAGCACCTCGGTGCCCTTGTTGTCCTTGAAGAGGAAGTACTCGAGCTCGGGGCCGACGTTGAACGTGTCGAACCCCATCGCCTCGGCGCGCTGCAGCGCGCGACGCAGGACGTGGCGCGGGTCGCCCTCGTAGGGCGTGCGCTCCGGGGTCTGGACGTCGCAGAACATGCGCCCGACGCCCTGGTCCTCCGGGCGCCAGGGGATCACCGCGAACGTCGACGGGTCCGGCATGGCGACCATGTCGGACTCCTCGATGGCGTTGAAGCCGGTGATCGAGGAGCCGTCGAAGCCCATGCCGCCCTCGAACGCGTCGTCGAGCTCCGACGCGTTGATCGAGAAGGACTTGAGCTGGCCGAGGATGTCGGTGAACCACAGGCGGATGAACCGGATCCCGGACTCCTCCACCATCGCCTTGACGTCCTGCGGCGTGCGCGGCTGCTCGCTCATGGGCGCGGACCCTAGCTGACGGTCGCTGGACGATCGGTCGGGTGTCCTGCGACCGCGCGTCGGCTACGGTCGCGCCGTGCGTCTCCGCCTCGCCACGCTCGTCGCGTGCCTGCTCGCGGCTGCGCTGGTGCAGTCGGCGAGCGCGTCGGCGACGTGGCCGCCCGCGACCGTCGGGACCGCCGGCCCGTGGATCGTCGACGGCGAGGGACGCGCGGTCGTGGTCCGCGGGCTCAACCTCGTCGACAAGCGCCCGCCCTACCTGCCCAGCGCGCGCGGGTGGCGCCCCGAGGTCGCGCGGTGGCTGCGCCGGCAGGGCTTCACCGTGGTGCGGTTGGGGTGGATCCACAAGGGCCTCGAGGCGGTGCGGGGCCGGTACGACCTCTCCTACCTCCAGCGGTTCGTCGACGACGTGCGGGTCGCGACCGACGCCGGGCTGCTCGTCCTCGTCGACCTCCACCAGGAAGCCCCACGCTGAACGCAACTCGCCGCCCCCAAGGGCGTTCACGCAGCATGAGGCGCTTGGTCATGGCCGCCTGCTTGGTCCTCTGCGCATGCACCGGACCGAGCGCCGCGGCAGCGACGCTGCCCGCAGAGTTCCTCGCGAGCTCCCCTGCCGCTGCCTCGCCGGAGACGGCCACCTACGCGGTGTCGGACGCCTTCGGCCGGTTGAAGCTCCTGACCCCGGGCCGCCCCGACCAGGTGCCCGACCTGCTCAACAGCCCTTGCGCACCCCAGGCCATCGCGCGTGGCGTCGTCTACGGCTGCGCCCAGGCCGACGGCACCTTCGTGGCGGTCCCCTTCCCCTCAGGGCTGCCGAGCGTCGTGCGCCCGTCGCGGATCTCGCCGGCCTCGAGCACCGAGCGGTTCGTGCCTGGCACGCGGGCGGGCACCGCGTGGCTCGGGGGCACCGTCGTGCTGCGCAGCGACCTCGGCGGCACGGAGCTGCGGGTGCCCGCGGTCGTCCGGCGCCGCGACGGCATGACCGTCGACGCCCGCGGTCTGCTGGCCGGGGACGTGCGGTCCTGGGGTCCGCGGGCCTTCCTCGACCTCTCGGCCGACGGCCTCCATGGGCGTCTGTGCTCACCGCTGCGGCGCGAGCCGCTGGTCACGGGCCCCGCGGGCGCCTACGACGACCTCGTCCGGGTCGGCCGGTGGACCATGCGCGCCGCCGGGAGCGGCACGGGCGCGGCGCGCTGGGTCGTCCAGCGCTGCGGCGCCCGCCGCCGGGCCCTGACGCTCGCTGCCGGCGCGACGCCCGTCCTCGGCGACGGCTGGGTCGCGTGGATCGATCGCCGGCAGGTGCGTCTGCGCCGGCTCTCGACCGGGCGGACCACCAGCTGCAGGTGGTCGGGAAGCCGTCCGCGCATCGCGTTGAGCGCGAACCGGCTCATCGTCTCGCAGCCGGTGCCGGGCGGCTGGCGCGTCCGCGTCCTGCGGCTGCGCCAGGGGGCGCCCGCCGCCGGGGGCTAGCTCGTCACGAAGGCGAGCAGGAGGAGCAGGACGCTCAGCGACACCATCCAGAGCATCACCCGGTCGGGCGCGCTCTCGACGCGGTCGCGGGCCGACATCGGCGCGCGGCGCGGCTCGCGGGCGGTGGCGGCCGCGGCGCGGCGCTCCTCCGGGCGGCCGGTGATGCGGATGACGCCGCCGTCGGCGCCGGGCGGCGGCGCCATGGTGTCGTCCTGCTCGAGCACGATGCGCCGCGGCGCGGGCGCCGGCTCGTCGTCGACGAAGGCCTCGGCGTCCTCGAGCGCCGTGGCGCCCGTCGGCTCGTGGTGGGTGCGCACGAAGCGGTGGCCGCGGGTGGGCGGCTCGTCCTCGTCCAGGCCGAAGTCGTCCCAGACGTCGGCGTCCTGCGCGGTGCGGCGGCGCGGCTCGGCCAGGTCCTGCTGCGCACGACGGGCGGCGCGGCGGGAGGCGAGCTCGTCAGACACCGGCGGGCGGCCGATGACGTGCGCGGGCACGAGGTCGAAGTCGTCGTCGGCCCACACGGCGACGCGGCGACGGCCGCGCGCCCCCGTGTCGAGGTCGTCGCGGTCCGACTGGACGTCAGCCCACCAGTCGTGGGCCTCCTGGAATGCCATCGTGTCTAACGGTCTCTCTGGTCGGCCTACGGGGTTAGCTGACGGGTTCGCGCCTGAGACTCGGCGCTACGCGGCAAGGCGATTCACCCCAACTGGGAACGGGTCCCCCGCTCCCTGACCGACCGTCGCAGACGCCTCGGACAGGGACTCAGCGGTGATGTGCGCGCAGCATCGTAGCACCATGCGAAGTCCCTGCAAATGCGCGCAGTTACGTCGCCTTGCACCTGACCGTGCGGTCACCCCACGAGCCTCGCAGGCCGATGCACGTCCTTGTGGAGCGGCGATGTGCGGCGGGTTCTGCGCGACGGGCGGCAGGCGGCCACGTCGCGGGAGGCGCCGTTCGGGGGTGGTCTAGTTCGTGCGGCCCGCGACGGCGGCGACGTAGCTCGCGACGGCCTCGGCGTCCTCGCCGCTGACCAGCCCGCCGGGCATCTGGCCCTGCCCCCGCGCGCGGCCCTTCTCGATCGCGTCGAGGATGAGGGCCTTCGGCGGGCGCATCTGGTCGAGGTTCGGCCCGACCTTGCCGACGGCGTTGGAGGCCCCGAGCGTGTGGCACTGGGCGCAGCGGATCTTGAAGTCCTGCCGGCCCTCGGCCTGGGCCTTGGTGAGCTCGAGGCCGCCGGGCGCGTCCTCGGCCTTGGACTCCGAGTTGTCGACGAGGACGAGGGCGGGGACGGCGAGGCCCAGGACGAGCGTCAGGACCGTCACGCCGATCGCCGTGACCCGCCGCTCGGCGCGCGTCGGGCCGGCCGGCTTGCGGCGGCGACCGCTGCGCATCGCGACGCCCACGACGCTGAGGCCGAGGAGCACGAAGACGAGGACGAACACGATCGTCTGGAGCACGGCGGCGAGCCTACCCTCAACCGGGGACGCGCGACACGGGTCGCAACCGCGACGTCACGCCGTGGCCGTGGCGCTCAGCGCTTGCGCCCGCCGGCGAAGGACTGCACGGGCGGCGCGACGGCCCGGAAGTCGTCGGTCCCGGTCGCGGCGAGCTCCTCGGCCGGCGCGGCCCTGGCGGCCGCCTCGCCGCGCCGGCGGTCGAGCTCCAGCGCGTCGAGGATCGAGAACGGCCGGACCTCCGGCGCGGGCCTGCCGGCGAAGGCGCCCGGCAGCGCGGTGACCGAGCCCATCCCCTCCCCGCGCGCCCCGCCGACGATGGCGAAGTTCTTCTCGGTCTCGGTCGGGCGGGCGGCGATGGTCCCCGACGCGTCGAGGCGCTCGAGCCGGCGCACGACGACGTTGATCGCCCCGCCCGCGGAGGCGTGGCGCTCGAGGACGCCGACGGCGACGACGAGCGGCTCGGCGCGGACGACGACGCGGTCGCGCTCGTAGACCGGCGGCGGGACGACGACGTTCACCGTCCCGGTCTCGTCCTCCACGAGCAGGAAGCAGACGCCCTTGGCGGTGCCCGGCCGCTGGCGGGCGACGACGAGGCCGGGCAGCCGGACCGGCGTGCCGTGGGGCAGGCGCTCCAGGTCGCCCGCCGCGACCATGCCGCGGCTGCGCAGCTCGTCGCGCAGCAGGCCCAGCGGGTGGGCGCCGGTCGTCAGCCCGGTCGTCGCGTAGTCGGCGACCATCGCCTCCCAGCCGGCCACGGCCGGCAGGTCGGGAGCCGAGCCGGTGTCGAGCCCGAGCGCGAGCTGCGTCCCGGCCTCCTCGCGCATCCGCATCCCCGAGGTCCCCTGCCCCGCCACGAGCACCTTGCGCCCGGGGGCCGCGACGCCGAGCTCCCACAGCGCGCGCCGGCGGTCGCCGCCCACCAGGCCGTCGCAGGCGCCCGACCACGCGAGCTGCTCGAGCGCCGCCCGGCCGGCGCCCGCGCGTGAAGCGAGCTCGGCCGGGGAGGTGAACGGGCCCGAGGCGTCGCGCTCGGCCACCAGCGCGCGGACGTCGTCCTCGCGCACCCCCAGCACGTAGCCCAGCCCGACCCGCACCGCCCCCTCCGGCGTGACCGTGCACCCGACGGCGCTCGCGTTCACGTCGGGCGGGAGGACCTCGATGCCGCGGCGCTGGGCCTCGTGGACCAGCGCGTCGGAGGGGTAGAAGCCCATCGGCTGCTCGTCGAGGAGCGCGGCCAGGAACTCGGGCGCGTAGTGGACCCGCAGCCACGTCGACTGGTAGGCCAGCAGGCCGAACGCCGCGCCGTGGGCCTTGGGGAAGCCGAAGCCCGAGAAGCCCTTGACCATCGTCCACACGCGCTCGGCCAGCGCCTCGTCGACGTCGTCGAAGCGCGCGCACGCCCGCTCGACGAAGCGCTGGTGGTAGGCCTCGAGCGCCTCGATCGAGCGCTTGCGGCTCATCGCCCGGCGCAGCCCCTCCGCCTCCCCGGGCGAGAAGCCGGCGAAGGCCATCGCGGTCTCGATGACCTGGTCCTGGAAGATGATCGTCCCGAGCGTGTCGCGCAGGACCGGCTCGAGCGACGGGTGGTCGAAGGGGACCACGTAGTCGGGGTCCTCGCGCATCCGCTGGCGGCGCTCGATGTACGGGTTGACCGCGCCGCCGACGATCGGGCCGGGCCGGACGATCGCCACCTGGATCGTGAGGTCGTCGAGCGTCTCGGGCCGGGTGCGCCGCAGCGAGCCCATCTGCGCGCGCGACTCGATCTGGAAGACGCCGGTCGTCTCGGCGCGCTGGATCATCCCGAACGTCTCGGGGTCGTCGAAGGGGATGCGCGAGAGGTCGATCGTCTCCTGCCGGCGTGCCGCGACCATGTCGACGCAGCGCTCGACCGCCGAGAGCATCCCGAGGCCGAGCAGGTCGATCTTCAGGAAGCCCGCGTCGGCGCAGGAGTCCTTGTCCCACATGACCATCTGCCGGCCCTCCATCGCGGCCGGCACCACGGGGCAGCAGTCGACGAGCGGGCGGGTCGCGACGATCATCCCGCCCGAGTGCTGGGAGAGGTGGCGCGGCAGGCCGTGGGCCTCATGGGCCAGGCGGTGCAGCCACGCCCAGCGGCCGTCGTCGACGCGGTCCTCGCCCAGCGCGTGGGCGATGTCCTGGTCGACGGTCTTGGCCGAGAAGGCCTCGGAGGAGCGCGCCACGCGCTCGATCTCCCCGGGCGGCAGGCCGAGCGCCTTGCCCAGCTCGCGGATCGCGCCGCGCGCGCGGAAGGTCGGGAACGCCGCGACGAGCGCCGAGCGCTCGCGCCCGTAGCGCTCGTGGACGCGTGGGATGAGGACCTCGCGCACGTCGCGCGGGAAGTCGAGGTCGATGTCCGGCAGCGCCGTGATCTCGTCGTTGAGGAAGCGCCCGAGGAAGAGGTCGTTGGCCAGCGGGTCGATGTGCGAGAGGCCGGTGAGGTAGCAGACGATCGACGAGACGCTCGAGCCGCGGCCGCGCCCCGGCGGCAGCACCGCGCGCGCCGCCGAGGGCCCGCGCACCTCGGCCGCCACCTCGCGCGCGAGCTCGAGCAGGTCGTGGTGCAGGAGGAAGAAGCCCGACAGGCCGAGGCCGCGGATGAGCGCGAGCTCCTCGTCCAGGCGCTGGACCGCGTCGGCGCGCAGCCGGTGGCCCTCGGGGTAGCGCAGGTCGAAGCGCGCGGCGCACACCTCGGAGAGCTGGCGGTCGGCCGTCGGGTCCTCGGCGCCCGGGTAGCGGTAGCCGAGGTCCTGGGTGAGGTCGAAGGAGATCTGCTCGGCGATCCGGCCCGTCTCGGCGACCGCGTCGGGGTGGTCGGCGAAGCGCGCCGCCATCGCCGCGGGCGACGCGAGCACGTGGCTGTGGTTGCCGCGGCGCAGCGGCTCGGACGCGTCGAGCGTCGTGTGCTCGCGGATGGCGACGAACGCGTCCTGCAGCTGCGCCCGCTCGCGCGTGTGGGCGTGGACGTCGCCCGTCGCGACGCACGGCACGCCGAGCCGCTCGGCCAGCGACGCCAGCCCGCGGTTGAGCGCGCGGTCGCGGCGCAGGTAGGGCCGCTGGAGCTCGACCCGGAAGCCGTCGCGCCCGAACGCCCGCAGCAGCCGGCGCATCATCGGCTCGTCGCGCACGCCGCGCCTCGCGCAGCCCGAGAGGCAGATGAGCCCCTCGGCGTGCGCCTCGAGGTCGGCGAGCGTCAGCACCGGGTCGAGCACCCGCCGCGGCGGCCGGCCACGCTGGCGCGACCCGCCCGGCCGGAACCCGCCGCCGTGGCGGCGCACGATGGCCTCGACCTCCGGCGACGCGCCGTCGGGCAGGTCCCCGCGCGTGTGCGCGTGGGCGCGCGTGAGCAGCAGGCAGAGGTTGCGCCACCCCCGCGCGTCGCGCACCAGCAGCGTGAGGTGCCGCGTCGCGTCGCCTCCACCCGCCGGGTCGACGACGTCGACCTCCGCCCCGTGGATCGCCTTGAGCCCCAGCGCGCCGGCCGACTGCGCGAACTCCATCGAGCCCGAGACCGTGTTGTGGTCGACGAGCCCGAGCGCCCGGTGTCCCCGCTCGAGCGCCGCCGCCACGAGCTCCTCGGGCAGCGACGCGCCGTCCAGGAAGGAGAAGGCGGAGTGCGCGTGGAGCTCGACGTACGACACGAACGCATGTTCGCATCCGGGGCGGACGGCTTCAGCCCGGCGCCCCAGAGGCGGTTCGGGACCGAAGGACGTTGGCGGATGGGTCGGACGGAAACGGTTCGGGGGTTGGTCCTGCGGTCGAAGCGGCAACTGCTCGGCCCTGGCCCGTGCACGTGCCGCCGCGTCGTCGAGCGGGGACTTGGAGTCGCCAGGCGAGCTCAAGTCGCCGGTCGACGCAGCGAGCAGAGCTCGTCCCTACACCGCCGCCAGGCAGTCCGCCCGCGCCTCCCACACCCCGTCCAACCCGCGCGTCGCCGCCCCGAGCAGCCGCGCCTGCGAGGTCGCGTGGGACCCCTCGACACCGAGGCCGACGCCCACCGACGCCCCGACCTCGCCGCCGCGCTCGGCATCGTCGACGGCGTAGGTGCGGGCGTGGACGACGGCCGCCTCGTCGAGCCGGCGGCGCAGTGCCGCGCCGATCGCGGCGGGGTCGCGGAGCGCGAGCCCGGGACCCTGCACGGCGCGCAGCGCCTCGCGGGCGGCGGCGAGGTTCACGCCCACGGTGAGGTCGAGGTGGCGCTCGACGACGTAGCGCCGGTCGCCCTCGCCCAGCGCGAGCCGGGCGCCGGCGGCGCGGGCGACCGCCGGGAGGTCCTCGCCGCGGCGCAGCTCGCCGACGTCGAGGACCATGAGGTCGCGCGGGCGCCCCTGGGCGTCGAGCTCGAGCGCGATCGTCGTGTCGGTCGCGGCCGCGCCGTCGTGCTCGCCGAGCAGGTCGAGGTCGACCGCCGCATCGAGGGCGGCGGTGCGCCGGAGGTAGAGGACGCGGCGGCCGTCGGCCTCCTGGCGCCGGCCCCAGACGGCGCCGGCCGCGAGGTCGAAGGAGCCCGAGCCGGCATCGCCGGCGGTGCCGCCGCCCGACACCGACACCGCGACGCCGTCCTGGTCGAACGTCGCCTCCGGACGGGGCAGGTCGCTGTGGCCGTCGACGATCGAGCGCAGGATCCCGCTGCCCGAGACCGACGCGACGCGGTCACCGCGTAGCGCGCGCAGGAGCGACCGCGCCTCGCCCTCGGTCCCGACGGTCCACGACCGTCCGTCGCCCAGGCGCGCCAGCACGCTCGCGCTCGCCTCGCCGCCCAGCCCGAGCGCCTCGCGGCCGAGCCTGAGCTTCGCCTTGCCGCCGACCTCGAGCCCCGCCCCGAGCCGGTCCTCGCGCACGCGCGTCACGACGAACGTGCCGTCGGAGCGGCGCTCGACCAGCCCGGTCCACCCCGCGCCGAGCCGCACCACGGCGATCCGGACGCCCCAGCGGTCGGTGGTCCCCTCCGACGACACCACGCACGGCGCGTCCTCACGCGTGCAGTCCCCGCCGGTGACGACGCACAGTCCCTTGCGCACACCGTGGACGACGGCCTGGCCGACGTCGGCCAGGCGCCCCGACGCGGCGCCGGCGGCGAGCAGGACCGCCGCGACCACCGCCACGACGACGACGTACTCGAGCGCCGCCTGGCCGGCGCAGGCGCGGGGATCGCGGGACGACACGCGCAGACGGTCGCGCGGCGCGCGTCACGGAACAGCACGCGGCCGTCACGACGCTGCGCGGCGGCGGTGACGACGCTCAGCGCTGGCGGTACCAACCCGCGCGCCGGCCGAGCCGCCCGTCCTCGAGCTCGCGGAAGACGACGACGCACTGGCCCGAGGTCGTGACGACCTCCCAGTAGCGACGGCGCAACGGCTCGGGCGTCCACCAGCGGTCCTCGACGAGCCAGGTCTCGCGGACGGCGTCGACCGCCCGGCCGTCGACCGACAGCGGCGTCCCGCGGGCGTCGGCGCGGACGACCGCGGGCAGCGGGAGGCCCAGGCGCTTCGGGCCGCTCGTCGTCATTCGAACGGCGTGAGGACGGCGCGGCGCTCGGGCACGCGCGAGTCCGGGTCGACCTCGAGGACCCGCAGCGCCGCGTCCGGCCCCGCCGCCGCGCGGGCCTGGCGGACGGCCTCCTGCAGGCGCGCGCGGCGCTGGGCGGTCCCGTCGTCGAACAGCGCGCGGGCACCCGCGTGCGGCGGGCCGAAGCGCTCGACGGCGAGGCGCAGCGCCTCGGCGGGCGCCGGGAGGTGGATGAGCCGCTGGCCGAGGGCCAAGCGCATCCGGCCCGCGTCGGCCAGCGCCTCGCGGAAGACGACGCGCTCGCGCCACGTCCCGCCCTCGACGAGCCGCGCCGACAGGACGACGGCGCGCAGCGTCCGGCCGTCGCGCTCGCGCCGCGCGAGCAGCTTGTCGACGAGCAGGCCCAGCGCGCGACCGAGCTGCTCGCCCGAGGCGGACTCCGGCAGCTCGAGCGTCTCCTCGAGCGTCTCGCCGGGCTTGCGCGGACGCAGCGGCGCGTCCTTGCCGCGCGCGAGGTCGTGCGCGAGCAGCCCGAGCGCGCCGAAGCGGTCGGCGACCTTGCCGCGCGGGAGCTTCGCCAGCGCGCCGAGCGTCGGGATGCCCAGGCGCTCGAGCGGCTCGACGAGCGACGCGGTGTCCTCGCGCCGGCGCAGCAGCGCGACCGGCTCGGCCGCCAGGGCCGCGGCGCCGTCCACGACCTCCGCGCGCCGCGTGCGCGCGCGGGAGGCACCCGCGAGCGCGCAGAAGCGCGACGGCCCCGCGCCGATGCGCGACGGGACCTCGAGGGCGCGACGGGTGACGGTGACCAGCGGGTCCAGCCACGGCGGCGGCGCGCCGTGACGGGCCCGCAGCGCGGCGGCCGGGTCGTCCCCGCGCGCACCCCCGTGCAGCCGGCGCAGCGCGTGGCCGTCGAAGAACGCGAGGCCGGCGCGTGGCGCCTCGACCTCCGCGCCGATCGACTCGAGGCGCTGCAGGACCTGCTCCCACGCGTCGGCGACGCCCACCGGGTCGGGCGGGACGAGGGCGAGCGTGGGGCAGCGCGCGAGCGCCTCGCCGAGCCGCAGCCCCGGGTGCACGCCGCACGCCTCGGCGGCCTGCGAGACCTCGCCGATGAGCTGATCGCGCCCCGGCTCGGGCGCCAGGGCCATGGGTCCGCGCGCCAGCGCCTCGCGACCGCCGGCGGCGACGGCGAGCTCGAAGCGGGGAAGCAGGACGCAGAGGATCACGGCGGTGGTGCGGCGACGACGAGGGCGTGGTTCCCGAGCGTCTGACGATGCGAACGTGTGTTCGTCTCGTGGCAGACGATGGTGCCATGCGACCCGGCGGACGCGCAAGACCGCCGACACGCCTGCCACCACATCGCCCACGGTGGCGCACCCACCGGACGGAACCGTTCGGGGATTGACTGAACGGCGCCGTGCAGGAACGGCGCGGTGGTCCGCCCGCTGGCGGTAGCGTCCGACCGTGATCTGGAGGAGGGTCGTTGGGGTCGCCGCGCTGGTCGCGGCAGGGACTGGGCTGGCGGCCCCGGGGGCGCAGGCGGGCGTCACGCGCGCCGAAGGCGTCCTGCCGCCGGGCCAGAGCGGCTTCGTCTCGGTGCCCGGGATCCTGCAGGGCACCGGCTCGCCGCACCTCTACGACCAGTCACCGCTCTTCTCGAGCTTCAAGCGCAAGCCGCTGACCTTCACGACCGCCGACCGCGTCGCCGGCGAGCGCGAGCGCCCGATCCCCGGCGTGCAGATCGTCCGCGACGCCTACGGCGTCCCGTCGGTGACCGGCCAGAGCGACTACGACCTGTGGTGGGGCGCCGGCTACGCGGTCGCGCAGGACCGCCTCTTCCAGCTCGAGGCGTTCCGTCGTGCGACGCAGGGCCGGTTGGCGACGATCCAGGGCAAGAGCGTCCTCGAGGACGACCTCGTCGCCCGCCGCGACTACTACACGGGGCCGGAGCTCGACGCCATGGCCGCGCGGCTGCCGGTCGAGCTCCAGCGCCGCGCCGAGGCCTACCGCGACGGCATCAACGCCTGGCTGGCCCGCGCGCGGCTGGACCTCACCCGGCTGCCGGGCGAGTTCGCGGTCCTGGCGGCGCTGCCGATCCCGGACTGGACGCTGCGCGACACGTGGGCCGTCGGCGTCTTCCTCGCCCGCACCGTCCCCAGCGGCGACGGCAACGAGCTCAACAACCTCCGTGCGGTGCAGCAGGGTGGCCGCAAGGTCCTCGAGGAGCTCCTGCCGCTGCACATCAAGGGCCAGCGCTCGACGATCCCCGCCGGCGAGGGCCGCTTCCCGCAGGGCAAGGCGCCCACCGCGCGCCAGGAGCGCCGGGCGCTCAACCGCTCGCTCGAGTTCGTCAAGACGCTCCCGACGCCGTCCTCCGGCCAGGCCGCCGCGGCGCGCCGCAAGGCCGACCTCGCCCCCGGGCGCCTGGGGCGCGTCGGTGGCTCGTCGATGTTCGCCGTCGGCGATCGCAAGAAGAAGCGCGCGTGGCTGTTCAACGGCCCGCAGCTCGGCTTCTCGTCCCCCGAGCTGTTCGTCGAGCTCGAGCTCCACGGCCCCGGCACGGACGTCCGCGGCGTCACCGCCCCCGGCGTGCCGATCCTCGCCATCGGCCACAACGAGCACGTCGCCTGGGGCTACACGAGCGGCCTGAGCGACGAGGACGACCTCTACGCCGAGAAGCTCGTGCCGGGCCAGCCCGAGAAGTACGTCTTCCAGGGCCAGGAGCGCCAGATGGAGTGCCGCAACGAGACGTTCCAGTACACGACCACGCCGGCCGCCCTCCTGCTCGACGGCGCGGCGCCGGAGTTCGGCTCGAAGACCGAGCGCATCTGCCGCACCGTCCACGGCCCGGTCCAGGTCCGCGACGGCGGCGTCGCCTACGCGCGGCGCTACGCGATCTGGGGCCGCGAGCTCGACACCTTCCCCGGCCTCTCCGCGCTGGCGACCGCGCGCAGCGTGCAGGACGTCGACAAGGCGATGCGCACCGTGACCTGGAACGAGAACCTCATGGCCGCCGACGACCAGGGCAACATCGGCTACTGGCATCCCGGCCTCTTCCAGCAGCGCCCGCCGGGCTGGGACCAGCGCCTGCCGATGCCCGGCACCGGCGAGGCCGAGTGGCCCGGGTTCGTCGACCGGTCCAAGCTCCCCGCGGTGATCAACCCGCGCCAGGGCTGGCTCGCGAACTGGAACAACATCCCGTCGCAGGGCTGGACGACCGGCGACGGCGAGGCGACCGAGCGCGTCACCGGTCCGCTGCATCGCGTCGGGATCCTGCAGAAGACGGTGGCGCGGATGGCGAAGAACCCGTCGTTCGAGGCGGCCGAGGCGGTCATCCGCCGCGCCGGCGCCAGCGCCCAGCAGCGCACGCTGCTCGGGCCGCAGCTGCGGCGCATCGCGAAGAAGGCCCGCGGCGGCGCGGCGACCGTCCTGGGGACGATCCTCGCCTGGGACGGCGACTACCACCGCACCGACGAGGCCGGGAAGGTCGACGCGGGCGTCGCCGCCTGGAAGGCGTTCCGCGACGCCGCGATGGACGCGGCGCTCGCGCCCTTCGGCCCGGCCGGCCGGAAGTTCGGGACGACGACGAGCTCGTCGCACGTCTACGACTTCTCCAACGGCATGGCCTACGCGTTCCGGACGCTGGACGACCGCCAGCTCCGGCTCGCCGCAGCCGCCGCGCTCGGCCGTCTCGAGGACAAGTTTGGGACGACCGACCCGGCCGGCTGGCGCGAGCCGCGGACGATGTACGACGTGGGCACGCAGGGCGCCGCGCAGCCGGACGACCTGCCGTTCTTCGACCGCGGGACGTGGGAGCAGATCGTGGAGCTGGGCGGGTAGGGACGCCGGGGCCGGGGCGGAGCGCTGCTCGAGCGCTCGGGGTGTGCAGGGCGGTCGTTGACCGGCACTGAGGGAAGGGCCTTCGCCGCCGCCGGGCTCGCGAGACGCGGCCGAGTGCTACGCGCCGGTGACCCTGGACCTCGCCGCCACATGGGCGGTCAACTCAGGCTCACGGTCGCTGACCGGACGAAGCACCCGCCTCGCGTCGCTGACCCTGTCGATTCCGGTCTGGGAGACCGGAATCGACAGGGTCACGGCTCGCGCGGCCGGAGGCCCACCCCGCCCCGCCCCGCGCAGGACCGCGCACGCCGGCCGGTCCCTCTCCCTCGGTGCCGATCGGCGGCCGCCGCGCATGACGTGGACGCTGGAGCGGGCCGCCACCCACGCTCCATGCACCACCCCGCCCACACACATAGCGAGGGCCCTCCGAAGAGGGCCCTCGCCGTAGCACGCCTGTAAGCCGGATCCTGTCGTGGACGACCATCCATCTGCGCGACCTACCTGGACCTCGGCGGGCAGCCTGCGAACGGTCCTGCTCGGTCTTGCACCGGGTGGGGTTTGCCTGGCCGCCATGTCGCCATGACGCCGGTGCGCTCTTACCGCACCGTTTCACCCTTGCCTGTGCGGGACTCACGTGTGGCCCCGCCATCGGCGGTCTGCTCTCTGTGGCACTTTCCCGCGGCTTTCACCGGGTCGGCTTGCGCCGACCACCCTGCCCTGCGGTGTCCGGACTTTCCTCGACGGGTTGTCTCTCCCGCCGCGGCCGTCCAGCGTGCGGTGCCGAGGGTAGCGCCGCCGCGCCGCGCTCGCACGTCGTGCAGGGGCGGCGCCGGACCGGCGCGCGTGCGCTATGACAGCGTGGTGCGGCAGGCCGTGCAGCGGCCGCCGAGCGCCTCCGCCCCGGCGCCGTAGCGCGGCGTCATCGCCGCGCCACAGGCCGGGCAGGAGGTCGTGCGGTGGGCGGTCAGGTCCTCCCAGGCCCCGACGAGCAGCTCGTCGAGGGTCGACCCGCCGCCCACGGTGTGGGCGTGGCCCTGCGGCTCGGTGGCCGAGGGTGCGATGCCAGCGCGCGAGACGGCGGTGCTGCCCGCCTCGCGCTCGCCCAGCAGGCGGTGGAACAGCGAGGCGTCCTCGCCGCGGGCGCGCGGGGCGCGCGCCGGCGCGGGACGGCGCGTGCGCCCGTCGCGCGCGGTGGTGGCCTCGAGGCCCGGGATGGTCATGCTCGGCGTCATCTCACTCGTCCTCTCATCGCACGCTGCGGAAGAGCCCGACCACGCGCCCCAGGACGCGCACGTCCTTCGAGCGGATCGGCTCCATCGCCGCGTTCTCGGGCTGCAGGCGCACGTGGTCGCTCTCGCGGAAGAACCGCTTGACCGTCGCCTCCTCCCCCACCAGCGCGACGACGATCTCGCCATCGCGCGCGGTCTCCTGCGGGCGGACCACCACGTAGTCGCCCTCCAGGATCCCGACGTCCTTCATCGACTCGCCGCGCACGCGCAGCACGTACTCGCCGTCGGCGCCGCCCGCGGCCGCGGGGACCTCGACGTACTCCTCGATGTTCTCCTCGGCGAGGATCGGCGAGCCCGCCGCGACCTGGCCGACGACCGGCAGGCCGGGCCCGCGCACGAGCGACCGGACGTCGCCGGCGACCTTGCCCGCGACGCGGTCGAGCAGCTCGATCGCCCGCGGCTTGGACGGGTCGCGCCGCAGCAGCCCGAGCTTCTCGAGGTTCGCCAGGTGCGCGTGCACCGTCGACGACGACGCGAGGCCGACGGCCTTGCCGATGTCGCGGACCGTGGGCGGGTAGCCGTGGTCCGACGAGTACCGCTTGATGTAGTCGAAGATCTCCTGCTGGCGCTTCGTGAGCTCCTTGCCTAGGTCCACGGCGCGGCTCCTCGGTGCGGGCGGTCGAACATGTGTTCGTGAAGGTAGCGGGGGGTGCGGACGGATGCAAGACGCGCACGGGGCCGCCCCGTCGCCACCCCCTCCACGACGCGGCAACGTGCCCCGTCCGGTCGCTACACTCGCCGTCCCCGAGCGCCGGTGGCGGAATTGGTAGACGCGCTAGGTTGAGGGCCTAGTGGGCTGTTGAAGCCCGTGGAGGTTCGAGTCCTCTTCGGCGCACTCGGACGTGACGAAGCCCCGCTCCCCGAGCGGGGCTTCGTCGTTCCCGGCCCCTTCCCACGAGCCGGCGCCGCAGCGCAACGCACGACGGCCCCGCTCGTCGAACAGGGCCGTCGGGGAGGTGGGTGCAGCGTCGAGGGCTAGGCCGGAAGCCGGCCCACGTGGGCGCGCGCGGCGCCCGCGGTCCCGTGGACCGTGACCTCGGAGACGAGGCCGTCGCGCAGGTGGAAGGTCCACGAGGCGGCGTGGTCGAAGACGCGGCCCTGGCCCCAGGCGTAGAGCGTGCCGGTGGCGATCACGGTGTCGCCCATGACGGTGAAGTGCCGCGGCTCGGGCCGCAGCTCCTCCCACACCGCGCGCGCGTCACGCACGTACTCGAAGACGCCCTCGCGCCCTTCGTACGGCCGCCCGCCGCGGGCGAGCTTCGCCGTGACGGGGCGGAAGACCACGTCGTCCGTGCAGTGCGCGGCCATCCCGGGCGCGTCGTACCGGCAGAACGCAGCGAAGACCGCGCGGACGGTCGCGACGGCCTCGCGGGCTGACGCGTCCTCGCCCGACGAGGGTCCGCCTTCGACGGCGACGCTCACTACTGGCCCGTCGGGTCCGGCGTGCGGACCGGGTCGTAGGACGCCTCGCGGGTCGTCGGCACGCCCGAGGGGCTGGCGCCGGTGGCCACCCTCGAGCTCCTGAGGAACCCGCCCAGGCCGCCCATGGCCGCGACCACCGCGACGAGCGCGATCAGGACGACGGCGACGATCGGGTTGATGACCAGCCCGACCACCAGGACCACCGCGAGGAGCAGGACGCCGTAGACCGCACCGTGCATGGTCGATGATGTGCCCGCGCGCGCCGGGTCCCAATCGCCCGGGCGGCCGCTGGGGCGCCCCCGGGTCAGACCGCCAGCGCGAGCGTCGCCGGGCGCGTCTCGAACTCCGCGGCGACGTCGCACAGGACCTCGAGCATCGCCGCTTTGGCCGGCGAGCGGAACGAGCCCTCGAGCATCGCCACGGAGATGCGCCGGAACGGCGCGCGGCCCGTCAGCGGGCGCACGACGATGTCGTCGCGCACGGCCACCAGCGCGAGCTCGGGCATGAACGAGACGCCCATCCCGGCGGCGACGAAGCCCTGGATGGCGAGGTAGTCGTCGAGCTGGAAGGCGATGTTCGGCTCGAAGCCGGCGCCCTCGCATGCCCGCGTGAAGATCCGCGAGTCGGGACAGCGCGCCGTCGACCCGATCATCCACTGCTCGTCGGCGAGGTCGGCGAGGCGGACCCGCTCGCGGTCGGCCAGCGGGTGGTCGGCGGGCAGCGCGACGTGGAAGGGGTCGTCGAGGAGCGTCGTGCGCTCGAAGCCGTCGTCGGGCGCCCCGTCGTGCGTGGACTCGATGAGCAGCGCCAGGTCCACCTCGCCGGCGCGCAGGGCGACCATGGCCTCCGGCGGCTCGTGGGGCTCGAGGCTCAGCTCGACGCCGGGGTGGGCGGCGCGGAAGCGCGCGATCGCGACGGGCATGAGCGTCGCGCACGAGGACGGGAACGCGGCGAGGCGCAGGCGACCCGCGCGGATCCCGGCGATGGCCTGCAGCTCCTCCTCGGCGTCGGCGAGGCGGGCGAGGATCGTCTCGGCGTGGGAGACGAGCGCGCGGCCGGCGTCGGTGAGGCGGACGCCGCGGGCGCTGCGCTCGACGAGCTTCGAGCCCGCCTCGCGCTCCAGCGCGGCCACCTGCTGGGATATCGCGGACTGCGTGTAGGACAGCGCCTCGGCCGCAGCGGAGAACGACCCGCGACGTGCGACCTCGTGCAGCACCCTGAGCCGGCGGACGTCGAGCATGAGCGCAGCTTATGGCTACGACCATCAAATGTCATTCGACCTTCTGTCACGTCTGGCCCATCATCAACGTCATGTCCAGCGTGCTCCTCTCCTCCTCCGAGGCCGTCGACGCTCTCGTCATCCGGCCCGCCACGCCCGCGGACGCCCACGCCCTCGCCCGTCTCGCCGCCCTGGACAGCGCTCGCCCGCTGACCGGCGACGTGCTCCTGGCCGAGCGCGGCGGGCGCCTGCTCGCCGCCCGTTCGCTGCGCGACGGCCGCAGCGTCGCCGACCCCTTCCAGCCCACCGCAGACGTCGTCGAGGTCCTGGCGCTCCGTGCCACCGCGCTCCTCGACGCCCCGCGACCGACCTCCTCCGCCCGCCTGCGCAGCCTGTTCGCGCGGCGTCGCGCGGTCGCGGCCTAGGGACCTCGGCGCCGGCGGTCGTCCGCCGGCGCCGATCCCCTCTAGTTGCGTTTCGCAACTTCGTGCCGTAGCGTGCCGGCCATGGCCGAGCAGCTCGCGCACGACCCCGAGGCGACCGACCGCTCCCTCACGATCACCTGGGAGGACCCGATGGGCATCGCCGCCGCCGCGGCGGGCCGCTCCGGGCTCGAGTTCCTCCAGGCGATGGTCAGCGGCGAGGTCCCCAAGCCGCCCATCAGCGAGCTGCTGGGCGCCACGGCCGTCGAGGTCGAGGAGGGTCGCGTCGTCTTCCGCATCGTCCCCCACGAGTCGCACTACAACCCGATCGGCGCGGTCCACGGCGGCATCCACGCCACCGTCCTCGACGCCGCGATGGGCTGCGCGGTGCACTCGACGCTCCCCGCGGGCACCGGCTACACGACCCTCGAGATCAAGGTGAACTACGTGCGCGCGTTCCGGGTGGACACCGGCCCGGCGATCGCCACCGGCACGGTCATCCACCGCGGCGGGCGCATCGCCACCGCCGAGGGCCGGCTCGAGCGCGAGAGCGACGGCCAGCTCATCGCGCACGCGACGACGACGTGCATCGTCTTCGCGCCGTGAGCTGACCGGGCGCTCGCACCCCCGCTGGGTAGGGTCGCCCGATGGCCTGGACCTGGCAGGACGGCGAGCGGACGATCCGCTTCGGCCGTGGGACCGTCGCGACCCTCCCTGAGCTGCGCGACGACGGCTACGTCCTGCTGAGCACCGAGCGCGCCCTGGCCGGCCTGCCGCAGGTGGCCGAGCGCGCCGGGACCGTGCTGCACGTGCCACCCGGCCGGGTCGACGAGATCGCCGAGGAGCTGCTCGGCCAGCTGCCGACCGAGCCAGAGCTCGTCGCGCTCGGCGGCGGGCGGGTCATCGACACGGCCAAGGCGCTCGGTGCGGTCACCGGCGCCCGCGTCGCGGCGATCCCCACGACGCTCAGCGCCGCCGAGATGACGGCGATCCACCGGCTGCCGACCTCGGCCACGCCGGGCACCGCGCTCGTGCGCCCCGCGCTCGTCGTCAACGACCCGGACCTCTGCGCCTCCCAGCCGCCGGAGGGCCTTGCCGCCTCGGCCGCCAACGCCCTGGGGCACGCCGTCGAGGGGCCGACGACGACCCTCGCCTCCCCCGTGCCTTCCCTGGCCGGCGAGGAGGCCGCCAGGCTGATCGACGCGGCGTACCTCGTCGACGGCGAGGACCCGACGCACCGTGGCCGCGAGCAGCTCGCCCTCGCCGCGCTGCTGTCCGGCTACACGATCGACGCGACGAAGTACGGCCTGCACCACGTGCTGTCCCAGACGCTCGTGCGCCTCGGCGGCGCCGGCCACGGCCCGGCCAACGCGGCGATGCTCCCGCACACGATCGCCGCCCTCGAGCGCCGCGCTCCCGGCCACGTCGACCCCGACGGCAGCCTGCAGGCGCTGGCGCGCGACCTCGCCGCTCGCGCCGGCGCCACGCGCCTGCGCGACCTCGGCGTCGAGCAGGACGCCCTCGCGCGCTGCGCCGCCGCGGCCAAGGACCGCCCCGAGCTGCACCTCACCCCGCCACCGGCCGACGAGGCCGAGCTCCTCGCGCTCTACGAGGCCGCCTGGTGAGCGCGCCGCTCGACCTGCTGACGGAGTTGGTCGCCACCGCGGAGGGGCGCTGCGCGTACGCCGAGGCGCGCTTCGTCCACACCCGCGAGGAAGGGCTGGCCGTCCGCAACGGGCTCGTCGACGACGTCGAGGCCCAGGAGACCGCGGGCGTCGGCATCCGCGTGCGCGTCGGCGGCAGCTGGGGCTTCGCCGCCACCAACGACGTCACGCCCTCGGGGCTCGAGCGCGCGCTGGCCGAGGCGCTCGCGCTCGCCGAGGCCCAGCCGCGGGTGCCCGAGGCGCCGCTCGCGCCGGTGGCGCCCGCGACCGGCCACTGGGTTGCGCCGCACGAGCGCGACGCGCTGGAGGTCCCGCTGGAGGAGCGCCTCGCCCTGCTGCTCGCGGCCGACGAGGCGATGCGCGGCGACCAACGGATCGCCCGCACGGAGGCGACGCTCATGGCCGCCCGCATCGAGAAGGCCTTCGCGTCCACCGAGGGCGCCGCGTGCACGCAGCTGCACGTCGAGTGCGGGGCCGGCATCGCCGCGACCGCCGTCGGCGGCGACGAGCTGCAGACGCGCTCGTACCCGATGGCCCACGGCGGCCTGCTGGCCCAGGCGGGCTGGGAGCACGTCGCGGCGATGGAGCTCGCCGCCCACGCGCCGCGGGTCGCCGCCGAGGCGGTCGAGCTCCTCACCGCCCCCGAGCTCCCCGAGGGCCGGCGCACCGTCGTCCTGGGCGGCGAGCAGCTCGCGCTCCAGGTCCACGAGTCCGTCGGCCACGCGCTCGAGCTCGACCGCATCCAGCTGGGCGAGGCCAGCTACGCGGGAACGAGCTGGGTCGGCGCGCAGGACGTCCGCGAGGGCGCCCTGCGCTACGGGTCCGAGCAGGTCTCCATCACCGCCGACGCGACGCTCCCGCTCGGGCTCGGGACCTTCGGCTGGGACGACGAGGGCGTGGCCGGCCACCGGACGCCGCTCGTGGTCGACGGCGTCCTGCGAGCCGCCCTGAGCGACCGCACCTCCGCCGCCGCGCTGGGCCTCGACGCGAGCGCCGGCTGCGCCCGCGCCGACGGCTTCGCCCGCCAGCCCATCGTGCGCATGACGAACGTCTCGATCGAGCCCGGCGCGGCCGGCTCACTCGACGACCTCCTCGCCGACACCGAGGACGGCGCGCTGTTCCTGGAGACGAACCGGTCCTGGTCGATCGACGACCGCCGCTGGCACTTCCAGTTCGGCACCGAGGTCGCGCGCGAGGTGCGCGGCGGTGAGCTGGGGCGGCTCTACCGCAACGGCTCCTACGCCGGGATCACCCCGCAGTTCTGGGGCTCGTGCGACGCGGTCTGCGGGCCCCAGGCGTGGCGGCCATGGGGCATCGGCAACTGCGGCAAGGGCGAGCCCGGGCAGGTCATGCGCGTCTCGCACGGCACCGCGCCCGCGCGCTTCCGCGACGTCCAGGTCGGTGTCGCGTGAGCGAGACGCCGCTCGAGCTCGCCGACCGCGCGCTGGGCCACCTCGGCGACGAGGACGGCCAGGCCACGGTCACCCGCGAGCGCTCCCTGCTCGCGCGCTTCGCCCGCTCGCGCCCGACGCAGGCCACGCAGGTCGAGGACCTCACCGTCCACGTCCTGGTCCTCCACGACGGCCATCCCGGGACGGCGACGACCAACCGCACCGACGACGAGGCCCTGCGCGACGCCGCCGCCCGCGCGAAGGCCGCCGCGGCCGCGGCCCGCCGGGCCGCCGGCGCCCCCGGCGACCACCCCGGCCTCCCCGCGCCGCCGGCCACGGACGCCCCGGAGCACGCCGGCTTCGACGCCGCCACCGCGCAGCTCGACGCCGCGAGCGCGGGCGCCGCCCTCGGCCTGGCCTTCGAGCGCTGCGCTGAGCACGGCGTCGAGGCCTTCGGCGCCTGGACCGCCGGCGACGTCGCCACCGCGCTGGCCTCGAGCCGTGGCGTGCGCGCGAGCGACCGCGTGACCGACGCGCACATGAAGGTCATCGCCCGCGACGCCGAGGGGCGCTCGGGCTGGGGCGCGCAGACCGCGGTCGCCGCGGCGGACGTCGACCCCGACTGGGTCGCCCGCCGCGCCCTGGAGAAGCTGCCGCGCGAGGCGCCCATCGAGCTCGGCCCCGGCAGCTACGACGTCGTCCTGGACCGCGACGCCGTCGGCGGCCTGCTCGAGTTCCTCGGCTGGCTGGCCTTCGACGGCCTCGCCCACATCGAGGGCCGCGGCGCCTTCGACGGCAAGCTCGGCAGCGCCGTCGCCGCCCCGTCGATCACCATCACCGACGACCCGTTCGCCCGCGGCACGCTCCCGCGCGCGTTCGACCTCGAGGGCACGCCGAAGGCGCCGCTCGCGCTCGTCGACGGCGGCGTCGCCAGGGCCGTCGTGCACGACTCGCGCAGCGCCGCCCGCGCGGGTGACGGCGCGCGGTCGACCGGCCACGCCCTGGCGCCGGGCGGCGCGCCCGGCGGACCCATGCCGACGAACCTCGCGCTCGCGCCCGGCGACGCCGCCGACGAGCACGTCCTGGCGGCGCCGATCGAGCGCGGCCTCTACGTGAACCGGCTCTGGTACCTCAACGTGGTGCACCCCAAGCAGGTCCTGCTCACCGGCACCACGCGCGACGGCACCTTCCTCATCGAGGACGGCCGCATCACCCGCCCGGTCCGCGACGTGCGCTTCACCGACTCCGTCCTGCGCCTGCTCAGCGAGACCGAGCAGCTCGGCGCGGCGCCCGCCCTCACCACCGAGGGCGACTTCTACGGGCGGCGCTTTGCGATGGGGACGCTGGCGGTGCCGCTGCGGGCCCGCGGCCTGCGCGTGACCGGCTAGTCGCGCCGGAGGACCGTCGGGCCGGCAGAGGAGCGCTGCGACAGCCGCCCGATCCGCCGGCCCCAACGACTGCGTCAGCCTCCGAAGCTCACCCGATGACCGTCGGTCGCCACCAGGCGGAACCCCGAGATCCGCTTCGGCAGCCGGGCCTCGAACGCGTTGTCGTCGATGCTGACCGTCGTGACCGTCCCGTCGACCTGGACGAGTTCGGCCTTGTAGAACCGGTCGGAAGCGGCGCCGGCGACCCTCGCGGAGCCGTCCGCAGCGACGGTCATCGCCACCGGCGGCTCGCGGTCGGCGGTCGACTCGACCGAGCAAGCCTCGCCTCCGGGCGTCTGGGCCGTGGCGGTCGTGACCACGCAGAGCTGCCCTCCGCGGCGGATCAGGTACTGGCCCTCACCGACGCGGCGCGCATCATCGGCCGTTGCAGCGTGGCGCGGGCGATCGCCCGCCCTCTCCGCCCGAGCGAAGACCCCGAAGGCCTCGGAACCCGTGCGCCCGTCGTTGTCTTGGTCGTCACTCTGCGCCGTCGAAAGACCGAACGCTCCTCCTACAGCGATGAGACCGAGGCCCAACGTCGTGGCAGCAGTGCGCTTGAACATGCTCCGAGGATCCCGCATGGACATGACTCCTGACTAAAGGCAGTTGGTGTGATTGGGTGAATCGTCGACCCGCCCGTAGATCGTGTGATTCGCGCCTCCGTCGTACTGGCGCAACGTTCCGCGGCTGATCGCGCCGTTCGAGTAGCAGATGCTCACGAAGGTCGTGTTGAAGCCGACCTGGACGTTCCCGCGGAGACCGACAGTCAACTCCTGGATGTTCCCACCGCCTGTGTACTGCGCACGGTTGTACGTCAGGTTCGTCTGCGGTGAGTAGCACGCCCAACTCGAGGTCATGCTCGGAATCAGCAGCCCGCAGTAGTCCGCCGTATAGGCCTGCGCCGTTCCACCACAGCAGAGCACGGCACCTGCGACGGCTAGGACCGCCATGGAGTACTTCCCCTTCGACATCCCGCTCTCCTAGATTCGATGAGCCCCACCGCGGTGCGGTGGCGCAAGGTGCAGAGCGCTTCCTACATTTGCCAGCAGGACGCTGCGCATCACCGGTTCGATCACAGACACCGTTTGATCACGAAACCTGGATCTTCTTCTAGCTGTCGGATTCGCGGCGGCCAGGCCGTCCGGCAGGCGATCCCGGTCACGTCGCTAGAGGCGCAGCACCGGTGGGGCCAGCGCGAGCACTGGTCGCGCCGCGTCCGGCAACGGAACTATCTCGCCGCGGCACGGACTCGACTGGTGACGCCTAGCGCCCCTCCAGACGCACCCTAGGGGCCGCACGGGCCCGTCAGGCTGCGCCACGCACGTACGCGCTGCTTGATCGAGGCGAAACCGCCCATCCGAAGACCCGGTGTCCAGCGGACCTCAACTCAGTCAGGCTGCAGGGAGGCGCTTCGGCCCTGTCACATCGGAGACCGTTCACCCACCGGCGAGGCGCGCAGTGTCTCGGATCCCCGATCGCCGACGACGACGCCGGAGCGAAGCTCCCGACGCCCCTGCTGGTATCGAGCCTGCCAGCCGGAGGCTGACCCCGCGGACGACCGCTAGGTCGTCTTCAGCATGAGGATCGTGTTCGCGGTCCAGAGGAGCGCGAACGCGATCGTCCAGCGGTTCAGGTTGCGCTCGACCATCGAGCCGCCGCCGAACTTGCCCTGGCCGGTGCCCACGCCGAAGGCCCCGGAGAGCCCGGCGTCCTTGCCCGAGTGCATGAGCACCAGGAAGATGAGGACGACGCTGAACGCGACCTGGATGACGGCGAGGACGTTCTCCATGGCGCTAGCGATGGTACTCGTCGAGCGCGCGCAGGAGCTCCACCGCCTCCGCGCGCAGCTCGCGGTCCAGCGCCTTCCAGTCGCCCTCGTCGAGCTTGCCCGTGCGGAAGTCGAGCTCCGCCTCGCGGATCTCGCGGTACTTGGCCTCCTTGGCCGCCTCGAGGTCGGCGATGCGCGAGGCGTCGCGCTCCTCGGCCGTCGCGGCGCCGCCGCGCAGGGGCGCGCTGACCCACCAGACCACGAGCGCCAGGGCCACGAGGGCGAGCAGGATCGCGGCGACGTCCACGGGGTCCGCGAGCTAGGCGCCCGCGGCGAGCTCCCGGGCCACGCGGGCGCGCAGCCGCGCGGTCACGGGCCGCGGGGCGGTGCCGCCGGGCGGGACCAGGGCGATCAGGCCGCCGAGGAAGACGAGCAGGCCGCCGACCCAGATCCACGTGACCATCGGCGAGACGATGAGGCGGAACGTCGCGGGGGGCGGGCTGTCGGTGTAGCGGTCGACCAGGCCGCGCAGCGCGGAGCCCAGCGCCATCCCCTGCTGCTCGGGCGTGAGCGCGTCCGCGGCGTCCGCGAACACCTTGTCGCCCTCGGCGATGATCGGCTCGAGCTTGCCGATGTCGGGCGAGACCGCGGTCCACAGGTCCTTCGTGGCCCCGGCGTCCATCGCGATCTCGCTCGTCGCCTCGCCCTCGAAGAACCGGCCGACCGGGCCGAGGCCGCCCGCGTCGCGCGACGGGTAGTAGCCGCGCTCGGGGTGCAGCCGGGCGACGACCTCGCCGTCCTTGCGCACCGTGAGCTGCGCGCCGAGCACGATGCGCTCGACGTCCCCGCCCTGGGTGTCGATGCGCGACGTCGGCTCGTCGTAGCGGACGTCGTAGCCGCCCACCCGCGCGGTCTCACCCGGGGACAGCCGCGTGTCGGACGCGTTCTGGAAGGCCGACGACGCCGCGACGCCGATGAATAGCACGGCCATGCCGACGTGCACGAGGTAGCCGCCGTAGCGCCGGCGGTTGCGGTCCACGAGGGCGACCAGCGCGCGCAGCGGCCCGTCGTCGCTCATCGCGCGCCGCGCGCGCACGCCGCGCCACAGCTCCTGCCAGACGCCCGCCAGGACGAAGGCGCCGAGGACGAACATGACGAGCGCCAGCGGCCGTCCGCCCCCGCCCAGGGCGATCGCGACCACGCCGCCCGCGACGCCCCCGACCGCCGGCCACAGGAACGACCGGCGGGCGTTGGCCAGCGTGCCGCGGCGCCAGGCGATGAGCGGGCCGATGCCCGACAGCAGCACGAGCACGAGCGCCAGCGGGACGATGTACTTGTCGAACCACGGCGGGCCCAGCGCCTGCTTCGTGCCGGTCACCGCCTCGGCGATCAGCGGGAAGAACGTCCCCCAGAACACGACGAACGCCAGGCCGACGAGCACGAGGTTGTTGCCCAGGAAGACCGCCTCGCGCGACCACAGCGAGTCCAGCCGGTGCTCGGAGCGCAGGACGTCCAGGCGCGAGACGACCAGGGCGATCGAGCCCGCGACCATCACGCCGATCAGCACGAGGAACGGGACGCCGAGCGTCGAGGCGCCGAACGCGTGGATCGAGTCGAGGATCCCCGAGCGCACGAGGAACGTGCCGAGGATCGAGAGCACGCCGCAGCTCAGCGCCAGCGACGCGTTCCACACCTTCAGCATGCCCCGCCGCTCCTGGATCATCAGCGAGTGGATGAACGCCGTGCCGGTGAGCCACGGCATGAGCGAGGCGTTCTCGACGGGGTCCCAGGCCCAGTAGCCGCCCCAGCCCAGCTCGGCGTAGGACCAGCGGGCGCCCAGGAGGATCCCGATGCCCAGGAAGAACCAGGCGGCCAGGGCGAAGCGGCGCGTCGCCGCGATCCACTCGGCGTCGACGCGCCGGACGATGAGCGCGCCGACCGCGAACGCGAACGGGATCGCGAAGAGCGTGTACCCGCTGTAGAGCATCGGCGGGTGGCTCATCATCGACGGGTGGCGCAGCAGCGGGTTGAGCCCGGCGCCCTCCGCCGGCGGGGTGGCCAGCGTCGTGAACGGGTTGGCGCTGAAGACGAGCAGGCCCGCGAAGAACGCCGCGAGCCCGAGGAGCACCGCCGTCGCCCACGGCTGCACGTCGCGCAGGCGCCGCCGCGTCAGGAAGAGCACGAGGCTCGACCAGAGCGACAGCAGGAGCAGCCACAGCAGCAGCGAGCCCTCCTGCGAGGACCACGGCGCGGTCGCCTTGTAGAACGCCGGGGTGGTCGTCGAGGAGTGCGAGGCGACGACCGAGAAGCTCAGGTCGGTGCGCAGGAACGCGGCCTCGAGGATCGCGAACGACGCGACGGTCAGGGCGGCCAGCGCGTAGACGCAGCGCCGCGCCGAGAGGGCGAGGTCGCGCCGGCCCCGGACGCCGGCCATGACGGCGATCACCGCGCCGAAGACGGCGACGGCGAGCGCCAGGACCAGGAGCGCGCGACCGAGGTCAGCCATGCGCCCGGCCTAGGTGGTCTGGTTCTTCTCGGTGAACTTCGACGGGCACTTGGTCACGAGGGTGTCCTTGACCCCCGTGAAGCCGCCGCCCGCGGACGTGCGCTGGACGTCGATGATGATCTCCCGACCATCGCGGAACGGGTCCGGGATCGCCCCGCGGTAGGTCACGGCGACCTGCTGGCCGCTGCCGTCGCGGTCCATCACGCGGAAGCTCTTGCCGCCGTCGACGTCCTTGATGGACCCCGGCACGACCTTGCCGGTGAGCTGGTAGGTCTGGCCGACGGTGGCCGTGGCGAGCTCGCTCGGGGTGCGCGCCTCGCTGGAGGCGCTGAAGCTCGTGTAGATGAGCGCGGAGGCCAGCACCACGGCGGCCGACAGCGCGACGACCAGGCGGATGGTGCGCTTGCGGGAGGGGTCCATCGAGGTCCCATCATGGCACGCGCGCTGACCGAGGTCGCGGTGGACCACCTGTCGACCGGGCAGGGACTTGCTCAACGACGTCGTAGGACGTCCGACCACAGGAGGGAAACCATCCGGCCCTTCCTGCGTTGTTGAGAGAGAGCATGCGCGTTCGACCCTCCGAGCTCCTGACCCGCACCCGGCGCGACCAGCGCACGGGCCCCGTCCGCCGCGGCGAGCTGCGTCCTGGCGCTCCGGCACCCGACCGCCCGGCCTCCTCGCCTGCGCGGGAGCCCCAGCCCAGCACGCCCGAGCTGCGCGAGGAGCGCCGCATGCGCGAGGCCGGCGGTCCGGAGGACAAGGCCTTCTACACGTGCTCGTGCGGCTTCGCGTTCGAGGCTGCGGTGACCACCTCGGTCGCCTGCCCGCACTGCGGGACCGGCCAGGCCTGGTAGCGCGGCACCGCCGCGTGTGACCAACCGCACAGAGGCTCCTACGACGGCGTAGGATGCCGCCCATGGGAACGGGTGCGGGCACGCGCGTCCTCGCCGTCGGCCTCATCGCCCTCATGGCGCTGGGCAGCGTCTTCCTCTGGCTGGGGATCCCCTTCCTGTGGATCTACGGCGCCTCGCAGATGGTCGAGAGCTCGCAGCCGTCGCTCGGCCCCTACGTCCTCGTGCTCTTCGGGATCCCGATCTCGATGGTGCTCGTGGGCAAGGCGCTGTCGCGCCTCAACCGGGTCTACGGCGACGTGACGGGCACGACGCCGACCGTGAAGGTCCGCACGCCGTGGCTGCGCTCGATGCGCGGCGAGCGCGACACCGACCGGCCGCGGACGATCCTCGACGTCGTCATGGTCATCAGCGTCTCCGTGGCCCTCGCGCTCTTCGGCCTGTGGTTCCTGTTCTTCGCCGAGGGCGGCGGGCTCCCCGGCCAGTAGACGCAACTGGTCCAACCAGTTACGCTGCCCTCCATGCAGGAGGGTCTCCTCTCCCCCGTCGCGCGCCAGTCCGTCGCCGACGGGGTCCACGAGCAGCTGCGCCGCGCCATCCTCGACGGCCTCCTGGCGCCGGGGTCGGCGCTGCCGGGCGAGCGCGAGCTCAGCACGCGCTTCGAGGTCAACCGCCACGCCGTGCGCCAGGCGGTGGGCCGCCTCGCCCAGGCGGGTCTGGTGACCGTGAGCCACGGCGGCGCGACGCGCGTCAACGACTGGCGGCGCACCGCGGGGCTCGACGTCCTGGCCGACCTCGCGTTCGGCGAGGGCGGGCGGCTGCCAGACGGCGACGTGCTGCGCAGCGCGCTCGAGATGCGCTTCGGCATCGGCGTCGACGTGGCCCGGCGCGCCGCTGGCCGGGCGACCCCGGAGGTCGTCGGCGCCCTGCGCGCGCACGTCGAGGCCGGCCGCGCCGCCGCCGAGCTCGACGAGGCCGAACGCCACTACGCGGCGCTGTGGCAGGAGCTGGTCGAGGGCAGCCGCAACGTGGCCTACCGCCTGGCGCTCAACAGCCTGGTGCGGGCGCTCGACCAGTCGCGCGAGCTGACGCTCGAGCTCTCGGCCCTCGAGGTGCGCGACCACGCCGCGCAGCACGCGCTGGTCGACGCGGTCGAGGCCGGCGACGGGGACCGCGCCGCCGCGCTCGCCGCCGACCTCCTGGGCCGGATGCCGGCGGCCGCCGAGCGCCTGCTGGAGGCGGCGGCGTGATCAACCTCGTCCTGTACGCCATCCCGGCGTTCCTGCTGCTGCTCGCCGTCGAGTTCGCCGCCTACCGCCACCTGGCCGACGACTTCGACGGCCCGGGCTACGAGCCGCGCGACACCGCGACGTCCCTGACCATGGGCATCGGCTCGCTCGTCGTCAACGCGGGCTGGAAGCTCGTCGTCGTCCTCGTCTACGCGGGGCTGCACGAGCTGGCGCCGGTCGACCTGCCCGACGGCGCCTGGTGGGCGTGGGTCCTGCTGTTCTTCGCCGACGACCTGGCCTACTACTGGTACCACCGCCTGCACCACGAGGTGCGCGTCTTCTGGGCCAGCCACGTCGTCCACCACTCCAGCGAGCACTACAACCTCTCGACGGCGCTGCGCCAGACCTGGACGCCGATGACGGGGCTGCCCTTCTGGGCGCCGCTGGCGCTCATGGGCTTCGAGCCGTGGCAGATCCTCCTCGCCCAGAGCTGGAGCCTGCTCTACCAGTTCTGGCTGCACACCGAGCGGATCTCGCGGCTGCCGCGCTGGGCCGAGTTCGTGCTGAACACGCCGTCGCACCACCGGGTCCACCACGGCTCGCAGGAGCAGTACCTGGACCGCAACCACGGCGGGATCCTCATCATCTGGGACCGTCTCTTCGGGACGTTCCACCCCGAGGGCGAGCGGGTCCGCTACGGCCTGACGACGAACATCGGGACGTTCAACCCGGTCGACGTCGCCTTCGGCGAGTACCGGTCGCTGTGGCGCGACGTCCGCACGGCGCGCTCCTGGCGCGACCGCGTGGGCTTCCTGCTGCGCGGGCCCGGCTGGCAGCCCGGCGCACCGGCGCCCGAGGAGCCGCTCCTCGCGCGCGCGGGCGCGAGCGCGCCCGAGGACGGACAGGGCGCTCAGGTCGCCGGTCTCGCGGGCCGATGACGACGCGTAGGGGTTCTGCCCGCCCCCTACGCTCCGCCCGTGAACGCCCCTCGCCCGTCTCGCCTTCGCTCGCTGCTGGCCGGTGCCTGCGCCGCCGCGGCGTTCGGCGCGCTCGGGCTCGGGCCGGCGGCCTCGACCGCGTCGGCCGCGATCTCCTGCCGGATGAACGTCGCGACGCAGCTCTCCAGCGCGTACGCCGCGTCGTTCACCTCGACGATGGACGTGCGGGTGCGCAGCCGCGAGGGCCGGCCGCTGCGCGGCGTCCGCGTCCAGCTCTACACCTTCGGCGGCGAGCGCCTCGGCGTCGGCGTCGTCAAGCGCACGGTCCGGCGCTTCGGCGCGGTCGACGTCCGCCTGCGCCTGAGCGCCCCGATGCAGGCGGGCGGGCTCACGCTCGTCGTCAGCGAGGAGCGCCGCGCGCCGTGCGGGACGCCCAAGAAGACGCGCGTGGTCCGGCTGCGCGGGTGCGCGACGACCCTGCCGGTGCGGGCCGTGACGCTGCCCGGCGGTCGCGCGGCCGACTACGAGCAGTGGCTGACCGTCCCGATGGAGCCGACCGGCGCCAGGACGCTCACCAACGTGCTCTCGCAGGTCTTCACCTTCGACGGCACGCTCGTCGGGACCGCCCAGCTGGCACGGCTCTTCGGTCGCGCCGACCTCGACCACGCGCTCGGGCGCCCGCTGGCGCCGGGCGGCTACTCGCTCGTGGTCACCGCCCAGGTCGCCGGCCAGCCCGGGTCCTGCGGGCGGGTGTCGCGGTCGTTCCCGCTGACCTTCGCCTAGCCGTGCGGCGCGCGCCGGCCATCGCCCTCGGCCTCGCCGCGCTCGCGGGTGCGCTCGCCCCGTCCTCCGCGGCCGCGCAGGCCGCCCGCTGCTCGGCCTCCGCCCTGCCCGTGGCCGTCGTCGCCCCGACGCCGGCCGCCGCGGCCTACGGCAAGGAGCTGCCGCTGCTGGCCCGCAGCACGGGACGCCGGGTGACGGGCCTGACGCTCCGGCTCACCCGGCGGGGCCGGACCGTCGCCCGCGGCGCCCTCGGCCGCGCGCTGACGACGAGCGGTGGCCGCGTGCGCCTCACCGTGGAGGGCGCGCTGCGCGCCGGGGCCCACCGCCTGGCCGTCAGCGGCCGGGCCAGCGGGTGCGCCCGGACCGTCACGACCACCCGGAGCCTGCGGTTCTCCGCGGCGCGCCGCCTCGCCGTGACCGGCGTCGACGAGGGCGACCGGACGCCGGGCGCGCCGCGCCAGGTCACCGTCCGCGTCCGCCCGCGGGCCGGCGTGCCGCTGCGGCTGGTGCGGGCGACGCTCCTGGACGCCGCCGGCCGGACCGTCGGCACCGGCAGGCGCGACGCGGCGATCACCCGCGCCACGCCGCTGACGCTCGCGCTGTCGCGCGACGCCGGCGCGGGGACCTACGAGCTCGTGCTCAGCGCGCGGTCGGGGAAGGAGCGCGCGTCGCGCGTCCTGCGCCGGGCCCTCGTGCTGGCGGCCGCCCCGCCGGCCCCGCTGCCGACGCCCGCCACGTCGCTGGCCCCCACGACGCCTGTCGAGACCCCGACCGGCGTCACGCCGGGCGTGTTCGCGCAGGGCATCTCGCTGCGCTGGAGCGCCGGGACGGGCGCCGGCAGCGAGCAGCGCGGCTTCGCCGTCCCCGGCATCGGCAGCGGCGAGGTGGTCTGCAGCCCGCGGGCGCAGTACCTGCGCGTCGTGCCGAGCGACGGCAGCCACGAGACGTCGATGGTCCTGTGGACCCACCGCGACTGGACGGACTGGCGCGAGTCGGCCCTGCGGGAGTCGACGACGACGCTGGGCTCCTCGCCCGAGTTCCTCGAGGGCCTCAACAAGTTCTCCGCGCCGGCCTGGGACGGGTCGAGCAACGGGTCCGAGAAGCGCTCGCACGGCTACATGGTCGGCGTGGTCTCCGACCGCGGGCCGTTCGGCGGCCCGGGCGAGGCACGCACGCCCACGACGATCCGGATCTCCTGGGACTGGGACTTCACGACGGGCGGTGCCGAGCGCTGCAGCGTCGACCTCGACGTCCACACCGAGGGCGCCGGCGGCGACGGTCCCGGCACCCTGCAGGCCCGCTCGCTGCCGGTGACCTGGCGCGGGTCGGCGACGGCCGCCGGGCGCGACGCGGTGGTCCGCGACGTCCCCGGCTTCGGCCGCGTGGCGGTGGAGTGCCGCCCGGGCCCGAGCGGCTCCCGGCGCCTCACCGTCGTCGATCCGGCGCCGGGCCTGCGGGTCGACGCCTGGACCTTCCAGGGCTCGGACACCACCGGCGTCTCGCTGGTCGCCGCGCCCTACGTCCTCGAGCTGCCCACGAACGGCCTGGTGCAGGGGGAGCTGTGGATCGACGACGGCACGGGGCGCAAGGGCGACCTCCACGAGCTGCTCGTCGCCTCGCGCTGGAAGGTCAACGACCCCGACCCGGCCCAGAACGCCTGCGGCCTGGCGGGGCAGGTCCTGCGCCGCTGATCGGTGCCGGATCAGGGTGGTCGCGCGTGGGATCAGGGTGCTCCCTGATGGCGCGCCTCCCGCGCCCTGGGACCTTCTCCTCACCGCAGGTCACCACCACCGCACAGAGGACAGGGACATGGGCTTCTTCAAGGACATCAAGCAGCTGAAGCAGACGGCCGACGCGATGACGCCGCAGGAGTACAAGGGCTTCGGCGGCGGGCTGCGCCACATGCGCGACGGCGTCGCGCAGGCCAACCAGATGCTGGGCGGCATGGCCGCCGAGGCGCAGAAGGCGCAGACGCTCATGGCCACGGGCCGCGTCGGCAGCGCCACGGTCACCGCGCTGCGCGACACGGGCGCGTCGATCAACGACAACCCGGTGGTGGAGCTCGACCTGCAGGTCTCGCTCGACGGCCAGGAGCCCTACGCGGTCACCCACCGCCAGACGATCGCGCGTCTCGCGGTCCCCGGCTTCCAGCCCGGCAGCACGGTCCCGGTCCGCGTGGACCCGTCCGACAAGCACTCGCTCATCGTCGCCTGACCCAGGGCAGTCAGGAACGGCCTTCTCAGGGGGCCACGGGCCGGACGCGCCACCCCCTTGGCGCGTTCGGCCCTTCGGCGTCGCCGGGCCGGCTCACACCGCGACGACGCGGAACGACGGCGCGGCGGTGCGCGCGACGACCCGGGCACGGTGCGCGTCGATGCGCTGCAGGGCCGCCTCGTGCAGGGCGAGGGCCGCGCACAGCCGGTCGTGGTGCGCCTCGGTCGCCGCCGACCAGCCGTCGTCGGGCAGCGCCTCCAGGCGGTCGAGGCGGCCGCGGACCTGCTCGACGCGGCCCTGGATGCGGTCAGCCGTCTCGCGCAGGCGGCCGAGCCGGTCGCCCTCCGCCGGCGGGTCCGCCGGGGCGCAGGGCTGCCACACCGCCGGCAGGCAGGCGGCCTCGAGCACGAGCCGCACGCGCGACCCGCGAGCTCCGGGCTGCGACCGACGTCCATCTCGCGCGCGAGGCGGCGCATGACGCCCACCCCGAGCCCGCCCGCCGGAGACGCGACGAGCCCGCGGCCGTCGTCCTCCACCACCGCCACGACGGCGTCGCCGTCGGTCAGGACGGTGAGCCGGACGCGTCCCACACGCCGTCCCGGCGCTCCGGCGTGGCGCACGACGTCGCTCGCGGCCTCGCTCACCCCGAGGACCGCGGCCTCGACGATGCGGTGACCCTGCCCCCGCAGCGCCTCACGCGTGACGCGGCGCAGCGTCGCGACGGCGTGGGGCGTCGCCACGAGGTCGACCACGGTCCGGCGGTGCATCGGCCCGGGGCTACCCGGAGGACGCGGCAGGATGCCCGAGGTGCGCGTCGAACCTGCGGGCGAGATGGACGCGCTGCTCGGCTTCCTGCTGGTCTGGGCCCTGCTGCTGATCGGCGGGCTCCTGGTTGCGCTGTGGGTCCACGACGACCGCGAGCGCGCGCAGCGGGTCGCGCAGCGCGCGCGGGCGCTCGCCGCGACCGGCCTGCGCCACGTCACCGACCGGGTGCACGAGGTGCGCACCGGCCGGCGCCGCGACGCGGCTGTGTGACGTCGCGCCACCTACCTGCGAGGTCATGGACGGGGTGCGGGGCGCGTGGCACCGTGGACGGGCGACCCCACCCACCAGCTAGGAGGCAGCGTGGACCTCTCCGTCATCACCACCATCGCCCAGGCGGGCGCTGAGCTCGAGGCCGCCGGCGGCGACGCGGGCAAGGCGATCGCGCTGGGTCTGGGCGGCGGCCTGGGCGCCGCGGGCGCCGGCGTCGGCATCGGCTACATCTTCGGCAAGGTCATCGAGTCGGTGACCCGCCAGCCGGAGATGCGCGACGAGATCACCGGCATCCAGTGGCTGGGCTTCGCGCTCACCGAGGCGTGCGTGTTCTACGGCCTCGTGGCCGGCCTGCTCGCCTTCTTCCTCTAGCCCTGCGGGGCGTGCCGCGGGCCGGGTACGGTCCGCGGCGTGCCTCCCGCCAAGCGCCAGTCCCAGCCCGAGCACGAGCACGACGTCGTCGTCTTCGGCGCGACCGGGTTCGTGGGCAGGCTCACGGCCACGTACCTCGTCGAGCACGCGCCGGAGGGCACGCGGATCGCGCTGGGCGGCCGGTCGCGGTCCAAGCTCGAGCGGGTGCGCGAGGAGCTCGGTCCTGCCGCCGCCCAGCTCCCGCTCGTCGAGGCCGACAGCCAGGACGACGAGGCACTGGCGCGGATGGTGGCGTCGACGCGCGCGGTGGCGACGACCGTCGGCCCGTACCACGCGTACGGCATGCCGCTGCTGCAGGCGTGCGCGGCGGCGGGGACGCACTACGCGGACCTCACCGGCGAGGTGCTGTTCATGCGCCGCGCGATCGACACCGCACACGACAAGGCGATGGCCAGCGGCGCGCGCATCGTGCACACCTGCGGGTTCGACTCGATCCCGTCGGACCTCGGGGTCCTGCTCCTGCACGAGGCGGCGCGCGACCGCGGGCTGGGCGAGCTCGGCGAGACGACGTTCGTCCTGCGGCGCACGCGCGGGGGCTTCAGCGGCGGGACCATCGCGTCGATGAAGGGCCAGGTCGACGAGGCCCGTCGCGACCAGGCGGCCCGGCGGCTGATGCTCGATCCCCACGGCCTCTCCCCCGACCGGTCCGCCGAGCCCGACAACGGCGAGCGCGACCCGATGGGCGTCGTGCGCGACGACGAGCTCGGCGGGTGGCTGGCGCCGTTCGTCATGGGCTCGGTCAACTCGCGCGTCGTGCGGCGCTCGAACGCGCTGCAGGGCCATGCCTACGGGCGCGGGCTGCGCTACCGGGAGCTCATGCTCGGGGGCGCCGGGCCGGTCGGGGCGGCGCGGGCCGGCGCGATCGCGGCGGCGATCCCGGCGATGTTCGGCGGCCTGGCGATCCCGCCGACGCGCATGCTGCTGGACCGGCTGCTGCCCGACCCGGGTGAAGGCCCGAGCGAGCGCAGCCGCGAGCGCGGGTTCTTCGAGATCGACGTCCACACGCGCACGACGGGCGGCGAGCACCTGCGCTGCCGCGTCGCCGCGCAGGGCGATCCCGGCTACAAGGCGACCGCCGTGATGCTCGGCGAGAGCGCGCTGGCCCTGGCGCTCGACGAGGCGTCGCTCCCCGACGCCGCAGGCGTGCTCACGCCGGCGACGGCGATGGGCGACGTGCTCGTCGACCGGCTGCGAGCGGCCGGCCACACGTACGTCGTGGCGACGGGCTGAGCGGGCTCGAACGGGTTCGAACCCACGACCCGCGGGGCGGCGGACGGTTGCACCGTGCGCCGTCCTCCCCTACCGTCGTCGGTCCTGATGGTCGTCCACCTGCGCATGGAGCTGGTCGCGTCCACCGCCCCGAAGACGGGCGCGGTCGCGGCTGCGTGCACGGGTCGACCGTCGGCGCGTCAGCGGATCAGCGACCCCTCCTCGGGCGTCTAGCGGGAGCGCCGGTCCATGGCTCCCGCGACGTTCGCGGGAGCCGCTTCGGCCACGGCCCGGAAGGGGCGTGGCGGGTGGGACCGCGACGCAGTCATCTCAGCGATCCAGGAGTGGGTCGCCACCTACGGCGAGCCGCCGCGTGCGGCCGACTGGAACCCGTCCTCGGCCAAGTGGTCCGGGCAGCTGTGGCGTGTCGAGCGCTACCGCGCCGGCCGGGCCGACGGGTCGTCCTGGCCTGCCCTGAACTCCGCCAAGCGGCCCTTCGGCGGGTCACTCGGGGCGGCGATCCGGGCGGCCGGGTTCGAGCCGGCCAGGCCGGGGCCGCGCCGGCGCACCGACGTCGACGTCGCGCAGGCCGACCGGGCCCAGATGGACCCGGAGGCGCGCGCCATGCTGCGGGCGGCGCTCGCGAGCGCGCGGGAGGCCGAGGGCCGCGTCGCGCGGCTCGAGGCGGCCCTGGAGCGCGAGCGCGAGCGGGCCGCGTCGGCGCCGCCGAAGGTCGTCCGCGAGCGCGTGGTCGACCAGGCGGCGGTGACGCGGGCCCAGCGCCGGGCGGCGAAGGCCGACGAGCGTGCCGCGGCGGCCGTCCGCGACGCCCGCGAGCAGGTCGCGGGCGCGCGGATGGACGCGGCGGAGGCCCGCGCGGCGGCCGGCCGGCTGGCGGCGCGGCTCGAGCGGGCCGAGGCGACGATCGGGACGCTGCGCGGCGAGCGCCGGGAGCTGGCCGCCGAGGCCGCGCGCCTCGGCGACCGGCTCGTGGCGGCGCAGCGGCTGCTCGACGCCGCCCGCGAGGCGGCGCGGTCGCAGACCGCGCGCGTCGAGGTGGTGACGGTCCGCGAGGAGGCGCCGGAGGCGGCGGAGCTGCGCGACGCCCTCGCGGAGGCCGCGCGCTGCCGGCGCGTGGCCGAGGCGGCCGAGCTGCGAGCGGCCCGCGCCGAGCGCGAGCTGCGCGAGACGGTCGCGCTCGTCCGCGGCGAGGCCCGCCGGCTCACCCCCGCGGAGCTCGCCGACCTCCGCGCCTCCGGCCCCGCCGGCCCGGCCGTCCTCGCCCGCGCCCTCAAGGCCCTGGCGAGCGTCCGCGCCTCCGGCGGCACCGCCGACCTCCGCGCCGCCCTCCGTGCCGTCGCGGAGGCCGCGGTCACCTGGCAGGAGCGCCTGTGAGCGTGCGAAGAAGGGGACAGTCCCCTTCTTCGCACGCCACGCGATCCCCGCGCTGTGCAGGCACTTCGTGAGCGGCGGTCGACGACCGCGGGGAGGGTTGGTGAGAAGAAGGGGTCAGGCCCCTGCTTCTCACGGTCAGTCCTTGTAGGGGTCGCGGACGTCGGGGCCGGCCATGGCGACGCCGATGGGCGTGAGGCGGTGGAGGACCTCGATGGTCGGGCCGTGGGCGGCGAGGACGGCGTCCAGGCGCTTGTAGGCGTCGGGGGCCTCGTCGGCGTCGCCGCCGCGCAGCTCGACGCCCTGCCCGGCGAGGTCGCGGCGGACGGCGGGGAAGTCGATGAGGCCGCCGATCCGGCCGCCGCCCTTGACGCGCCTGCCCGCCGCCTGGCGGCGCGACATCACGCGCCCGGCGCCGTGGACCGTGGAGTGCAGGAGCTCGGCGCCCGCCGGGTCGTCGGTGCCGCGCAGGACCACCGACGGCTCGCCCATCGTGGCGCCGACGAAGCCCTCCTGGCCCGGGAACGCCGGCGTGCAGCCCTTGCGGACGACCCACACGTCAGTGCCGTGGTGGCGCTCGCGCCAGGCGAAGTTGTGGTGGTTGTGGACCTCGTAGGTCGCGCGCGCTCCGAGCACGTCGAGGACCCGGTCGACGACGACGTCGCGGCCGGCGTACGCGTAGGCGCCCGCGAGCTCCATCGCCCCGACGTAGGCCTGGCCCAGCTCGGAGTCGACGTGCAGGAGGACCGGCGGCGCGTCCATCGCGCCGTCCGGCGCGCGGTCGTCGAAGCGCCGCCCCGCGGCCAGCGCGAGGAAGCCCGACGCCGTCCGGTGGCCGAAGCCGCGCGAGCCGAAGTGCACGCCGACCCACACGAGGCCGTCGTCGCCCGCGAACAGGTCGACGTAGTGGTTGCCGGCGCCGACGGTGCCGAGCTGCTTGCGCGCCAGGCCGGCGAGCTTGCGCTGCGGCGCGAAGTCCGTCTGCGCGATGCGGTCGAGGACCGGGTGGTCGACGGGCTCGTCGTTGTGCCGGCCCACGCCGAACGACACGCGCTCGACGATCGTGTCCATGATCCGCGGGAGCTCCGCCCGGACCTCGTCGACGCGCAGCTCGGTGCGCACCGCCTTGTTGCCGCACCCGATGTCGTAGCCCACCCCGGACGGCGAGATGTGGTCCGGGTAGGCGACCGCCCCGCCGATCGGCTGCGAGTAGCCGACATGGCCGTCGGCGCACAGGACGCCCGCCACCGCGCCGCCCGCCTCGGCGCAGCGGCGCAGCTGGGCGACCGCGCGCTCGTCGACGTCGCCGCGGACGGTGATCGGCGTCTGGGCCATCACCGCGGATGGTGCCCGACGTGCAGCGTCAAGGACCCGCCGCGTCGAGGGCGAAGGGAGCGCGGTGCCCGCCGGTTCGACCCTGCCCCGCGCCGGGCACGTCCGTCGCGTGATCCGACGGCTGCCGGCGCTCGCCGCCCTGATGAGCGCCACGCTGGCGACCGCCGCCCCGCCGGCCGGCGCGCAGTCGTCGTTCAGCCGCTGCCCGGACGTCGATGGCCTGCAGCTCGTCGAGGCCGCCCGCGCGTCCTGCGACGACGTCCGGGCGGTCGCGGCTGCCGTGGGCGCCGCCCCGGTCTCGCGAGCCACCGCAACGCTGACCGCCGCGGGCTGGACGCCGCTGCGGGCCCGGACCGTCCCGCGCAGCCGGCCCACAGTCCACGACCTCCTCGCCCTCCGCGGCCGCGCCGTCCTGCGCGTTCGCCGCACCGGCCACGCACCGGACGTCGACAGCTGGGAGGCGGGCCGTGAGCTCATCTTCGCGCGCGGGACGATCGTCGGCGGCCGCCCGATCCCCCGCGACGCCGCGGCCTGCACGTCGGCCTTCCTCATCCGCCTCGGCGGCCGGCTTGCGGGCCTCAGCGCCGCCCACTGCGGGGGCCTGCGCCGCGACGGCACGGTGCAGCGCCGCAACGCCGCGATGCGCCGGCCGCCCGCTGCCGGGATCGTCCTCGGCCGCGTGCTGCGCATCCTCACCCGGCGCGCGCCCGTCGACGCGCTGGTCCTCCCCGTCCCCCGCGGCACCGGCCGCGGCGCCGCGCCCGTCGTGGACCGCGGCCTCTCACGTCCGCCGTGGGTCGTCACCGGCAGCGCCCGGGCCCTCCCCGGCCGCGCCGTGTGCTTCACCGGGCGCACCAGCGGCATCGACCAGTGCGGGCGCCTGCGCGGCCCCGGCGCCAGCGGCGCCGAGACGCTGCTCTCGGTCCAGGCGGGCCTCGTCGTGCGGTGCACCACCATCCGCGCCCGCCAGGGCGACAGCGGCGGCCCCGTCTACACCCGCCCCGCCGCGGACGGGACCGTCAGGGCGGTGGGCATCGTGACGCTCGTCGTCGGCGAGCGCTCGCGGATGTGCTTCACGCCCGTCGGTCCGGCGCTGCGCCGGCTCGACGCGACGGTCGCGACGGGCTAGCGCGCGCCGCGTACGATCCGCGCCGGCGTGCGCCAGACGACCCCCTTGCACCGCGGCGGCGCCGGTGAGCCGCTCGTCCTCCTGCACGGCTTCACCGCCTCGTGGCGGACGTGGGAGCTCGTCCTCCCCGCCCTCGAGCGCCGCCACGACGTCCTCGCCCCCACGCTGCTCGGCCACGCCGGCGGCCCGCCCCTGCCCGAGGACCCCACCGCCACCTCCGTGGTGGACGCGGCGGAGCGCGCGATGGACGAGGCGGGGCTCGAGACCGCGCACCTCGTCGGCAACTCGCTCGGCGGCTTCGTCGCCCTCGCGCTCGCCGCCCGCGGCCGGGCGCGCACCGTCGTCGCCCTCGCCCCCGCCGGTGGCTGGGCGCCCGGCGACCCGGACTACGCCGAGATGCTGCAGTACTTCGCGACGATGCACGAGCAGACGGTCGCCGCCGCCCCGCACGCCGACCAGCTCATGGCCACGCGAGAAGGGCGAAGGCTGGCGACCGCGTCGATCACCGTGCAGTTCGAGCACCTGCCGGCAGAGCTCCTCGCCGACCAGCTGCGCGCCGCCGCGCAGGCCGCCGCGCCCGAGATGCTCGCCACGGTCGCCGGCGGCTACCCCGAGCTCGACGCCGCCGCCATCACCTGCCCCGTGCGCATCGTCTGGGGCACCGACGACCAGCTCCTGCGCTGGCCGACGGCCGCCGTGCGCTTCCGCGAGGACTGGCTGCCGCACGCCGACTGGGTCGTGCTCGACGGCGTCGGCCACTGCCCGCAGCTCGACGTCCCGCTCGAGACGGCCCAGCTCGTCCTCGGCTTCACGACCTGATCGCCGGTCGGGAGGCGCGCGCGAGCGCCGGTAGGGTCGCGGCCATGCGCCACCTCCGCGCCGCGCTGCTCGCGTCCGTCGTCGTGCTGGCCACCGGCTGCGGCGACGACGGTGGCGACGCCGCGAGCACCACGCCGACGGTCGCGGGACCGACGCAGTCGACCCCCGTCACCCCGCCGCCGGCCACCACGACGGTGACCCCCGGCACCGAGACGGGCGACGCGCCCGCTCCGGTCCCCGAGGCCCGTCGCGCCTTCGTCGCCCAGGTCGACGCGTTCTGCCGCGACGCCAACCGCGAGGCCGTGGCGCTCAACCGCCGCATCGCGCAGGCGCAGCGGGGCGTCACCGACCAGGTCGCGTTCCTGGGGCGGATCGCCCCGATCCTGGACGAGGCGGCGCGGATCGAGCGCCGCCACCTGCGCAGCTTCGAGCGCTTCGAGCCGCCGTCCGCCGACGCCGCCGGATGGCGCTCCATCCTCGCCGACGCCCGCCGGCAGGTCCGCCTCATGGGCGA
This sequence comes from Conexibacter sp. SYSU D00693, assembly GCF_017084525.1. Classification (GTDB taxonomy): domain Bacteria; phylum Actinomycetota; class Thermoleophilia; order Solirubrobacterales; family Solirubrobacteraceae; genus Baekduia. The sequence continues at coordinate 1,539,613 of NZ_CP070950.1, forward strand.
CCTCGCCGCCGAGGCCGCCGATCGCGACGTCGCGCGGTTCGTCGCGGTGAACACCGAGCTCCAGCAGCTCGCCGGCCGCCGCCGGGCGCAGGCCCGCGCGTTCGGGCTGCGTGCGTGCGGCGGCGTCGCCGCGACCGAGCGCCCGCAGTCCGGCGGCGAGCGCCAGGAGATGGGCTAGCGCCGCAGCGTGACCCGCCGGACGCGGTCGCGGCGCTGGCCGTCGACCCGCGCGGCCGCGGTCGCCGCGAGCTTGCCGCCGCGACGCACGCGCCGCGCCGCCGCCTTCGGGACGCGCAGCTCGACGCGCGTCTCGCGCACGCCGTAGGGGAAGAGGAACGGCGCGGAGCCGTAGCGCGCCTTCGAGCGTCCCGGCCCGCGCAGCGCCGCGCGCCCGCCGCACGCGACCCGGACGTCGGGCTCGGCGCGTGCGATCGTGAGCGTCACCCGGCCGCCGGCGACCGGGCTGATCTGGCGGACCCGGGCGACGCACGTGGCCGCCGCGTGCCGCGCTCCGCCGCCGCAGTGGTTCGGGTTGCCGGCGGGCCGCGGCGTCCCGCGCCGGCACAGGACCGCCTCGAGCGCCCGTGGCTTGGCGGGCATGAGCCCGTCGACGCCCATGTCGAGCATCCGCTCGTACACGCGCTCGGACTCCTCCTGGCCGCTGAACCACACGTGCACCCCGAAGCCCTGGGCGTGGGCGCGGCGCACGAAGTCCGGGGTCATGATCGGGATGCCGCTGTAGACCGGCGGCACCTGCAGCGCCTGCGTCCCGGCCGGCGCGAGGCCCGCGGCGACGAAGGTGACCATGCCGACGATGCCCGGGGCGACGTCGATCTGCGGCAGGGCCGCGTGGAAGCGGTCGACCGCGTCCTGGTTGAACGAGACGACCACCAGCGGCGGATGCGGCACGCGCTTGAGCAGCGCCACGAGCAGGTCGGCGTTGCGCAGGAACGAGTCGGTGTCCGCGTCGCTGCGGCCCTTGATCTCGATGTTCGTCGGGATGTCGGGGAACGCGCGGAGGACCTCCTCCAGCGTCGGGATCCGGAAGTCGTCGGGCGTGTAGCCCGGCGGCGGCGCCTTGTCGCCCGTGCGCACGCCGCGCAGCGGGTAGTCGCCCGCGGGCCGGTCGGCGGCGGTGCCCTTGCCCGGCACGAAGTTGAAGGCGGCGTCGAGCCGCTGCACCTCGGCGAGCGTCATGTCGTAGACCGACCGCGCCACGCCGGTGGTGCGCGCCACGCTCTGGTCGTGCAGGACCACGAGGTGGCCGTCCTTGGTCGGCTGCACGTCGAGCTCGAGCATGTCGGCGCCCAGCGCGAGCGACTCGCGGAACGCGTACATCGTCCCCGACGGGTGCTCGGCCTCGCCGCCCTGGTGGGTCATGTTCAGCACGCGCCGCTCGGTCCACTGGCCGGCGTGCGCCGCGGGCACGGCACCGGCCAGGACGCAGAGCAGGGCGAGGCTGAGGACGAGGCGTGCGCGACCCATGGGGCCCGGCAGGATGGCTGAAGCGGCCGGACGGTGCGACGATCCCGCCGTGGCGTCGCCGCGCCGCCGTCCGGGGATCTTCGACGCGCTGCCGCGCAGCGTGCACCGTCGCTGGCCCTCGCGCTACCTGGACGCCGTCGCGGCGGCCTGCGTGCTCAACGGCGCCGCCGTCGCGGCCTTCGGCGCGCTGGCGCTCGTGCTCTACGTCGACGTCGACGGCGGCGAGCTGGCGGCCTTCGCCGGCGTGTCCGCGCTGGCGTTCCTCGTCGAGGCAGCGGTCGCCGGCCTCCGTGTGCGGCGCAGCACCCCGGCGCTGCGCCAGGCGTTGCGCGGCGGCGACGCCGACCTCGCGGCTGCCTGGGCGCAGGCCGCGAGGCTGCCGCTCGTGCTGGCGCGCCGGCCGGAGCTCGTCGCGCTCGGCGTCGCCGGCGCCGCGGGGGCGTGCGCGGTCCTCGCCGCGCTCCTGGACCTGCCCGCCCGCGAGGCCGCGCTCCTGCTGCCGGCCGCGGTGCTGCTCTACGCGTCGGCGGTGGTCCTACGCTTCGTCGGCGTCGACCTGCTCATGCGCCCGGTGCTCGAGGAGCTCGGGGGCCGTCTGACGGGCGTCGCGCCACCCGACGGTGCCCGGGTGTCGCTGCTGCAGCGCCTCGTGGTCACCATCCCGATGGTCACCTGGGGCACCGCGCTCATGGCCGCAGGACTGCTCACGGACGACACGCGGGACCTCGACACGATCGGGCTGGCCAGCGTGGTGGCGTTCGGGGTGAGCGCCGTCGTCTCGACCTGGCTCGGGCTCGTGCTGGCCGACGCGGTGTCCGGGCCGCTGGTCGACCTTCGAGACGCCAACCGCCGCGTCGGCGACGGCGACCTCTCGGTGCGCGTCCCGGTCGTGTCCACCGACGAGACCGGCGAGCTCTCGGCGACCTTCAACGCCATGGTCGCCGGGCTCCAGGAGCGCGAGCGCCTGCACGAGGCGTTCGGCGCGTTCGTCGACCCGTCCCTCACCTCGCGCGTGCTCGCCGAGGGCACCGACCTGCGCGGCGAGGAGCTCGAGGCGTCCGTGCTGTTCGTCGACGTGCGGGGCTTCACGTCGTTCGCCGAGGCGGCCGCGCCGCCCGACGTGGTCGCGGCGCTCAACGTGCTCTTCGAGGCCGTCGTCCCCGTGGTGCAGCGCCACGGCGGGCACGCCAACAAGTTCGTGGGCGATGGCCTGCTCGCGGTCTTCGGCGCACCCGAACGCCGCGAGGACCACGCCGCGCGCGCCGTCGCGGCGGCCCGCGAGGTCGCGGCCGTCGTGGGCCGCGGCGAGGCCGGTCCGCTGCGCGTCGGCGTCGGGGTGCACTCCGGCCGGGTCGTCGCGGGGACGGTCGGCGGCGGCGGGCGCCGCGACTTCACGGTCATCGGCGACGCGGTGAACACCGCAGCGCGCGTGGAGGCGGCCACCCGCGAGACCGGCGACGACGTCCTCGTCACCGCCACGACGCTCGACCTGCTGGGCGATGGCGACGGCGCTTGGGTCGAACGCGCGCCGCTGGCGCTGCGGGGCAAGCGCTCGCCGGTCCGCCTGTTCGCGCCGCGCTAGGCGGTCTCGCGCGCGAAGCGCCCGGCGGCGCGCCGGTTGGCCTCGGCGACCCGCTCGACCATCTCGCCGTACGGCTCGTCCCACGGGTCCTTCAGGCCGAAGCCGCGGTGCGGGTTCTCCAGCCAGCTGCACCAGTGCCATCCGAGGATCCAGGGGCGGTCCAGGAACGCCTCGGCCAGCATGGCGTAGCCGCGCCCGCGCTCGGCCTGGTCGCGCGCCGAGCCCGTGCGGTCCGGGCTCATCCGCGTCGGGCACCAGTTGCCCGTGTCACAGACGAGCACCGGCAGGCCGGTGCGTTCGTGCCAGCGCTCGACGGTCGCGAGCATCGCCTCCGCCCGGCCGCGGTCGACGCCGGGGAAGAGCTGCACGGACAGCACGTCGGTGTGCCGTGCCGCCGCCTCGAGGACCACGTCGGGCACGCCGACTCGCGTCCCGAAGCGGTCGCCGAGGACGAGCGCATGCGGGTCGTGGCGCCGGATCGCCTCGGCCGCGGTGCGGTAGTAGGCCTCGGCGACCTCCTCGAGCTCGCGCGCGGCGAAGCCGCCGCCGGCCGCGTGCGCACGCCAGACCGGCACGTCGACGAGGAAGTAGCCGAGCAGCAGCGGGTCGTCGGGCCGGCACGTCGTGCGCGCGAGGTGGTCGCACCACTGAGCGAAGGCCGCCGAGCGCGGGTCGCGGTAGGCCGGGTGGCCGTTCCAGTGCTCGACCTCTGCGACGCGCAGGGACCGCGTGAACGGCATCCCGGCCGCCGCGAGCTCCTCGGCGGGCAGCTCGTCGCTGTGGCCGAGGTCGACGACCCCCTCGTGCACCGCGAGGCCACTGCCGCTGACGTACTCCGACGTCCAGCCGATCGTCGTGAAGCCCCAGGCGCGCAGCTCGCCCACGAGCCCTTCGGCGATCCACCGCCGCCGCGAGCCGCCGTAGCGGTCGCGGAAGACCGCGAGGTTGTGCGGGTAGCGCAGGTTCGTGTCGTGCGCGTGGGTGATGCCGATCGACAGGAACGGCGCGCCGTCGGGATCGACGAGCCGCCATCGCCCGTCACGCGCCAGACCGAAGCCGCTCACGCGGCCACCCTACGAAGGCGGCGCCCCTCCTTCGCGGTCCGCAAGCGGGCGACGGGGGTCGAACCCGCGACCTTCGGCTTGGGAAGCCGACGCTCTGCCAACTGAGCTACACCCGCGTGAGGGCGGGAGTCTACCGGCGCCGGGCAGCGGCGGGTGGGCGGCGGCGGAGGACTACCCTCTGGCGCGGTGTCCCGCCGCCGTCCTGTCGTGCCCGCCGTCGTCGCCGTCCTCGCCCTGGGCCTCCTGGCCCTGCTGCTCTACGGCGTGCTCGGGACGGGCAACGACACGTCGCTGGACGACGCGGTCAAGCGCGGCGAGCGGCCCGGCGCCCCGGGGCGGACGCTCGAGCGGCCGAACCTCCAGGGCGGCGGTGAGCGGCGGCTGGCCGACCTCAGGGGCAAGGTCGTGGTCCTGAACTTCTGGGCGTCCTGGTGCGAGCCCTGCCGGGCCGAGGCGCCGGTCCTGCAGCGGGCCCACGAGCGCCTCGCGAAGGCCGGCACGGGCACGGTCCTCGGCGCGACCTACAACGACACCGACCGCGACTCGCTGGAGTTCGAGCGCGAGTTCGGCATCAGCTACCCCTCCGTGCGCGACCTCGACACGACCCTCGCCGAGGAGTTCGGCACGGGCGTGCTGCCCGAGACGTTCGTGCTGGACCGCCAGGGCCGCGTCGTCGCGATCTCGCGGGGCCAGATCGACGCCGCGTTCCTCGACCGCGCGCTGGCCGAGGCGGCCAAGCCGGGGCCGCCCGCGTCGTCGGACTCCGGGGCGTCGTAGGTGCGCCGCCCGCTCCTCGCCCTGCTGGCGCTCCTCGCCCTGCTGGGCCCCGCGACGGCGCTCGGCGCCACGCCCAGGACCTCCTACGACGACGTCGAGGACGAGGTCATGTGCATCTCGTGCAACGTCCCGCTGAACGTCGCCGAGAGCTCCCCGCAGGCGGAGCGCACGCGGGAGCTCATCCGCGACCTCGTCGCCGAGGGCCTCACGAAGGAGCAGGTGAAGGACCGGCTCGTCGCCCAGTACGGGCGCAACGTGCTCGCCGAGCCCGACGACGACGGCTTCGGCCTGGCCGCGTACCTCGTCCCGCTCGTCGTCGCGGCGGTCCTGCTGGGCCTCGCCGTCGTGCTGCTGCCCCGCTGGCGGCGCCGGACGCCGCAGGCCGGCATGACCGCGACGGCCGCCGCCACGCCGCCGACGACCACCTCCGCCGAGGAGGAGCGCCGCCTCGAGGAGGACATGGCGCGCTACGAGCGATGAGCGAGGGCGTCGACACCACGGTCTTCGCGGCCTTCGCCGTGGGCTTCGTCTCGTTCATCTCGCCGTGCGTGCTGCCGCTCGTGCCCGGCTACCTGAGCGCGATCTCCGGCGTCTCGCTCGACGAGATCCGCGGCGAGGAGGACCGGCGCCTCGCGCGCATCCTGCTCCCGGCGGTCGTCTTCTGCCTGAGCTTCACCGTGATGTTCGTCGCACTCGGGATGAGCGCCACCGGGCTGGGCTCGACGCTGCGCGAGAACCAGGACCTGCTCAACAAGCTGGCCGGCTGGATGATCGTCGCGCTCGGCCTGCTGTTCGTGCTCACGCCGCTCGTGCCCCGGCTCAACCGCGAGTGGCGCCCCGAGTCGCTCACGAGGCGCGCCGGCTCCGGCGGCCCGGTCGTCGCGGGCCTCGCGTTCGCCGTCGCGTGGACGCCGTGCGCGGGCCCGACGCTCGCCGCGATCCTCACCGCCGCCTCGACCTCCGACACCGTCGGCAAGGGCGGCGTGCTGCTGGCGGCCTACTCCGCTGGCCTGGCGATCCCGTTCATGCTCAGCGCCGTCGCCTTCGACCGGGCGACGAGCGCCTTCCGCTGGCTGCGCGACCGCTACCTCGTCGTCACGGCCGTGAGCGGCGCGGTGCTCGTCCTGATGGGCGTGCTGTTCCTGACGGGCGAGATGCGCCAGCTCAACGTCGAGGCCCAGCGCGTGCTCGGCGAGCTGGGCCTCGACTTCTTCTACAACCTCTAGGACGGCGACCCACCGCGCGGCGGGTCGCCGGGGCCGCTACTCGTGCGGCTCCATGCCCTTCGTCTGGATGTCGCCCTTCGCGCCGTGCTCGCCCATCGCGTCGGGCGCGTCCTCGGCGGCCTTCGGGCCACCGACCTCGCGCGCGGAGCGCGGGCCGTCGCCGGCCGGGTGGCCCTCGTCGGTCCCGGTGTGGGCGCGGCCGCCGGCGTCGGCGTCGATCGGGCCGCCGCTGGAGTCGCGCGAGAAGCGGCTGTCCGCCTCGCCCGGACCCTCGGTGATGCCCCCGACGTCCGGGTTGTCGCCGGTGCCCTTCGGTGCCTCGGTCTTCTGCTCAGCCATGGCCTAGGCGCTACCCGTCAGCGTCCGCGTCAAGCGCGTCCATGCGCTCGGGCGCGCAGACGCCCAGGAGCTCGAGCGCCTGGGCGACGGTGCGACGGGTCGCCTGCACGACCGCCAGGCGCCAGGCCTCCTCGGGCGCGCCGACGACCAGGCAGTCGCGGTAGAACGCGCTGAAGTCCTGCGCCAGCTCGAGGACGTAGGTCGCGATCCGGTGGGGCGCGCGGCGGTCGGCCGCCTCGCGGACCTCCTCGGGCCAGGTGAGCAGCCGGCGCACCAGCACCCGCTCGCTCTCGTGCAGCTCGCCCGCCGCCTGCGCCGACGGCGTCGCGGTCGCCCGCGCCTCGATCGAGCACATGCGCGCGTGGGCGTACTGCACGTAGAAGACCGGGTTCTCGCGGTGGGCGCGCACGGCGAGGTCGAGGTCGAACTCGATCGTCGTGTCGTGCGAGCGGTTGAGCAGGAACCACCGCGCCGCGTCGACGCCGACGGCGCGCACGAGGTCGTCCAGCGTCTCGAAGGAGCCGGCGCGCTTGGACATCGAGAGCCGCTCGCCGCCCGAGACGAGGTGGACGAACTGCATGATCAGCAGCTCGAGGCGCTCGGGATCGCCGCCCAGCGCCCGGAAGGCGGCCTGCATGCGCCCGATGTAGCCGTGGTGGTCGGCCCCCAGCACGTAGATCAGCCGGTCGTAGCCGCGCTCGCGCTTGTGCTGGAGGTAGCCGATGTCCGACGCGAAGTACGTGTGCTCGCCCGAGGAGCGGCGCAGGACGCGGTCCTTGTCGTCCCCGAACTCCGTCGTGCGCAGCCACAGCGCGCCCTCGGACTCGTAGGTGCGGCCCTGGTCGGCGAGGACCTCGAAGCCGTGGTCGACCGCCGACGGCTCGGGCGGGGACTCGTGCAGCGAGCGCTCGCTGAACCAGCGGTCGAAGTGCACGCGGAAGGCGTCCAGCGACGCGCGGATGCGCTCGAGCTGCGCCTCGACCCCGGCCTGCGCGACGTCGGCGACCTCGCCGGTCGCGCGGTCGCCCAGCTCGGCGGCGAGCTCCTTGACGTACGCGCCGACGTAGCCGTCCTCGGGGACCTCCTCGCCCTGGGCCCGGGCGATGATCGAGCGGCCGAGGTTGGCGACCTGGGAGCCGAAGTCGTTGACGTAGTACTCGCGGTCGACCCGGTGGCCGTGGAAGGCGAGGACCCGGGCGAGCGCGTCGCCGTAGGCGGCGTTGCGGGCGTGGCCGACGTGCAGCGGCCCGGTGGGGTTCGCGCTGACGAACTCGACGTTGACCTGCTCGGGCGCCGCCGCGCCGCCGGCGCCGAAGCGCTCGTCGGCCAGGACGCCGCCCAGGGCGTCGGCGTACCAGGCGTCGGCGAGGCGCAGGTTGAGGAAGCCGGGACCCGCGACCTCCGCCCCGGCCAGGCGCTCCCCGAGGTCGTCGGCCAGCGCGGCGGCCAGCCGCTCGGCGACCTCGCGCGGCGGCGCCTTCGCGGCGCCCGCCAGGAGCATCGCCGCGTTCGTGGCGTAGTCGCCGTGGGCGGCCTGACGGGGACGCTCGAGGCTGAAGCGCGACGCCTTCTCCGGCAGCCCGTCGCCCGTCACCGAGCGCATGGCCGCCTCGACGGCCCCGCGCAGCTGCCCGATCGGATCGCTCATCGGCCCTCCAGACTAGGAGCCGCGCGGCCCTAGTGGTGGTACGGCTCGCCCGCCAGGATCTTGTGCGCGCGGAAGAGCTGCTCGAGCAGGACGACCCGCGCCAGCTGGTGGGGCAGCGTCATCGGCCCGAACGACAGCCGGTGGTCGACCTGGTCGAGCGCGACGCCGTAGGGCCCGCCCACGACGAAGACCACGTCGCGCCCCGCCTGACGGCGGTCCTCCACCCAGCGCGAGAAGCGCACCGAGTCCATCTGCTCGCCACCCGCGTCGAGGAGCGACACGAAGGCCCGGTCGGGGATCCGCTTGGCGATCCGGTCGCCCTCGCGGACCTCGACGACCTCGACGCGCGCCAGGCCGGCCAGCAGCTTCGCGTAGTGCTGGACGTCGTCCTGGAACGGCGGCCGCAGCCGGCCGACGCACATCACCACGATCCGCATGCCCGGCTGCGATGCTGCCACCTATGGCCGGAGAGCACCACGGACGCCACATCAACATCCACTTCGGGCCCGAGCAGATGGCCGGCCACTACGCGAACTTCGCGAACGTCAGCCACTCCGACTACGAGTTCACGGTCACGTTCGCGCGGGTGGACCACGAGGTCGAGGACGCGGAGGTGCCGGGCGTCGTCGTGACCCGGGTGAACCTCGCACCGCGCTTCATGCGCGAGCTCATCGACGCGATGGAGGACAACTACGCGAAGTGGCAGACGCGCGAGGGGATCCGCGCGCTGCCCGAATCCGGCCCGCCCCGTCCCGACGGCCCGCCCGAGGACCCGGGCGGGTCGTCGGACACCGCCGGCGGCCAGGGCTAGGGGCGCGCCGGGTCCGGGTCCCGGCGGTAGGCCTCGCCGATGCCGATGCGCTCGAGCGTCGGCGGGTGGGTCCCGAAGAGGAAGCTGCGCCACGCGGGCGGGTCGGGGTCCGCGACGTTCTTGCGGGCGATGCCGCGCTCGAAGCGGATGAACGTCTCGGGCTCGTCGGTGAGCCGCAGGGAGAAGCTGTCGGCGCGGGCCTCGACGTCGCGCGAGAGCTGGTTGGAGGCCCACGTCACCGGGGTCACCACGAGGGCCAGGGCCAGGGCGAGCGCCGGGACGGTCTGCGGGCCGGGGGCGTCGCCGCGGTCCAAGCGCCGCGTCAGCACGGACACCGCGAACATCCCGGGCAGGGCGATGAGCGCCACGAACAGGAGCCCGTGGGGCACGTCGCGGAAGTGGACGTGGGCGAGCTCGTGGGCGACGACGAGCCGGACCTCGTCGGGCGGGAAGTCGTCGAGCAGCGTGTCGTAGAGCACGACGCGCTTGGTGTGGCCGAGACCGGTGACGTAGGCGTTGGCCGCCGTCGTCCGGCGGCTGGCGTCCATCACCAGCACCCTGTCGACGTCGACGCCCGCCTCGCGGGCGAGCTCGAGCACGTCGCTGCGCACCCGGCCGTCCGGGAGCTCCTCGAAGTCGTTGAAGAGCGGGTCCAGCACGACGGGCGACGCGTAGGTCGTCGCGGCCCCGAAGGCGACGACGACCGCCGCTCCCGGGACCCACCAGGTCCGGGGCAGCCGGCGCACGAGGCCGACGCCCGCCGCGGCGCCGGCGCCGGCCACGACGGCCCCGATGGCCGCGCCGCGCACCAGGTCCGCCGCCCACCCGTCCCAGCCCTGCGTCACCAGGCCGACGTCCTTGGCCCGCTCCCGCGCCACGGCCTGGAGCGGCAGCGGCGCCAGCGTCAGCGCGAGCGAGACCCCGGCGCCGGCCGCGGCGGCGGCCACCAGCGGCCGGCGCCGCGGCGCCAGGAGCGCCCGCGGGGGCCGCGCGACGAGCCACACGAGCGCCGCGGCCTCGACGCCGAGGATCCCCAGGCCCAGCCAGCCCTGCGGGCCGCGGAAGTCGCGCGCACGCGCCAGCTCGGCCGCGCTGAAGTACGATCCGGCGTCCACCGGGGCGGGCTCGACGAGGTCCGCCGCGGGCGGCCGGAGCAGGAACACCGCGGCCTGCGCGGCGACCACGGCGCCGGCTACCGCCAAGGGGATGGCCAGCCGTCCGCGCGCCACGCCCCGAGTGTCCCACCATGCGCGTAGCGGTCCTGTCAGACGTCCACGGCAACAGGCACGCCTTCGAGGCGGTGCTCGAGGACGTCGCGTCCGCGGACGTCGCGGAGACCTGGTGCCTGGGCGACGTGGTCGGCTACGGCGCCGACCCGGGCGACTGCGTCGACCTCGCCCGCGAGCACTGCGCCGTCACGCTGGCCGGCAACCACGACCTCGCGGTCACCGGCGAGCTGTCCCTCGACGACTTCTCGCGCGGCGCGGCGCTCGCGGCCCGCTGGACGGCCGACGTCCTCAGCCAGCTTCACCTCTCGTGGCTCGAGGGCCTCTCCCCCGCCGGCGAGCGTGCCGGCGCCGGCCTGTACCACGGCAGCCCGCGCGACCCGGTCTGGGAGTACGTCGTCTCCGCGCTCCTGGCCGAGCTGTGCTTCGACGCCGCGCCCGAACGTGTCCTGCTCGTCGGCCACAGCCACGTCGCGCTGTCGTTCACCCGGCGCGAGGGCGACGCCGCGACCGGCGAGCGCCGCTACGGCGGCGACGAGGCCGACCTCTCCCAGGGCCGCTGGCTCGTGAACCCCGGCAGCGTCGGCCAGCCGCGCGACGGCGACCCGCGCGCCGCCTGGCTCCTGCTCGACCTCGAGACCCGGCGCGCCACGTGGCGGCGGGTGCGCTACGACGTCGACGGCGCGGCCAAGGCGATCCGGGCGGCCCGCCTCCCGGACTCGCTCGCGGAGCGCCTGGAGTACGGTCAGTGAGCGTGCAGCGGCTCCTCCTCCCCTCCCTCCTGGCGCTCGTCCTGGGTGCCGGGGCCGCGGGCCTGGCGGCCTGCGGCGACGACGCGAAGGGCCTCATCGAGCCCGGCGACGCCGCCGGGATCACCCAGCGCCTCGCCTCCGCCCGCGACGCCTACGCGGGGGGCGACTGCGATCAGGCCCGCGCCGACGCGCGGCAGGTCCGCGAGGAGGTCGACGCCCTGCCCACGACGGTCGACCGCAAGCTGCGCGAGCGCCTCGAGGAGGGCGCGCAGGCGCTCGTCGACAACGTCGTGCCCGACTGCGAGGCCGCCCAGCCCGAGACGACGACGACGGCGCCCGAGACGGTGACGACCGCGCCGGAGACCACGACCACCGCCCCGGAGACCACGACCACCGCCCCGGAGACCACCACGACGCCGACCACGCCGACGACGCCCACCACGCCGACGACGCCGACGACGCCGACGACGCCCACCACGCCGGACGGCACGGGCGGCGTGACGCCGGACGACGGCGGCGTCGGGGAGCTGCAGCCGTGAACCCGGGCACGATCGTCAGCGGCCGCTACGAGCTGGGCGAGCGCCTGGGCCTGGGCGGCATGTCCACCGTCCACCTGGCCTTCGACCGGCGCCTGGAGCGCTACGTCGCGGTGAAGCTCCTGGCCGAGCACCTGGCCGACGACGCGCAGTTCGTCGCGCGCTTCCGCCGCGAGGCGCTGGCCGCCGCCCGCCTCGTGCACCCCAACGTCGTCCAGGTCTACGACTTCGGCCTCGACGACGCCACGGGGCGCCACTACCTCGTGATGGAGCGGATCGTCGGCCCGTCGATGGCCGACGTCCTGCGCGACCGCGGCTACCTGCCGGTGCCCGAGGCGCTGGACGTCGTCCAGCAGGCCTGCCGCGGCCTGGAGTACGCGCACCGCAACGGCGTCGTGCACCGCGACGTCAAGCCCGGCAACCTCCTGCTCTCCGAGGCCGACGGCACCGTGAAGCTCGCCGACTTCGGCATCGCCAAGGCGGTCAGCGAGGAGTCGTCGATCACCCAGGTCGGCTCGGTCCTCGGCACCGCCGCCTACCTCGCGCCCGAGCAGGCCGCCGGCGAGGAGGTCGGGCCGCCCGCCGACCTCTACGCGCTGGGCGTCGTGACCTACCAGCTCATCTCGGGCCGCCTGCCCTACGAGGCCGCGTCGCTCACCGAGCTCGCGCTCAAGCAGCAGCGCGAGACGCCGGCGCTGCTCAGCGACGTCGTCGCCGGGGTCTCCGTCCCGCTGGCCCGCGCGGTGGACCGCGCGCTGGCCCTCGACACGCGCCACCGCTGGCCGTCGGCCGGCGCCATGCGCGAGGGCCTCGAGGAGGCCGCGCGGGGCATCGCGCCGGCCACGAGCGCCACGTCCATCGCCGCCATCGACGAGACCGACCGCACGCAGGTGGTCCCCCGCGGCGGGACCGAGGAGTGGGACGCCCCCGCGACCGCCGGCCCCGTGCGCGCCCGCTCGCCACGTCCGCCGCGGACCGGCGCGCAGCCGACGGCGGCGCCTGCCGCGGCGGCCGCGCCCGCCCGCCGGGCGGAGGCCGCGCCGCAGCGCAGCGGCCGCGGCGGCGCGCGCCGGCTGACCGGCGCGATCCTCGTCCTCCTCCTGCTCGCGGGCGGCATCGCCATCGCCTGGGCGGCGACCTCGTCGGGCGGCGACGCCGTCGAGCTGCGGCGCGTGGTGTACGACGACGCGGCGCGGATCATCGACGAGCTCGAGGGGCTCGTGAAGGACAACACGCAGTAGCGGCTCACCGATCTACGGTGCCGTAGGTCTGTAGGCTCCGGCCATGGCCCGAGAGCACTACGACGTCCGCGGCAAGGTCGTCCTCGTCACCGGCGCGGCCCGCGGCATCGGCGCCGCCGTCGCCGAGCGCCTCCACGGCAAGGGCGCCCAGGTCTCCCTCGTGGGCCTCGAGCCCGAGCGCCTCGAGCAGCGCGCCGCCGCCCTCGGCGACCGCGCCGCCTGGTTCGAGGCCGACGTCACCGACCAGGACGCCCTCGACGCCGCCGTCGCCGGCACCGTCGAGCGCTTCGGCGGCATCGACGTCCTCGTCGCCAACGCCGGCCTCTCGTTCATCGGCACCGTCGAGACCCAGCCGGTCGAGCAGTGGATCCGCACGATCGAGGTCAACCTCCTCGGCGTCTACCGCACGAACCGCGCCGCCGTCCGCCACGTCCGCGAGCGCCGCGGCTACGTCCTCAACGTCGCGTCGCTCTCGGCCGTCGCCCACGCGCCGATGATGAGCGCCTACACCGCCTCGAAGGCCGGCTGCGAGGCGATGACCGACGCGCTGCGCGTCGAGCTCGCCCCGAGCGGCACGAAGGTCGGCTGCGCGTACTTCGGCTTCATCGACACCGACCTCGTCCGCGGCGCCTACGAGCACCCCGCGACCCAGGCGGTCAACAAGGTGCAGCCCGGGTTCATGAAGCGCCCGATCCCGCTCTCGAAGGCCGTCGACGCCATCGACCGCGGCATCGCCCGCCGCGCCAACCGCCTGTGGGCGCCGTCGTTCGTCGGCCCCGCCATCAAGGTCCGCGGCCTGCTCCAGCCGCTCGTCGAGCTCGGCGCGCTGCGCGAGCGCGGTGCCCTCGAGGACGCCATGCGCCTCGCGGACCCTGCGAACGCGGGCGGGGCCCCGCCGGTCGACCCGAAGCTCGGGGTGGCGATCCAGGAGGGCGCCGCCGCGGGCGACAAGGGGTCGGCGCGCGAGCTGGTCTAGGGCGCCGCGCCCTCCAGCAGCGCCCGCTGCTCCTCGGCCAGCCGCCCGTCCACGATCGCCTGGCGCAGCCGGGCCATCAGCCGTGACACGAACGCGAGGTTGTGGACGGTGATGAGCCGCATGCCCGTGAGCTCGCGGGACTTGAGGAGGTAGCGCAGGTAGCCGCGGGTGTGGCCGGCGGCGCAGGTCGGGCACGGGCAGCCCTCGAAGACGGGGCGGTCGTCGTCGGCGTACTTCGCGGCGGTGAGGTCGAAGCGCCAGCGGCGCTCGGGGTCGGGGACGAGCGCCATGCCGTGGCGGCCCAGGCGCGTCGGCATCGCGCAGTCGAAGGTGTCGATGCCCAGGCCGACGCCGACGACGAGGTCGTCGACGTCGCCGATGCCGAGGAGGTGGCGCGGGCGCGGGTCCTCGCCGAGCTCGCGGGTGGCCCAGCCGGTGACCTCGTAGATCTGCGGCTTGTCGGCGCCGAGGGAGCCGCCGATGGCGATGCCGGTGCAGCGCGAGGCGGCGATGGCCTGGGTGGACTCCACGCGCAGGTCCTCGAAGACGCCGCCCTGGACGATGCCGTAGACGAGCTGGTGCTCGGGGCCGTGGGCGTCGTGCCAGTCCAGGCAGCGGTCCAGCCAGCGGTGCGTGCGCTCCGTCGAGCGCGCGGTGTAGTCGCGCGGCACGTTGAACGGCGTGCACTCGTCGAACACGAGGGCCAGGTCGGAGCCCAGCGCCGCCTGGACCTCCATGGAGGTCTCGGGCGCGAGGAACTTCGAGGAGCCGTCGAGGTAGGAGCGGAACGTCACGCCGTCCTCGGAGATGTCCAGGACCTTGCCGTGGCGCTCGGCCCCGTGGGAGGCGCGGCCCTTGACCTCGTCGGCGACCGTGCCGTAGCCCATCGAGAAGACCTGGAAGCCGCCGGAGTCGGTGATGATCGGCCCCTCCCACCCCATGAACCGGTGCAGGCCGCCGAAGTGCGCGATGCGCGCGTGGCCGGGGTCGAGGAAGAGGTGGAACGTGTTGCCCAGGACGATGTCGAACCCGAGGTCGCGGACCTCCTGCGGCACGAGGCCGCGGACCGTCGCCTTCGTCGCCAGCGGGACGAACCCGGGCGTGCGGACCTCGCCGTGGGCAGTGCGCAGGACCCCGGCCCGCGCCTGCGAGCCGGGGTCGCGCTTCAGGATCTCGAGGGGCGCCACGCGCCGGACCCTAGGGCCCGGCGCCCGGACTACGCCGCCTCGCGGCTCTCGCCCTCGATGGCCGCGACGCCGTTGCCGTTGCCGTTGGCGCCGTGGCCGACGGTGATGGCGACCCGGCGCGGCTTGCGCGCCTTGGGCTTGGGGATGCGGACCTCGAGGACCCCGCGGTCGAACGTGGCCGAGATGGCGTCGGCGTCGACGCCCTCCGGGAGCGTCAGCGATCGCGAGAAGCGCCCCGTCGCGCGCTCGACGCGCACGTAGCCCTCGCGCCGGTCCTCGTGCTCGGCCTGGCGCTCGCCCGAGAGCGTGAGCACCCGGTCCTCGACCTCGAGGGACACGTCGCCCTCGCTCATCCCGGGCAGGTCCGCCCGCAGGACGAGGTGGTCGGCCGTCTCCACGAGGTCCATCGCCGGGACCCACCGGCGGGCGCCGCCGCCGTCGCCGTTCCCGGTGGCGGGCGGGTCGAAGAAGGTGTTGAACAGCCGGTTCATCTCCTGCTGCAGCGAGTTGAGCTCGCGCGCCGGCTCCCAACGGACAAGTGCCATGTCGTGCCTCCTGTCGAGGGGTGATGAGACTGTGACCTACGCCCCGACAGCGTAGCAGATCTCAGTCCGGTGCTGTCACGTCTGTTGGACCGCGAGGATGCGGTCCCACAGCGCGCCGAGCTGGTCCTGCTCCTCGGGCGTGAGCGCGGCGAGGAACCGCTCGCGGACGCCGGCGAGGTGGGTGGCGCGGGCCTCGGCGACGAGCGCCGCGCCGTCCGGCGTGAGCCGGGCGAAGGCCCCGCGGGCGTCGTCGGCGCACGACTCGCGCACCAGCAGGCCGTCGCGCTCCAGGCGGTCCACCAAGCGGGTGAGCCCGCTGCGCGAGAGCAGCGCGGAGGCCGCGAGGTCGGACATGCGCATCTTCTGGCCCTCGGCGTGGCTGAGGACCATGAGCACCTCGTAGGAGGTCAGCGGCAGGCCGTGGCGCGCCTCGAGCTCGGCGTCGAAGGCCTTGCTGAGCGTGGCGTGGACGCGGAGCAGGCCCTTCCAGGCGCGCAGCTCGCGGTCGGAGAGGCCGCCGGCGGAGGCGGGTTTCGCGGAGGTGGCCATGGGCAGCTGACGGGCAGGGCGTCGGGGACGACGGTAGCAACGGGATCGGCGTCGGGGCGCTGGTGGTTGTGTGTGCAACCACGTGATATGGTTGCTCGTGCAACTACTTCTCCTCCCTCGCCGACCTCTGGAGGTCCGACCCCATGGCGAAGCTCGCCGTCGTCTACTACTCGTCCACCGGCCACGTCCACAAGATGGCCCAGGCCCTCGCCGCGGGCGCCGAGAGCGCCGGCGCCGAGGTGCGCCTGCGCCGCGTCGCCGAGCTGGCGCCCGAGGAGGTCATCCGCTCCCAGAACGCCTGGCACGAGCACTACGTGGCCACGAAGGACACCGTCCAGGAGGCGACCCTCGACGACCTCGAGTGGGCCGACGGCTTCGCCCTCGGCAGCCCCACCCGCTACGGGCTCCCCGCCTCGCAGCTCAAGCAGTTCATGGACACGACCGGCCCGATCTGGGCGCAGGGCAAGCTCGCCAACAAGGTCGCCACGAGCTTCACGAGCGCGATGAACCGCCATGGCGGCCAGGAGTCGACGATCCTCGCGATCAACAACGTGCTCTACCACTGGGGCGCGATCATCGTCCCGCCCGGCTACACCGACCCGCTGCTCTACGCCTCGGGCGGCAACCCGTACGGCACGTCGCTCGTCACGGGCCAGGAGGGCCACCAGGAGCTGCCCGCCGAGATCACCGAGTCGCTGCGCTACCAGGGCCAGCGCCTTGCGCAGTACGCCGAGAAGCTGGTGAGGTCCTAGCCATGGCGCTCGAGGGCCTGCACCACGTCACGGCGATCACCGCGGACGCGCCGCGCAACGTCGACTTCCACGTGCGGGTCCTCGGCCTGCGCCTGGTGAAGAAGACGGTGAACTTCGACGCGCCGGACGTCTACCACCTCTACTACGGCGACGAGCTCGGCCGGCCGGGCTCGATCATGACGTACTTCGAGTTCCCGGACGCGGCGCCGGGACGCCCCGGCGACGGGATGGTCCACACCGTCCAGTGGCGGGTCGCCTCCGACGCGTCCGTGGACTTCTGGGAGGCCCGCCTGCGCGACCACGGCGTCGCCGCGTCGCGGGCCGATGGCGCGCTGCGCTTCGCCGACCCCGACGGCCTGGCCTACGAGCTCGTCGCCGCCGGCGACCTGCCCGACGCGCCCCTGGCCGCCGACGCGCCCGACGTCCCCGAGGAGCACCGCATCCTCGGGTTCCACGGCGTGCGCGCCTACGCCGGCCGCCCCGAGGCCAGCGCCCCGCTGCTCGAGGCGCTCGGCTTCACCGGCGCGGGCAGCGCCTGGGAGGTCCGCGGCGTCGCCCGCGGCGCGGTCCTGGCCTACGAGCCGCCCCCGGCGGCCCGCGGCCTGCAGGGCGCGGGCACGGTCCACCACGTCGCGTGGTCGGCCGCCGACGACGACGAGCTCGTCGCGGTCCGCCAGGCGGCGGTGGCGGCCGGCGCGCACCCCACGGGCCTCGTCGACCGCCAGTACTTCCACTCGGTGTACTTCCGCGAGCCCAGCGGCGTGCTCTTCGAGCTGGCCAGCCGCGACATCGGCTTCGACGCCGACGAGCCGGCCGAGACGCTCGGGCAGGCGCTCAAGCTCCCGCCCCAGCACGAGCACCTCCGTCCCCTGCTCGAGCAGCGCCTGACGCCGCTGCCCGATCCCCGCGCGGAGCAGCGGGCGTGAGCGGCCCCGCGGTCCAGGCCCATCCGCTCGTCGTCCTCGAGCGCGAGGTCCCCGCGGCCCAGGGCACCATGGTGCTCCTGCACGGCCGCGGGGCCGACGAGCACGACCTCCACGGGCTCTTCGACGTCCTCGACCCCGAGCAGCGCCTGCGCGGGATCACCGTCGGGGCCCCGCTGCGCCTGCCGCCGGGCGGCAAGCACTGGTACGTCGTCCCGCGCGTCGGCTTCCCCGACGGGCCGACCTTCCACCACTCCTACGGCGAGCTCCAGCGGCTCCTCGACCATGAGCTGGGCCTCGAATGGTCGACGACGATCGTCGGCGGCTTCTCGCAGGGGACGGTCATGTCCTACGCGCTCGGGCTGGGCGAGGGCCGTCCCGCCCCCGCCGGGATCCTCGCCTTCAGCGGCTTCATCCCGACCGTCGAAGGCTGGACGCCGGACCTGGCGAGCCGTGCCGGGCTCCCGGTCTTCCTGGCCCACGGCTCCATGGACCCGGTGATCTCCGTGGAGTTCGCCCACCAGGCGCGCGAGCTCCTGGAGGCCGGCGGCGCCGCCGTCGAGGTCCATGAGACCCCGATGCCGCACACGATCGACCCGCGGGTGCTTCCGGATGCGCAGGCGTTCGTGAGACGATTGGTGCGGTGAGCGACGGACCCAAGCGGCAGGCACGGGGCCTCGAGCGGCGCGCGAGCATCCTCCAGGCCACCCTCCGGATCGTCGGCCGCGACGGGATCACCGCGGTCACGCACCGCTCCGTCGCCGACGAGGCGGGCGTCCCGTTCGCCTCCGTCGGCTACTACTTCGCCTCGAAGGAGGACCTCCTGCGCGAGGCCCTCGAGGCCTTCGTCGACGAGGAGGTCGCGCGCCTCCAGGCCGTGGCGGACGCCCTCCAGGGCGCCGGAGAGCTCACGGCCTCCCAGCTCGTCGACGGCTTCGACGCGGTCCTGAGCGGCGTCGAGAGCCGTGCGCAGTTCGAGATCTACCTCGAGGCGGCGCGCGAGCCTGAGCTCCAGCAGGTCGCCGACCGCTGCTTCCGCGCCTACGAGGACATCGCCCGCGCGGCGCTGCTGGCCGCCGGGGCCAGCGAGGAGGACGTCGAGACCGCGGCCCCGGCCGTCGTGGCCCTCACCGACGGGCTGGCCGTGCGCCACCTCGCCGCCCCCGGCACGCTGGACCGCAACGCCCTGCGCCAGGCGTTCCTGCTCATCCTGCGCGCGGTCAACCCCGCGGTCGCGGCCTAGGCGTCGGGCATCCGCCGCCGGAGCTCGGGCTCCGTGCGGTCCCACGCCGTCACGACCGCGGCGCCCAGGTCGGCCAGCCGCGCCGCGCTCGCGCCGTCGCGCCCCTCGGCCTCCAGCACCGCGCAGGCCTGCGCCAGCGCCGCGGCGCCGATGGCCAGGCAGCCCCCCTTGAGCCGGTGGGAAGCGCTCGCCGCCGCAGGCCCGTCGCCGGCCGCGACCGCCGTGCGGACGAGGTCGACCTGCTCGGGCGTCGAGCGCAGGAACGTGCCGACGATCTCCGCGGCCGCCGCCGCGTCGAAGTCGCCGACCAGCGCGGTCAGCCGCGCCTCGTCGATCGTCACCTCGACGTCGCCGGGCGCCCAGCGCTCGAGCAGCGCGGCCAGCCGGTCCGCCGCCAGCGGCTTGACGACGAAGTCGTCCATGCCCGCCTCGCGCGCCCGGGTGCGCTCCTCGTCGTCGGCGTGGCCCGTGAGCGCGACGACCGGCACGTGGCTGCCGTCGCCGTAGCCCGCCTCGCGCCGGCGCAGCTGTGCCGTGGCGGCGAAGCCGTCGAGGCCCGGCATCTCGCAGTCCATGAGGACGAGGTCGACGGGCTCGTCCTCCAGGAGGGCGAGCGCCTCCTCCCCGCCCCGCGCGCCGAGGCAGCGATGGCCGAGCCGGGCCACCAGGCGTTCGAGCACGACGCGGTTGACGTCGTGGTCGTCCACGACCAGCACGAGCGCGCCCACGGCGGGGGACGCTAGCGGCCTTCGAGCAGCAGCGACTGACCGGTCATGGCCTCGGGCTGCGCGATGCCCAGCAGCTCGAGCACCGTCGGCGCCACGTCGGCGAGCGCGCCGCCCTCGCGCAGCGCGACGTCCAGCGGCGGATCGGCCACCACGACGAGGGGCACGGGGTTGAGGGAGTGCGCCGTGTCGGGCGAGCCGTCCTCCTCCAGCATCTCGTCGGCGTTGCCGTGGTCGGCCGTCACCAGCAGCGCGCCGCCGGAGGCCAGGACCGCCTCGACGACCTGGCCCAGGCAGGCGTCGACCGTCTCGCAGGCCCGCACCGCCGCCTCGATCACGCCGGTGTGGCCGACCATGTCGGGGTTGGCGAAGTTGATGATCCCGAACCGCGGCTGGTCCTCCGTCCACGCCCCCACGAAGGCCGCGGCCGCCTCGCGAGCGCTCATCTCCGGCTTGTGGTCGTAGGTCGGGACGTCGCGCGGCGAGGGGACGAGCTCGCGACGCTCGCCGGGCTCGGGCTCCTCCTCGCCACCACCGAAGAAGAACGTGACGTGCGGGTACTTCTCGGTCTCCGCGACGTGCAGCTGCCTGCCGCCCTGCTGGGCGATGACGTGCGGGAGCGTGACCTCGGGGCGCGCGGGAGGGAACGCGATCGGCTCGGCCTGGCCCTCGACGTACTCGGTGAGCGTCACGTACGAGGCGACCTCGGGCGCGAGCTTCGCCGTGAGCTGGCGCATGCGGTCGGGGCGGAAGTTGAAGGCGATGACGGAGTCCTGCGGGCGCACGAGCGCCTCGCGGTCGCCGACGACGGTGGGCTCGATGAACTCGTCCCCGCGCGGGTCGCGCGCGTAGGCGGCGCGCACCGCCTCGGCCGCCGTCGCGCAGGTGAACGCCGCCTCGCCCCGCTGGAGGAGGTCCAGCGCGCGCTGCGTGCGCTCCCAGCGCTGGTCGCGGTCCATGGCGAAGTAGCGGCCGACGACCGTCCCGATCCGCCCCGCCCCCGACTCGTGCATCCAGCCCTCGACCTCGGGCAGGTAGCGCTCGGCGCCGGTCGGCGAGGTGTCGCGCCCGTCGGTGAAGGCGTGCAGGACGAGGTCCCGGACCCCGAGCTCGGCGGCCATGCCGATGAGGCCCTTGAGGTGCTCCCAGCCGGAGTGCACGCCCCCGTCGGAGACCAGCCCGACGAGGTGGACGCGGTCGAAGCCCTCCATCGCGGCGCGCAGCACGGCGTTCTCGGCGAGCGCGCCCGTGGCGACGGCCTCGTCGATGCGGGTGAGGTCCTGCTTGACCACCGCGCCGGCGCCGAGGTTCAGGTGCCCGACCTCGCTGTTGCCCATCTGCCCCTCGGGCAGCCCGACGGCCGGGCCGTGCGCGGTCAGCTGGGTGTGCGGGTGGCGCGCCCACAGGTCGTCGAAGACCGGCGTGCTCGCGAGGTCCACCGCGTTGCCCGGGCCGGGCGGCGCGAGGCCGAACCCGTCCAGGACGACGAGGCAGACCGCGGGGAACGCGTCCGGGCGCGCCACCGTCGCTCAGCCCTTCGCGGCGTTGACGAGCGCCTCGAACTGCTCGACGTCGAGCGACGCACCCCCGACGAGGGCGCCGTCGACGTCCGGCAGGCCCAGCAGCTCCGCGGCGTTGTCGGGCTTGACCGAGCCGCCGTAGAGCACGCGGCCGCGGTCGGCCTCCTCCTTGGAGCGCTGGCCGACGAGCGCGCGCACGAACGCGCACGCCTCCTGGGCCTGCTCCGGGGTGGCGACCTGGCCCGTGCCGATGGCCCAGATCGGCTCGTAGGCGATCACGACGTCGCCGAGCCGCTCCGTCGGGACCTTCTCGAGGCCCTCGTCGACCTGGTGGCGCAGCCGGCGCTCCGTGTCGCCCGCCTCGCGCTCCTCCTCGGTCTCGCCGACGCAGAGGATGACCTGCAGGCCGGCGTCCAGCGCGGCCGGGACCTTCAGCTGCAGCGCCTTGTCGGTCTCGCCGAAGAGCTGGCGGCGCTCGGAGTGGCCGAGGACGACGCCGTGGACGTCGAGCTCGGTGAGCATCGGCGCGCTGACCTCGCCGGTGAAGGCGCCCTGCGCCTCGTGGTGCATGTTCTGCGCGTAGACCTCGATGCGCGAGCCGCGCGTCGAGTCGACGACCGCCTGCAGCGCCGTGAACGGCGTGCAGAGGGCGACGTCGCAGTGGTCGGCGTCGTAGATGCGCGGCAGCAGGCCCTGGACGAAGGCCTCGGCCTCCGCCACGGTCTTGTGCATCTTCCAGTTGCCGGCGATGAACGGCTGGCGGGCCATCAGCTCAGGACCTCCACGCCGGGGAGGGTCTTGCCCTCGATGAGCTCCAGCGACGCGCCGCCGCCGGTCGACAGGTGGGTCACGCCGTCCTCCAGGCCGAACTGCTTCAGGGCCGCGGCGCTGTCCCCGCCGCCGACCACGGTGGTGCCGGGGGCGGCCGCGACGGCCTCCGCGACGCCCTTGGTGCCCGCCGCGAACGGGGCGAGCTCGAAGGCCCCCATGGGGCCGTTCCAGAACACGGTGCCCGCCGAGCCGATCGCCTCGGCGTAGGCCGCCACGGTCCTCGGGCCCACGTCGAGGCCCATCAGCCCCTCGGGCACGTCGACGCCGTCGAGCGCGGTCACCGGCGTCGACGCGTCGAACGCCTCGCCGCAGACGAGGTCCACCGGCAGCCTGAGCTTGTCGGCGGCGGCGTCGAGCACGCGGCGGGCGGGGTCCAGGCCCTCCTCCTCGCACAGCGACGCCCCGACCTCATGGCCCTGGGCCTTGAAGAACGGGAAGCACATGGCGCCCCCGACCAGGACGGTGTCCGCGCGGTCGAGGAACGCCTCGAGGACGCCGAGCTTGTCGGTGACCTTCGCGCCGCCGACGATGGCGACCATCGGCCGCTGCGGCGCCTCGAGGATGCCGGTGAGCGTCTCGACCTCGCGCTGGAGCAGGAGCCCGGCGGCGCTCGGCAGGAGCTTGGCGACGGCGTGCGTCGAGCTGTGCGCGCGGTGCGCGGCGCCGAACGCGTCGTCGACGTAGACGTCGCCGAGCCGCGCGTAGCGCGCGGCGAGCGCCTCGTCGTCCTTCGTCTCGCCGTCGAAGAACCGGACGTTCTCGACCATCACGACGGCGGCCTGGGAGGTCGGCTCGGGCTCGTCGACGAGCGCGACCTCCTCACCCAGCAGCTCGCCCAGGCGGGCGGCGACGGGCGCGAGTGACAGGGCGGGGTCCTTGCCCTTGGGGCGGCCGAGGTGGGCCAGCAGCGTCAGCTGCGCGGCCCCGCGCCGCCGAAGCTCCTCGAGCGTCGGCAGCGCGGCACGGATCCGCTGGTCGTCCGTGATCGCGCCGTCGCTGAGCGGGACGTTGAAGTCCACGCGCGCGACGACGCGCTTGCCTGCGAGGTCCCCGAGGTCGTCGAGGGTGCGCAACTACAGGACCTTCTGGACCAGGTCGACCACGCGGTTCGAGTAGCCCCACTCGTTGTCGTACCAGGAGACGACCTTCACGAGGGTGCCGTCGAGGACCGCGGTGAGCTCGCCGTCGACGATCGAGCTGAACGGGTCGGTGACGATGTCCGAGGAGACGATCGGGTCCTCGGTGTACTTGAGGATCCCGGCGAGGTCGCCCTGGTCGGCCTTGGAGCGGAAGGCCTCGTTGACCTCCTCGACGCTGGTCTCGCGCTCGGCCTCGAAGGTGAGGTCGACGACCGAGCCGGTCGGGACCGGGGCGCGGACCGCGAAGCCGTGGAGCTTGCCGTTGAGCTCGGGCAGGACCAGGCCGACGGCCTTGGCGGCGCCGGTCGAGGTCGGGACGAGGTTCACGGCCGCGGCGCGAGCACGGCGCAGGTCGGAGTGGGGCGCGTCCTGCAGGCGCTGGTCGGCCGTGTAGGCGTGGATCGTCGTCATCAGGCCGTGCTTGATGCCGACCGCGTCGTTGACGACCTTGGCGAACGGCGCGAGGCAGTTCGTCGTGCACGACGCGTTGGAGATGACGTGGTGGGCGTCCTTGTCGTACTGGTCGAAGTTGACCCCGAGCACGACGGTGATGTCCTCGCCCTTGGCGGGCGCCGAGATGACGACCTTCTTGGCGCCGGCGTCCAGGTGCTTGGCCGCGTCGTCGCGCTTGGTGAAGAAGCCGGTGGACTCGATGACCACGTCGACGCCCAGGTCGCCCCACGGCAGCGCGCCCGGGTCGCGCTCGGCGAGGACCTTGATCTCGTCGTCGCCGACCCGCAGGCCGTCGCCCGTGACCTCGACCTCGCGGTCCAGGGGACCGAGGATCGAGTCGTACTTCAGGAGGTGCGCGAGCGTCTTGGCGTCGGTGAGGTCGTTCACCGCCACCCAGTCGATGTCGGCGTCCTTCGCGAGCGCCGCACGCAGCACGTTGCGGCCGATGCGGCCGAAGCCGTTGATCCCAACGCGGACGGGCATGGTCAGAGTCCCTTCGTCGTCTTCAGGGTGAGAGAGGAGGCGGTTGCGGACCCTATCTAGTGGCCCCCGGAGACGACCTCGACCCTCAGGCCGTCCGGGTCGCGCAGGTAGGCCGCGTAGTAGCGCGCCCCGTACTGCGGCCGCGGGCCGGGCGGACCGTCGTCGCTGCCGCCGTGCTCGAGCCCCGCGGCGTGCGCCGCCTCGACCGCCGCCCGCCCCGCCGCGCTGATGGCGACGTGGCCGAACGAGGGAGCCGGCGGCGTGCCCCGCTGGACGATCCAGAAGCGCGCCTCGTGGCGGCCGTAGGCGATGGCGTGCTCGCCGCTGTGGACGCGGCGGATCCCCAGGCGGGCGAAGACGGCGTCGTAGAAGGCGGCGGAGCGGGCGAGGTCGGAGACCTCGAGGCCGACGTGGTCCAGCACGGCGCCGGATCCTGTCAGCCGGGGCGGCGGGGGTGGTGGCGTCGGGGTGGCGTTCCGTCCTGGCGTCCGCGGGAGGCGGTGCGGGCGCCGGTCGGCACAGAGGAGGGAAGGCCGGTCGGTCGCCGGGCCTGCGAGCTGTGCCCGGGTCTGCGCTTCGGACCCGAAGTGTCGACATCGCCGAGTTGTTGGTCGTCGTGACCTTCAACTCCGCATCATCGGACCGGCGCACGCCCCGAGCCGAACACCAGACCGGCCGCCCCGCCCGAAGGCCCTCAGCCCACCCGCCCCACGCGACGCTCCGCGTCGCGGTGCTCGACCTCGACGACGAGGTCGTCGCGGCCGCGGTAGCGCTCGGCGAGGTGCTCGACGATCGTCACGCTGCGGTGGCGGCCGCCGGTGCAGCCGATCGCGACGAGCAAGTGCGCCTTGCCCTCCTGCTCGTAGCGGGGCAGGAGGAAGTCCAGCAGCGGCTCGAGCAGGGCGTAGAACGCGTCGAGCTCGCCGTCGCGCCCCACGTAGTCGACGACGCGCTGGTCCAGCCCCGTGAGCGGCCGGAGGTCGGCGACGTAGTGCGGGTTGGGCAGGAAGCGCACGTCGAGGACGAGGTCGGCGTCGCGCGGTGGGCCGTGCTTGAAGCCGAAGGACTGGAAGGTCGTGACCAGCGGGCCGGCCTGGCGGCGCGGCAGCAGCTCGTCGGCGATGCGCCGGCGCAGGTGCGAGGTCTTGAGGCCGCTCGTGTCGATGACGACGTCGGCCCGGGCGCGCAGCGGCGCGAGGAGCTCCTGCTCGGCGGCGATGCCGGTGACGATCGACGACCCGGGCGCCAGCGGATGGCGGCGGCGGGTCTCCTTGTAGCGGTCCAGCAGCGTCGTCTCGTCGGCGTCGAGGAAGAGCAGCTCGTGCGGGACCTTGGCCTCCTCGAGCTCGACGAGGACCTCCTCGAGGTGCCCGAACAGCTCGCCGCCGCGCACGTCGGAGACCACCGCGGCGCGCTCGACCTTCGAGCCCGAGTGCAGGAAGAGCTCGACGAGCGAGCGGATCATCTCCGGCGGGAGGTTGTCGACGCAGAAGTAGCCGGCGTCCTCGAAGACGTTCATCGCCGTCGACTTGCCGGCGCCGGAGAACCCGGTGATGACGACGAGGTCCTCGAGGGCGGCCACGTGCTCTGCAGTCTGCCGCAGCTAGCGGCCGGACTTGTGCAGGAAGTCGTGAAGGCGACGCGCCGTCTTGCCGGGGAGCCCGGGGACGGACTCGAGCTCCTCGCGCGAGGCGGCGAGCACCCGATCGGGCGAGCCGAAGTGGTTGAGCAGCGCGCGGCGGCGGGTCGGGCCGATGCCGGGGAGGTCGTCGAGGATCGACGTGGTCATCGCCTTGTCGCGCCGCTGGCGGTGGTGGGTGATCGCGAAGCGGTGGGCCTCGTCGCGCACGCGCTGCAGCAGCTGGAGCGCCGGCGTGTCGTGGCCGAGGACGACGGGCGCGGGCCGCCCCGGGAGGAAGACCTCCTCGATGCGCTTGGCCAGCGAGACGACGGCCACGCCGCGGTCGAGGAAGCCCTGGAGCGCCGCGACGCCCTGCGACAGCTGGCCCTTGCCGCCGTCGATGACGACGAGGCTCGGCAGCGTGGCGAAGGACTCGTTGCGGTCCGGGTCGTGGGGCGAGAGGTCCTGCTGGCGCTCCCACTGGGCGAAGCGGCGCGACAGCACCTCGGACATCGCCGCGAAGTCGTCGGGCACGCCCTCCTCGAGGCTGCGGATGGTGAAGCGCCGGTAGTCGGACTTCTTCGGCGCGCCGCCCTCGAAGACGACCATCGACGCGACGGTGTGCGTCCCCATGAGGTTGGAGATGTCGAAGCACTCGATGCGCAGGGGCAGCGTCTCGAGCCCCAGCGCCTCCTGCAGGTCGTCGAGCGCCTCGACGCGCTGCTGGCGTCGGCGCTCGGCCTTGAGCTTCTCCTGGTCGAGCGCGAGCTGGGCGTTGCGCTCGGCGAGCTCGAGGATGCGGCGCTTGTCGCCGCGCTCGGCGGCGCGCACCTCGACGCGCCGGCCACGCTGCGTGGACAGGGCCTCGGCGAGGACGTCGAGGTCCTCGACCTCGGACTGGACGACGACCTGCGGCGGGATGACCGTCGCCCCGGCGTAGTACTGGAGGATGAACTCGCGGGACACCTCCCCCAGCCCCTCCTCGGCGACGTTGTCGAGGTAGAAGGACTGGCGGTCGCTGAGCACGCCGTCGCGCAGCTGGAAGACCTGGGCGTTGGCCTCGGTGCCGCTCACCGCCACGGCCACGGCGTCGATCGTCCCGACAGCCTCGTTGGCCACGCGCTGGCGCTGCAGGAGCGACTTGACCGCGTTGAGGCGGTTGCGCTCGAGCGCGGCCTGCTCGTAGTCCTGGCGCTCGGCGGCCTCGCGCATCTTGGCCTCGATGTCGCGCTCGATCTCGCGGTAGCGACCGCTGAGGAAGGCGATGACGCCGTCGATGGCCTCGCGGTAGCCGGCCTGGTCGACGTGGCCCACGCAGGGCGCCCCGCAGCGCTTGATGTAGAAGTCCAGGCAGGGCGAGCCGGAGCGCCGGCCGGGCTCGACGCCCTGGCAGGAGCGGAACTGGAAGACCTTGCCGAGGACCTCGAGCGTGCCGCGCGTGCGCTTGGCGCTCGAGTAGGGCCCGAAGTACACGCGGCTCTTGCGATGGCGCTCGCGCGTGAAGTACACGCGCGGGAACGGCTCGTCCATCGAGATCGCGATGTACGGGTAGCTCTTGTCGTCGCGCAGCCGGATGTTGAACTTCGGCTGGTACTGCTTGATGAAGTTCTGCTCGACGAGGAGCGCCTCGGACTCGCTGGCGACGAGGAGGAACTCGACGGACTCGATCTCGTCGACCATCTCCGTGGCCCCGCGGGTGACCGGGTTGGAGAAGTGGCTGGCGACGCGCTTGCGGATCGACTTCGCCTTGCCGACGTAGATGACCTTGCCCTTGGCGTTGTGGAAGAGGTAGACGCCCGGCCCGTCGGGCAGGGTGCGGCGCTGTTCGAGCAGCCGCGAGCGACGACCTTCTGAGACGGGCGCACCGGACACCTCCAGCGAGGATACGAACGCCCCCAGCGGGTACCGCGTCGGGACCGATGGACCGTCCCGACGCCGACCGCATCCGCTCCGTCGCCCGCGAGCGGTTCGGCTTCGACGAGCTGCGCCCGGGACAGCTCGAGGCGGTGGCGTCCGTGCTCGACGGGCGCGACACGCTCGCGATCATGGCCACCGGGTCGGGCAAGTCGGCGATCTACCAGATCGCCGGGGCGCTCATCGACGGCCCGACGGTCGTCGTCTCGCCGCTCATCGCCCTGCAGCGCGACCAGGTCGAGTCCGCCGAGGAGACCGACAGCGGCGGTGCCGTCGAGCTCAACTCGACGCTGTCGGACGGCGCGCGCGACGCGGTGTTCGAGGCGCTGGAGGCCGGCGAGGTCGAGCACGTGCTGCTGGCGCCCGAGCAGCTGGCCCGCGAGGACACGCGCGAGCGCCTGGCGCGCGCGAAGCCGTCGCTCTTCGTCGTCGACGAGGCGCACTGCGTCTCGCAGTGGGGCCACGACTTCCGCCCGGACTACCTGCAGCTCCCGGCGGCGATCGACGCGGTCGGCCGACCCACGGTCCTGGCGCTCACCGCGACCGCGGCGCCGCCGGTTCGCGCCGAGGTCGTCGAGGCGCTGGGGATGCAGGACGCCGCGGTGGTCGTCCGCGGGTTCGACCGGCCGAACATCTGGCTCGGCGTCCACCGCTTCCACGACGACGAGGACAAGCGCCGCGCGCTGCTGGACCGCGCGGTCGAGCTGGCCGAGGACGGCGCGCTGCCGGGCATCGTCTACGTCGCCACCCAGAAGGACACCGAGCGGGTCGCAGAGGCGCTGGGCGAGCGCGGCGTGCGGGCGGCGGCCTACCACGGCGGGTTGGGCGCCAAGCGCCGAGAGGCGGCGCAGGAGGCGTTCATGGCCGACGACGGCGAGGTCGACGTGATGGTCGCGACGATCGCCTTCGGCATGGGCGTCGACAAGCCCGACGTGCGCTTCGTCCTGCACCTCGACGTCTCGGAGTCCGTCGACGCGTACTTCCAGGAGCTCGGGCGCGCGGGCCGCGACGGGGAGCCGTCGCGGGCGGAGCTCTTCTACCGCCCGGAGGACCTCGGCCGGCGGCGGTTCTTCGCCAGCGGCAAGGTCGACCGCGCGGCGATGGAGCGCGTGGCGACGGTGCTGCGCGCCCATCGCGACCCGGTCGACCCCAACGAGCTGCGTGAGGAGCTCGACGTGTCGCGCTCGAAGCTCGCGACGGTCGTGCACCGGCTCGAGGACGCGGGCGTGGCGGAGGTCCGGCCCGACGGCGAGGTCCAGGCCGTCCGGGGCGCCGACCTCGACGAGGGGCTCGAGGAGGCGGCGCAGGCCGAGGAGGACCGCGAGACCTTCGACCGCTCGCGCGTGGAGATGATGCGCGGGTACGCCGAGCACGACGGCTGCCGGCGCGCGTTCCTGCTCGGGTACTTCGGGGAGGACTACGACCCGCCCTGTGACGCGTGCGACGTCTGCGACGCCGGTGGCGGCGCCGAGGAGGCGTCGTCCTCGGCCTGGTCGACGGGCGACCGCGTCGAGCACCCCGAGTGGGGCGCGGGCACCGTCCAGCAGGCGGCCGACGGCAAGCTCACCGTGGTCTTCGACCGCGTGGGCTACAAGACGCTCATGGAGGAGGTCGTCACCCGCAACGACCTCCTCGACGACGCGTGACGGGTGCCTGGCACCCGCCACGCGCCCGAGTGGTGGGTGCCAGGCACCCGTCAGCCCGGTAGCGTCGGCCCATGCCGACCGCGTACCGGACGTGCCCGCTGTGCGAGGCGACCTGCGGGCTGGCCATCGACGTCTCCGAGGACGGCCGTGTGGAGAAGGTCCGCGGCGACGCGGACGACGTCTTCTCGCACGGGTTCCTCTGTCCCAAGGGCGTGTCGCTCGGCGAGCTGCACCACGACCCCGACCGGCTGCGCGCGCCGCTCGTGCACGGTGAGGAGACGACGTGGGACGCGGCGTTCGCCGAGGCTGACCGGCTGCTACGGGGAGTGCTCGACGCCGGCGGACGCGACGCGGTCGCGGTGTACCTCGGCAACCCGTCGGCCCACGGGCTCAGCGCGATCCTCTACGGCCGCGTCCTGCTCAAGGCGCTGGGGTCGAAGAACGTCTTCAGCGCCTCGACGGTCGACCAGTACCCCAAGCAGGTCGCCTCCGGCCTCATGTTCGGCAGCGCGGCGGCGGTGCCGGTGCCGGACCTCGACCGCACGCGCTACCTGGTCATGCTGGGCGCGAACCCGCTGGCGTCCAACGGGTCGCTCATGACGGCGCCCGACGTGCGCGGGCGCCTGCGGGCGATCCGCGCCCGCGGCGGTCAGGTGGTGGTCGTCGACCCGCGACGGACCCGCACGGCACAGGAGGCCGACGTCCACCTGGCCATCCGGCCGGCGACGGACGCGCTGCTGCTCGCAGCGGTCGCGCGGACGCTGGCCGCCGAGCACCCGCGGCTCGCCGAGCGGCTGCGCCCGCTGCTCGCCCGCGAGGCGGAGCTGCTCGAGTTCCTCGAGCCGTTCACGCCCGAGGCGGTCGCGGACGCGGTGGGCGTCGAGGCCCGTGCGATCCGGGCGCTGGCGGGCGGGCTGGCCGCGGCGGCCCCGGCGGCGGTCGTCTACGGGCGGATCGGGACGACGACGCAGCGCCACGGCGCGGTCGCCTCGTGGCTCGTCGACGTCGTGAACGTCCTGACGGGCGCGCTGGACCACCCGGGCGGCGCGATGTTCCCGCGGCCGGCCGCCGGCTCGTCGACGACGCGCGGGGAGCCGGGGCGCGGCCGCGGCACGCGGGTGGGCCGGTGGGCGTCGCGTGTGCGGGGGCTGCCGGAGGTCCTCGGCGAGCTGCCGGTGGCCACGCTCGCCGACGAGGTGCAGACGCCCGGCGAGGGGCAGGTCCGCGGGCTCATCACCGTCGCCGGCAACCCCGTGGTCTCGACCCCGAACACCGGGCGGCTCGACGCGGCGCTCGCGACGCTCGACGCGATGGTGAGCGTCGACCTCTACCGCAACGAGACGACCCGCCACGCCCACGTCGTCCTCCCCGCCCCGTCGCCGCTCGAGCGCCCGCACTACGACATCGCCCTCTACGGCTTCTCCGTGCGCGACGTGGCGAACTTCTCGGCGCCGGTGGTCGCGCTGCCGGAGGGCACGCCCGACGAGTGGGAGATCCTGCTGCGGCTGACGGGCATCGTCGCGGGCCAGGGACCCGACGCCGACGTCGCCGCGCTCGACCGCTTCGTGGCGCTGCAGGCCGTCCAGCGCGAGGTCGGCGACGCGTGGTCGCCGGCGCACGGCCTGGACGCCGAGGCGGTGCTCGAGGCGCTGGCCCCGCGGGTCGGGCCCGAGCGGCTGCTCGACCTCCTGCTGCGCTGCGGTCCCGAGGGCGCGGGCTTCCCGGAGCTCTGGGCGCCCGGGCCGGGCGAGCTGTCGCTCGCCGCGCTCGAGGCGACGCCCCACGGTGTCGACCTCGGGCCGCTGCGCTCGCGGCTGCCCGAGGCGCTGCGCACGCCCGACGGCCGGATCGACCTGGCGCCGGAGCCGCTGCTCGCGGCCGGGGCGGCGCTGCACGAGCTGCTCGACGCGGTGGTGGACGACGGCGCGCTCGTGCTCATCGGCCGCCGCCACCTGCGGTCCAACAACTCCTGGATGCACAACCTGCCGCTGCTCGCCCGGGGGCCCGAGCGCTGCACGCTGCTCGTCCACCCCGACGACGCTGCGCGGCTGGGACTGCTCGACGGCGCGCGGGCCTGCGTGCGCTCCCGTGTGGGCGAGGTCGAGGTCCCGGTCGAGGTGACCGACGAGATCCGCCAGGGCGTCGTCTCGCTCCCGCACGGCTGGGGCCACGACGCGCCGGGCTCGCGCATGCGGGTCGCCGCCGAGCGGCCCGGCGTGAGCTCGAACGTCCTGACCGACGAGCTCGACCTGGAGCCCCTGACGGGGACGGCGGTGCTCAACGGCATCCCCGTCGAGGTGCGCCCGGCGGTGCAGGCGCCCGTGGCGCCGGTGACTGCACCGGCGTCCGCGTAGGCGTGATGCGGCTAGGCTGACGCCCTGTCAGACAGCGGGTCACGGGAGGCCTCGAGGATGGGCGCAGGACGCATGGTGCGACGGGCCGCGGCGCTGGCGGCGGTCGCCACGGGGTTGACCGGCGCGGCGGCGGCGCAGGCCGCGACCGAGCCGTCGGTCACGGCCGAGCAGGCCCAGCGGCTGCTGCGCTGCACCGACGACGTGCACGGCGCGACGCGCGACCCGGTCCTGCTCATCCCCGGGACGACGGTCGACACGCGCCAGGACTTCTCGTTCAGCTGGGAGCCCGCGCTGCGGGCGGCCGGCCGTCCCTACTGCACGTACGACCCGCCGGCCTCCGGGATGGCCGACATCCAGGTCTCCGGCGAGTACGTCGTGCGCCAGCTGCACCGCATCCACGCGCTCTCAGGGCGCAAGGTCGACGTCGTCGGCCACTCCCAGGGCGGGATGGTCACCCGCTGGGCGCTGCGCTTCTTCCCCGACACCCGCGCGCTCGTCGACGACGTCATCGGCCTCGCGCCGTCGAACCACGGCACCGTCGTCGCCCGCCCGCTCTGCGGCCTGCCGGGCGGCTGCGCGCCGTCGATCTGGCAGCAGCGCGACGACTCGCGCTTCATGCGCGCGCTCAACAGCGAGGCGGAGACGTGGGCCGGGATCGACTACACCGTCGTCTACTCGCACACCGACGAGGTCGTCGTCCCCAACGCCGACGCGCGGACCGGGTCCTCGGCGCTGCGCACGGGCGAGGGTCGCATCACGAACGTCGCGATCCAGGAGCTCTGCCCGCTCGACCTCAACGAGCACCTGCTCCTCGGCGTCCTCGACCACGTCGCCTACTCGCTGGCGATCGACGCGCTCGACCACGACGGCCCGGCCGACCCCTCGCGCGTCAGCAGGGGCGTGTGCCGGAGCACGACGATGCCCTCGGTGGACCGGCCCCTCGGCGCGCTCTCGACGCTCGACTCCGCGGCGTTCCTGGCCAAGACGCTGCTCACCGCGCGGCGGGTGGGCGCGGAGCCGGCGCTGAAGGACTACGCGGCGGCGGCGGGCAAGCGCGCCAGGGCCGCACGGGCCCCGGCGCGCCGCCGGGTCAGCGGCTGAGCCGCTGGAAGCGCCAGACCGCCAGCGGCAGGAACACCGCGACGAGGACGACCGGCCAGACGACGGCGAGCGCCAGCGCGTGGTCGACCACCCAGGAGCCGCCCTCGGCGGGCACCCCGGGGTTGTCGAACAGCTCGCGCGTCGCGGTGATCGTCGAGCTCAGCGGGTTCCACTCGGCCAGGAACCCGAGCCAGCCCGGCATGAGCTCGGGCGCGACGAACGCGCTCGTCAGCATCGTGATCGGGAACAGCAGCATCCACAGGGCGTTGACCGCGTCGGCGCTCGGGGCGATGAGCCCGAGGAGGATCCCGATCCACAGGAACGCGAAGCGCAGGAGCAGCAGCAGGCCGAGCGCGGCCAGCGCGTCCGCGGTCCCGCCGTGCCAGGACCAGCCGACGGCCAGCCCGACGCCGATCGTGATGGCCAGGCCCGCGATCGAGTTCAGCATGTCGGCCATCGCGCGCCCGGCGACGACGGCGACCGGCGAGATGGGCAGCGAGCGGAAGCGGTCGGTGATGCCGCGCTCGGCGTCCGAGGCGATCTCCTGCATCGTCGCGCCGACGCCGAACGCCGTGAACTGCGCGAAGAGCCCCGGCATGAGGAACTCGAGGTAGTCGCCGCCGCCCGGGACGGTCATGCCGCTGCCGAAGACGTAGCCGAAGAGCAGGACGAAGCAGGCGGAGAACCCGAGCTCGGCGAGGACGCGCGTCGGGTTGGCGACCCAGCGCAGGACGTCCCGGCGCGCGATGTTCCACGAGTCCAGGGCGGCCCAGCGCAGCGCGACGGTCATGCCGCGACCTCCTCGTGCTCGCGCCGGCCGGTCAGCCGCAGGAAGACCTCGTCGAGGGTCGGGCGCCGCACGGCGACGTCCTCGGCCTCGATGCCCGCCTCCTCCAGCGCGCGCAGCACGGCGGTGAGCGACGCGACGCGCTGGTGCACCGGCGCGGTGATCCGGCGGTGGCTGGGGTCCACCGCGGGCGTCGTGCCGGGCGGAGCGGCCCGCGCGACCAGCGCGGCGGCCGCGGCGAGCTGCGCGCCGTCGCGGACGACGACGTCGAGCTGGTCGCCGCCGAGCCGGCTCTTCAGGGCGGCGGGCGTGCCGTCGGCGATGACGCGGCCCCGGTCGATGACCGAGATCTGGTCGGCCAGCTGGTCGGCCTCGTCGAGGTAGTGCGTGGTCAGCAGCACCGTCGTGCCGCCGGCCACGAGGCCGCGGACGACCTCCCACACCTCCTGGCGGTTGCGCGGGTCCTGGCCGGTCGTGGGCTCGTCGAGGAAGAGCACGCGCGGGGCCATCAGGAAGCTCGCGGCGAGGTCGAGCCGGCGGCGCATGCCGCCGCTGTAGCCCTTGGCCGCGCGGTCGGCGGCCTCGGCCAGGCCGAACTGCTCGAGCAGCTCGCCCGCGCGCGTGCGGGCCTCGCGCGAGGACAGGCGGTGCAGCCGGCCGAAGAGCTCCAGGTTCTGCCGGCCGGTGAGCTCCTCGTCGACCGCGTCGTGCTGGCTGGTGAGGCCGATGCGGCGGCGGACGTCGCGCGGGCGTCGCGCCACGTCGAAGCCCGCCACCTCGGCGCGGCCGGCGTCGGCGCGCAGGAGCGTCGCGAGGATCCGCACGGCCGTCGTCTTGCCCGCGCCGTTCGGGCCGAGCAGCCCGCACACGGCGCCCTCCGGCACCTCGAGGTCGAAGCCCTCGAGCGCCTGCGTCTCACCGAACCGCTTGCCCACGCCCTGCGCCAGCACCGCCGTCGCCATCGTGTCCCTCCTCCTTTGAGTACGCCGTACGCCAAACGTTCTGCGTGCACTGTACGCACGTCGTAGGATCTGCGCAACATGGCGGGCGAGACGGACGTCGGACGCGGGGATCCGCAGCGCAGCCTCGAGCTCCTGTGGCGCCACCACCGGGCCGGCGACGGGCGTCCGTCGCGGGGGCCGAAGCCGGCCCTGTCGGTCGACCGGATCGTCGAGGCCGCGGTGGCGATCGCCGACGCCGACGGCCTCGAGGCGGTCTCGATGCGCCGCATCGCCGAGGAGCTCGGCGCGGGGACGATGTCGCTCTACCGCCACGTGCCGGGCAAGGCGGAGCTGCTCGAGCTCATGCTCGACCACGTCATCGGCGAGGCGCCGAACCCCGGGCCGGAGGTCGTCGGCTGGCGCGACCGGCTCGCGTTCTGCGCCCGCGCGGCGCGCGAGCACCACCGCCGCCATCCGTGGACGCTCAACGTGACGATGTCCCGCCCGCCGCTCGGCCCGAACCTCATGCGCAGCGTCGAGTCGCTCATGGACGCGGCGGCGGGCACCGGCCTGCCCGCGAAGGAGTGGATCGTCATCACGCAGCTCGTCGGCTCCTTCGTCGGCGGCTGGTCGCGCTACGAGCTCGGCGAGGTCGCCGCGACGCAGGCCACCGGCCAGGACGACGAGGCGTGGTGGGGCGCGCGGATGACGTTCTGGGAGACGTACTTCGTCCCGGAGGACCACCCCACGATCACCCGGGCCTGGGAGTCCGGTGCGATGGAGGAGGTCGTCGACGAGTTCGAGTTCGGCCTCGCGTGCCTGCTCGACGGCCTCGCCGCGCGCATCGCGGCGCACGAGGCGCGTGCCGGGACGGCAGCCGACTAGCCGCTCGGCCCCCACATTCGGAGGGGTGCTCCGGTTGGGCGCTACAGTGGGTCCCGTACAAGTGGAGCCCCACTCCGGAACGGACAGACGATGAGCACCATCCAGCAGCGCGCAGCAGAAGGCCTTCTCAGCACCACCCTCCGTCAGAGCGCCCGGCGCAGCCGCGAGCAGCGGCTGGCCTCCAGCGCCCGCACGGGCCGCTTCACCCGGCCGACCGACGCCCCCGGCGGACGGCTGACCGCCGCGGTCGCGGCCCGGCGGGCCCTCGCCGCCAACACGACCAAGCCCTCCCGCAAGCCGCTCTCGCAGGCGGCGCGGCGCGCGGCCGACGCCCTCGCTCGCGAGGCGCCGCCGGCCTGCGTCGCCTGCGCGTAGCGACGTCCGCGCCCGCGGCTCACGCCACGAGGCGCACCTCCAGCCCGGCGGCCGGCACCAGCAGGTCGCCGGCGCCGTGCAGGAGCCCGAGGATCCGCACCACGTAGTCCTGCGTCTCGCGGAACGGCGGGATGCCGCCGAACCGCTGGACCGCCCCGGGCCCCGCGTTGTAGGCCGCCAGGGCCAGGGGCACCGAGCCGAACTGGCGCAGCAGGTCGCGCATCAGGTGCGCCTGCGCGTCGATCGCCTGCTCGGGGTCGAACGGGTCGCGCAGGCCCAGCGACCGTGCCGTCCCTGGCATGAACTGCGCGATGCCCATCGCCCCGGCGCCGGAGCGCGCGTCCGGGTCGAAGCCGGACTCCTGGCGCAGCTGTGCCGCCAGCAGCGCCGCCGAGATCGACCACCGCATCGCCGCCCTGGCGATGGTCGCGCGAAAGCGCGCCGGCACCCACGACGGCAGGCCCGAGCCCGGGCCCCCGCCCTCCCCTCCGCCGCCGGCGCCGTCGTCGCCGCCGCGCTCCGCGGCGCGCACCTCGGGCACCGCGCCGACGGACACCGATCCGGGGTTCCTGACGAAGCCGAAGTGCCAGGGCTCCCAGCCGTAGCGCTGGAGGAAGCCGAAGCGCTTGGCGTTCGCCGCGAGCCACCCGTACGCCGCGCGCGGGCCGAGGTCGAGCTCCGTCCCGAGGCGGTGCAGCGACGTGCCGGGCCGTGCGACCCACTTCGGGTCCGGGTGGCGGGCCCAGAGGACGGCCTGCTCGGCGTCGCTGCGAAACGCGCTCGTGATGAGCAGCGTGACGCCGTCGGCGCGCGCCGCTGCGGCCATCCGGTCGAACGCCAGGGCGACGTCGGGCCGCATCGGCTTGCCCTGCCTGGTCGCGAACGGCCCCCGGTACTCGCCAGGGTTGCCGCTCAGCAGCGGGGCCATCCCGGCGCCCGCGTCGGGCACGAGCTCGGCCTGCGCGCGCACGGTCACCGGCACGTCGAAGCGGCCGACCTCGATCGGGCGCGCGTCGCGCACGTCGATGCGCAGCGGCGGCAGGCCGTCCTCCGACGGCAGGTCGACCTCCACGTCGGCGACGCCGTTGCGCCGCGCGGTCGCCCGCGCCGCCGCGCGACCCAGCTCGAGGTAGCGCGGGTGGCTCAGCCACCGCGGGTTCGCCGCGCCGCCGACCTCCGGGGGCTCGAACAGCCGCGGGTAGGCCTCGCGCATCGCCCGGGCACCGGCCAGCGCTGCGAGGTCCATCGCCCGCTGGCGGTCGCTGCGCTGCGCCAGTGCCGCTCCGAGGCCGCCGAGCAGCAGCGCGCCGAGGAGCACCGCGACGAGCAGGCCGACCAGGACGACCGTCGCCTGCCCGTCCTCGCTGCACCCGCGTGCTCGCACCCGCGCAGCGTCCCGGGAGACGCGTCACGGAACAGCACGCGAACGTCACGGGAGCACACGCGGTCAGCTCCAGCGGTCCCAGGCGTGGAGGTGCGGACGGGGGTCGACGAGCCGGCCACCGACGCGCAGCTCGAAGTGCAGGTGGCAGCCGGTCGTGCGGGCGTTGCCCGTGTCGCCGACGGAGCCGATGCGCTGGCCGGTGCGGACACGCTCGCCGCGACGGACCAGCGGGCGGTCGCGCAGGTGGGCGTAGCGGTAGGTGCGGCCGTCGAGCAGGCCGCGGACGACCACCTCGTGGCCGTAGAGGACCGGGTCGAAGCGGCTGCGCACGACGCGGCCGGCGCGCGCGGCGACCAGGGGCGTGCCGCACGGCGCGTTGACGTCGAAGCCCTCGTGGGTCCGGCCGCCGTTGCGCCCGGCTCCGAACTGCCCGATCGCGCCCCGGTCGGCGTGCCGCCCGCGGATGGGGAACGTCCTGCCGCGCAGCACGAACATCCCCAGGCGGCGGCGCACCGTCGTCCCCGGGACCACGACGCGCACGCGGTAGCGCCCGTCCGCGGCGGCCCGGCCGTCCCCGGTCACGCCGTCCCACGTCACGCGGCGCCGCATGCCGGGCAGCACGTCGGCGACGACCATCCGGCGTGCGATGCGGCCGGTCCGGTCGCTCGTGACCTCGACGTGCAGCAGCGGCGGCGCCGGCGCTGTCACGGCGAAGGAGACCGCGACGGGCTCCCCGCCGAAGAAGGCCGTGGACGGCGCGACGCGCGGCGCCTCGAGGGTCAGCGCGGGCGTCGCGGCGGTCGTCGAGGGCGCGGCGGCGGCCGGAGCGCCGAGGGCGCCGGTGATCGCGAGGGCGGCGACGGCGGGGCGAGCGAGCACGGGGGCATCATCGCGAGCGCCCGTCGTGCCTCGTCGCGCCGCCCTCGTGGCCGCGCAGCGCCGCGTCGGCCGCGCGGCGCAGCGCCGGCGGGATGGTGAGACCCGAGGTGACGACGGTGCGACCCGGGCCGGGCGGCAGGACGAGGTGGCCCGTCCCCCGACCGCCCCGCGCGGCGTCCGCCACGGCCAGTGCGGTCAGCGCGTCGGAGGCGCCCGGCGGCGTGGCGACGACGATCCTGTCGGCGTGGGCGAGGAGCGGCGCGAAGGCCGGGTCGTTCGGGCCGCCGAGGGCGAGGATGAGCGGCAGGCCGAGACCTGCCGCGCGGCCCGCAGCGTCGGCGGCGGCGTCCACGTCGCCGGGCAGCGGGAGGACGGCGAGCCGCCCGCGCGCCGCCGCTGGCAGCCCCCGCGCCTCGAGCGCCTTCGCCGCGCGCCGGGCCGCGGGTGCGGCGAGCAGCGCGGGCGGTGGAGCCTCGGCGTGCGGCGTGCGGTGGTCGCGGTCGTCCGGAGCAGCGGGCAGGTCGCCGCCCTGGTCGGCGGGCGCGTCCCGGTCACCAGGTGCCCACACCGCCAGGACCGCGGCGTCCCTGCCCGAGCCCGGCAGCGCGAGGGCGATGGCGGCGCCCGCGACGGCAGCGTCCTGGGCGCGAGCGACGACCGCGACGAAGGGCGGCATCCCGGGCGGCACGCCGTCGCCGGCCGAGGGCGGCGCGAACCGGGACGCCTCGGGCGCGTAGGGGCTCGGGGCCGGTGCCGTCGCCGGGGCGGTGAGGAAGAGGCGGACGAGGCGGTCGAAGGTCATCCGCGCGGCCCTCCGGCAACGGCGGCCTCGGGCGAGGGCCCGGCGTCGGCGCTGCGGCGGGCGGTGAGCGTGCCGGCGAGGCCGGGGAGGAGCGCGACCGGACGCAGCTCGACCTCGACGTGG
Source organism: Conexibacter sp. SYSU D00693 (assembly GCF_017084525.1). Taxonomy (GTDB): domain Bacteria; phylum Actinomycetota; class Thermoleophilia; order Solirubrobacterales; family Solirubrobacteraceae; genus Baekduia. The sequence goes on from NZ_CP070950.1 coordinate 1,578,438, forward strand.
TGGCCGTCGACGCGTACTCGCGTGCGGTCCTTCGACCAGTCGGGCAGGGCGCGGCGCACCGCGGCCCGCGCATCGCCGTCGCCCTGCACGATCGCCATCGCCCCGGCCTGCGCGGCCTGGCCCGCGAGCTCGCGGGCGACGCCCGCCGCGAGGAGCTGCGCGACGGCCAGCGCGACCGCGACGACGAGCGGGATGGCCGCGACGAGCTCGACGCTCGCCTGCCCGCGCTCGCTCCGGTGGAGCTGCGCCCGGACACCGGATGGACGCGAGGACCGGGCAGGGGCGGGCCTCATCGCTGGGGCTCCATCCACGTGCGCGCGGTGTAGGTGCCGAGCCTGGCGCCGCCGACGACCGCGGGCAGGCGCACGCGCACCGCGACCTCGCCCCCGTCGTCGGTCGTGACGCGCAGGCCGTGGTCGAGCCGCGGCGGGAGAACGCCCTCGGCGGCCGCGCGCGCGTCCGCGCCGATCGCCGCGGCACGCGCCGCCGCCTTCGCCGCCGCGCCCGCCGACCACAGCGCGTGGCCGAGCACCACCGCCTGCCAGAGGAGGAGCCCGACGAGCACGAGCAGCGGCAGCAGCGCGATCAGCTCGACGGTCGCCTGGCCGGCACAGTCGCGGGGCGCACCGGCGCAGAGGCGGCGGGATCTCGGGGACACGCGCGCATGGTCGGCGAGCGGCCGTCACGGGTCAGCACGCGGGTGTTGCAGGACTGCGCAGCGCCTGGTGCGACCGACACGCGCGGGGAGCGACGAGCCGGGCGCGGCGAGCGGCGCGCCGTACGTGACCCTGGAGTTGACCGCCTCTGCGGCGGTCAACTCCAGGGTCACGAGAGCGAGGCGGTCAACCTCAAGCTCACCGGCGGCTGCCAGTTCGTCGACCGCCCCGAACCCTCACGGCCGCCCCGAACCCTCACCACCGCCCCGAACCCTCACCACCGCCCCGAACCCGCACGACCGCCCGAGCCGCGCCGGACCGCGTCACCGGCGTCGCCCCTAGATCCCGTACGCCCGCCACTGCCGGTACACCAGCACGAGCGCGTAGATCGCGCCGCCCATGAGCGCGAAGAAGACGACGATCCCGATGCTCGAGCCCTCGTCCAGCAGCTTGTCCCGCGCCGCCATCGCGACGGCGAACGCCCCGAGGGCGCCGTAGAGCATCGCCCGGTGCCGGTCGCCCAGGCCGAAGACGTCCGAGCGGTTCTCGCGGTACAGGTGCACGAGGAACCAGACGAGCGCGACGAGGATGCCGACGGACAGCAGCGCGCCGATGAAGTCGGCGGTGTCCCCCGCGCCCGGCAGGAACGCGACGAGCGCCGCGAGCGCCACGAGGATGAGGACGTTGCGGACGCCGGTCGTCATCGACCCTCAGGCTACCCGCCGCGCACGGGCGCGCGGCGGGGAGCGACCACCCGGCGGGCGTCTAGCGCGCCAGCGTCTCGAGCTCGGCGGCGAGCGACGCCTCCACGGCGTCCACCGGCGACGCCGCCGGCTCCTGCTCGCGGGCGGCGACCGTGTCGGCCGCGGCCGCCTCGGCGGCCTCGGCGGGCTCGGCCGAGAAGCGGTAGCCCACGCCGAAGTGCGTGTGGATGTAGCGCCAGCCCGGCGAGGCCTTGTCGAGCTTCTGGCGCAGCTTGCGCACGAAGACGTCGACGGAGCGGTCGCCGCGGGCCATCGCGTAGCCCCAGACGCGCTGGTAGATCTCCTCGCGCTCGAGGACGCGGCCCTCGGCGGACGCCAGCAGCTCGATGAGCTCGAACTCGCGGCGGGTGAGGTCGACGGAGCGCCCGTCGACGAACGCCTGGAAGCGGTCGGACCGGATCTCGAGCATCCCGGCCTTGATCGGGCCGGAGGTCTCGCGGGAGGCCGTGCGGCGCCGGCGGCGGACGACCGCCTCGACGCGGGCGATCAGCTCCTCCGGGTGGCACGGCTTGGACAGCCAGTCGTCGGCGCCGAGACGCAGCGCGCGGACGCGCTGGGCGACGGTCGACTGGCCCGTGCAGACGACGACGCCGAGGCCCGGCAGCTCGTCGCACACGCGCTCGAGGTAGTCCCAGCCGTGGGCCCCGAGCGTGGACAGGTCGACGACGAGCGCGCTGAGGCGCATCGCCACGACGGTCTCGACGGGGATGGCCCCGCCCACGACCCGGTGCTCCCAGCCCAGGCGCTCGAGGCGCTTGCCCAGGACCTGGAGGAAGCCGGTGTCGGTGTCGATCACCGCGATCCGGGGCGTCCCGCCCGCGAGCCCGGTGGAAGTCCGCTCGGTCATCTACCGAGAACGATAGGGCGCGGCCGGACGCCGTCCATGCTTCGACACCCTGTTGGTCACCACCCCTTCACAAGTCGGCGCACAACCCCCGCGAAGACCGACCTCAGCGCCGGACAAGTTGGCGCGTAGACGCTCGCCGTTCAGCTGTTGCGCCAGGGTTGACCGGGGTGCGACGAGTCGCTGAACTCCCGGAACAGCCCCGTGACGACGAACGCGACCTGCTCGCCGATGTCCACGGCGTTGTCCCCGATGCGCTCGAACGCCCGGGCGACCATCGTCATGGTCATCGCCCACTCGCGCGTGTCCTCGTCGGTCCCGCACTGCACGGCCATGCGGAAGACCTCGCGGTTGAGCCGGTTGAGCTCGCGGTCCTGGCGGGCGAGGTCGTAGGCGAGCTCCACGTCGCGCGAGGCGAAGGCGATCTTCGCCTGCGAGGACTCCGACCGCGCCGCGCGGCCCATGTGCAGCAGCCGCGAGAGCATGTCCTCCTGCACCGGCGGCTCGTTGCCCGTGATGGGCAGGAGCTTGGCGATGTTCACGCACTGGTCGCCCATGCGCTCGACGTGCTTGATGACGTGCAGGAGCGCCGCGACCGTCCGCAGGTCCCCGGCCACCGGCGCCTGCAGCGCGAAGAGCGACAGGATCCGCTGGTGGACCTCGAGGTAGCGGCCGTCGACGAGGTCGTCGTTGGCGACGACCAGCGCCGCCAGCTCGACGTCCTGGTGCTCGAGGGCCTCGACGACGCGGTCGACCTGCGCGACGACGATGTCGATCCCGCCCAGCGCCTGCTCCTCCACGGCCGCCAGCTCCTCCGCGAAGTGCTGGCGGTTGGACACCGCGGCCATGGTGCCCGGCTCAGCCGAACTTGCCCGTGACGTACTCCTCGGTGCGAGGGTCGTCGGGGTTGGTGAAGACCTTCTCGGTCGGGTTGAGCTCGACGAGCCGGCCGATGCGGTTGGACTCGCCCGCGCTGAGGTCCACGATGAAGAAGGCGGTGCGGTCCGAGACGCGCGCGGCCTGCTGCATGTTGTGGGTGACGATCACGATCGAGTAGCTCTCCTTGAGCTCGAGCATGAGCTCCTCGATCTTGCCCGTCGAGATCGGGTCCAGGGCCGAGCACGGCTCGTCCATGAGGATCACGTCGGGGTTCGTCGCGATCGCGCGGGCGATGCACAGGCGCTGCTGCTGGCCGCCCGACATGCCGAACGCGTTGGTCTTGAGGCGGTCCTTG